>JAFTAP010000076.1 GCA_017455525.1 Lachnospiraceae bacterium
GAAGTAATAGTTGGTGCAGTCAAAGTATGAGACTGACATATCCCTTTCATGGATTTTCTGTGAGTGGTCATAAACCCATTTCTGCAGGTCATCCTTATTCTGTGCGATAATATCAAGCCCATGATATATGTCATCAAGTGAACAGTCATCGAAGGGCTCAAAAAAGAAATCCTTACTGTTCAATGTATAGCGCTTTGATCCAGGATTAAGTGCTCTTGAAAATGTGAGCAGTTTCATTATCTGATCCGTGCTGAATTTCATCTTGCGGCCACGGGTCTTCCAGTTCCAGAACTTATCGATCTCCAGTTCCTTGTAGATATTTTTCAGGATTCCATAACCTACATTTCTGACGTCATTTGTTCCAACATCCATAGTAGATTTCATGTCGATGGATATGCTGACACTTTTTTCAGCGTTGGCTTTTTCTGTGAGTTCCTTAGCGTACTGGGTATAGTAGGCGATTGGATCCTCCATGGTTTCTTTTAGTTTGCTGAGATAGCCAATGCTTTCAACGGTACGCTCACGTGAGCCGACTTTTGGAATGTGATATTTCTCTCTGATCGAAAGGTAAATGTCGCCATTAGGCTTCTTGAGTTTGTTCAGATACATAGGACACCTCCGCATATATATAACTATTATACCACATCGTGCCATATCGTGCCATATATAAAATACAAAATGTTGACAAAAAATTTCCGCATACCACAACGGGTTGCGGATGATTGGTGCTATATTAAACTTCGGAACTCAGGCTTTTCCCTATAATGTGCCATTTTACCACGCTTTTAGAAATAAGCGAAATGTTTTATAATCGAATACATGAATTATAGTACAGTCACCAAGGGTGGGGATTCTCTTGTTGAGGTAAAGCGCTCAAAGTTCATAGGGATTATCAGGGCAGTGTCCTCGGTATCAGAGGCGGAAGCGTTGATTCAAGGCGAGAGGAAGAAATATCACGATGCGAAGCACCATTGCAGTGCTTATATAATCCGAGGCATAGACGGCGCTCCGGATATCATACACTCGTCAGATGACGGTGAGCCGTCGGGCACTGCCGGCGCTCCTATACTCGAAGTGCTTACAGGTGCAGGGCTTAAGGATGTATGTCTTGTCGTCACGAGATATTTCGGTGGCACGCTGCTTGGCACAGGCGGTCTCGTGCGTGCCTACACCGATGCCGCAAAAGCCGCTTTATCTGACTCCGTAATATCCGAAATGACGCTCATGCAGCAGTTTGGCATAATATTTGATTACACCTTCACAGGCTCCATAGACCATTTCCTGTCAAATAAAGGCATCACGAAGCTCGACGCCATCTATACAGATAAGGTCGAATACAAGCTTGCCTGCCCCGAGGCTTCATTCGAGGAAATAAAGAAGAGTCTGACAGACATGACAAGCTCTGTTATCACTATTAATAAGGAAAACCTGGTGTACACTCCCGTAGGCTAAAGATACTTCTGCGTGTAATCACTTACCAAACGTTATTCCACCGCTTTCTTCCCATACCTTATCGCTCCCTTCGGACACACCGTACCGCACTGGGCGCACATAAGACACGGCTTCCCCCAGTCAGGCCTGCCGTCTATCATCTTTATATGACCCGTAGGACATTTCCTAAAACACTCTCCGCACCCATCACAATCAGATGTAGCATAAAAGTTATCTGCCATACCCTTTATTTCAATTTTCTTCTTCGGGTTAAAGAAATCCCTTAAAGCACCCATACCTTCGTCAGCTCAAAAATTCCGGCAGTAAACTATGACTTTTATCTGCTTCCCTTATCATACGGTATGCCCTCCGCCTTCGGTGCCTGCGAGTGCTTCGATGTGAATATGAGCACTATCATCGTCACGATGTACGGAAGCATCTGATAAAGCGACGATTGATCCTTCATTCCCTCAAACTTCGGCAAAAAGGGTATCGACTGATTATATGCGGCTACCACCTTAAAAAGTGCGAAGAAAACCGCAGAACCAAGTATCTGCACCGGCTTCCAGTTGCCGAAGATCATAACCGCAAGAGCAAGGAAGCCGTAACCGCCGACGCTTGAATTAAAGCCTGATCCCACGGCTATAGTGTAGGCTATGCCTCCTATGCCGCCGAGGAAGCCTGAGATAAGGACTCCCGCATATCTCATACGGTAGACGTTTATACCCACAGAATCCGCTGCCTGAGGATGCTCACCGCAGGCACGAAGCCTTAATCCGAATTTCGTCTTATACATAAGTATCCATGCGGCGAAGAAAAGCACTATAGCTATCGGAGTCGTAAGGTAGAAGTACTTGAATATAAGCATATCCCAGAAGCCGTTGCCTGCCTCTAACCCGAAATTCGCCTGAGTTATCCTTATCCAGCTTGGTATCTGTATCGTAGTCAGCCCCTGTCCCTGTACAGCCCACGTCACAACCACTGCAAAGGCGGGAGCGAAGGTATTAAGCGCAGTACCGCCTATCGTCTGATCCGCCTTCAGGTTTATCGCAGCGAAAGCAAGGAGTATCGAAAACACCATGCCTGTAAATGCCGCAACTATTATGGCTATGAGCATGGAAAGCTGAGGATGCGCAGGTCCGAAGCCACTCTTATCAAAGGACTGCAATGTAAAGCATGCACACAAAGCACCTATCACCATGATACCCTCTAAAGCAAGGTTTATAACCCCCGAATGCTCCGAATACATACCACCAAGGGCTACAAGCATCAATGGCACCGCAAAGACTATAGTAAGTGAGATTATATTCGCCAGTATGTTCATGCCTTCGCCTCCTTATTATCGTCCTTATCCATGCTGTCCGCCTTATCTGCCGTCACATTTGCAGCATTCTCCGTAACCGCTGTCTCACGGGATTTTCCGCCCTTCATTATCCTTACTATAAGTCCTCTCATAAGCAGTGCGAACGCGGCCAGATAGATGATGACCGCTATGATTATGTCTGTTGACTCCGATGAGAAGTTAGGCTGCATAGCGGAGCCGCCGACCTGTATGTAGCTTATGAATAAGGACGAGAATATAGTCCCTATCGGGTTCGAGTTAGCAAGCAGGGCTACGGGTATTCCGTTAAAGCCCATGGCTAAAGTCTTCTTTTCAAGCACGTACTGTATCGTGCCCGCAAGATAATAAAGCCCTCCGCCAAGTCCTGATAATGCGCCTGCGATTATCATTGAAAGAACGATATTCCTGTTTGCGTTTATTCCCGCATACCTTGAGCCTTCCTTATTAAAGCCGCAGGCCTTAAGCTCATATCCGAAGGTCGTCTTCTCTAAGATGAACCAGCAGATAATGGCGACTATTATCGCTATAAAGACGCTTATGTTTATCCAGCTCGAATTACCGAAGAGCCTGTCCAATCCGCCCTTGGGTATGATAGCTCCGGGATTTGCCTGTGAAAGAGCCGCCGTCCTGTCGGAATTACTCGCTCCCCATGCGGACGCAAGCATTATCGGCATATTCGCAAGCAGGAGATTCACGAGGAACATCCCTATCCAGTTGAACATGATCGATGTGATGACCTCATTCACATTGAATAAAGCCTTGAAAAGTCCCGGGAAGATGCCCCATATGGCTCCGCCTATAAACGAAAGGATAAGGCATACCCACCACGGAAGCTGCCATGCGATTCCGCCAACCAATGCGCAGAAAGCGCCGATCGTGTACTGCCCCGTCGCTCCTATATTGAACATTCCGGTCTTAAACGCAAAGCCGACCGAAAGACCGCAGAGCATGAGAGGAGCCGATTGATAAAGCACCTTCCCGAACTGATCAAGCGACGAGAAGCCCGTTGTCATCATCGCATTTATCCCGATCCCCGCCTTAGAGGGATTAAGTATCATAAGAAGTATGAACCCGAAGATCAGTCCTATGATTATGGATACGACAGATGCCAGGACGCTTATGAACATCTGATTCTCAGAAAGCTTTTTCTTTTCGCTCATGATGCCTTAGCCTCCTTCCCGTCCTGTCTCTTAGCTCCCGCCATGTAGAGTCCGAGCTCTTCCACGGTAGTCTGCTTAGGATCGAATTCACCGACTATCTCACCCTCATACATGACAAGTATCCTGTCAGACAGATTCATGACCTCGTCAAGCTCCAGCGACACTAAAAGCACGGCCTTGCCGTTGTCACGCTCCTTTATGAGCTGCTCATGAATATACTCTATGGCTCCTACATCAAGTCCTCTAGTCGGCTGTACCGCGACTAAAAGCTCAGGCTGCTTATCTATCTCGCGGGCGATTATAGCCTTCTGCTGATTACCGCCGGACATCGAACGGGCGATAGTCACAGGACCCTGCCCCGAACGTATGTCGAACTCCTCTATAAGCCTGTCCGCATATTTCCTGACTTCCCCGGCTTTTATAACTCCCTTATTCTGGAAAGCGCTCTCCCTGTACCTCTGAAGCACGAGGTTCTGCTCCAGCGTGTAATCAAGGATAAGGCCATGCTTATGCCTGTCCTCAGGTATATGGCTCATGCCGTCCATCGACCTTTCCCTGATCGGAGCATGGGTTATGTCCTTGCCCTTAAGGGTAATATTACCTGATATCACCTTTTCTAATCCTGTGATGCCGTATATGAGCTCAGTCTGTCCGTTGCCCTCTATACCTGCCACGCAGACGATCTCTCCCTGCCTCACGTCGAAGGAAACTCCCCTCACGGCGTTATTATTATGGGTACGGCTCGGAATGACGAGATCCTTCACGGAAAGTATCACGTTCCCGGTCTTACAGGGCTTCTTATCAGCGGTGAGCCTTACGTCACGCCCGACCATCATCTTAGACAGTTCCTCCTGCGTCGTGCCTGAGATGTCCACGGTTCCCATGTATTTACCCTTGCGAAGCACCGTACACCTGTCGGCGACCGCCATTATCTCCGCAAGCTTATGCGTGATAAAGAGTATGCTCTTGCCCTCATTCTTGAAGCCCCTCATTATCTCCATGAGCTCGTCTATCTCCTGAGGAGTCAGCACCGCAGTAGGCTCGTCAAAGATGAGTATCTCATTATCGCGGTAAAGCATCTTCAGGATCTCAACCCTCTGCTGCATGCCGACCGATATATCGGACACTAAAGCATCGGGGTCAACCCTAAGCCCATATTTCTCGGAAAGCGCCATGACCTTGCGCCTCGCCTCGTCCTTCTGTAAGAAACCATGCTTTGTATCCTCGACACCAAGGATGATATTGTCAAGCACCGAGAAGCACTCCACGAGCTTGAAGTGCTGATGCACCATTCCGATGCCAAGCCTGTTGGCATCGTTCGGATCCTTTATCTGGACCTCCTTACCATCCTTTTTGATCGTGCCCTGCTCCGCCTGATACAGACCGAAAAGAACGCTCATAAGTGTAGACTTGCCCGCTCCATTCTCACCGAGCAGTGCGTGTAACTCGCCCCGCTTCAGCTGGAGCGTGATATCGTCATTCGCCTTTATGCCCGGGAACTCCTTCGTGATATGGAGCATCTCAATCACATAATCCGAAGCCACCTCGTACCTCCCCCCAAAAAAATATATTCTATTTTATCCCAAAAAACATTCTACGTAAATCGCAATGCTACGCATTGCTAAACATGTAACAAAATGCCTGTGTCCTGCCTGCGAAAGGGTATTTTTTCAATAATTCGGCTATCTCGGATTTCGTGTACCATGCAGAGGTTATTTCCTCGAACTCGGATTCATTGTCATGGCGGAACTCACCTCTTGCCGTGCCCACTATCGTAAGGTTCTTCTCATTGGAAAACCCTACTGCCGAATAGCTCTCCCCTATCACGTCCTCTACGCTCACAAGTTCAAGCCCCGTCTCCTCGTAAAGTTCCCTCTTCGCAGTCTGCTCAGGCGTCTCTCCGGGATCTATCAGCCCTGCGGGGAAATTATACACGAAGCAACCCGGAGCAAGGCGGAACTCCTTATCAAGCAGCACTCTTTCATGCTTCTCATCAAATATGACCAGCACCACCGCCTCGACATTGGGGTTATTCAGGTCTTCAAGTGTGTGCATATCTTTATTACGACTTATCATCTCATATATCTTCTCATGCCCCTGTTCCGTAGTGTACGACACATCATATCGTGCTATGAATTTTCCTTCATGGACCTTCTTCATTCCGTTGAATTTCATATCGCCCCCAAAATAAAACCATTTATTAAAATATCAATTTCGATTATACTATAGGATATTGATTTTTATCAAAAAATCAATATCCGTATATGTAAAACCAAAAAGGGGGTATCAATATGGACAACAAGGCTTTATACAACTTATCCTACGGAGTTTTCATGCTTGCTACAAAGCAGGACGGCAAGGTGAACGGCTGCATCACCAACACCTGCATGCAGGTGGCAAACAGTCCCACGAGGGTAGCAATATCCTGCATCAATGCGAACTACACCTGCGAGCTGATAAAAAAGAGCGGTGTCTTCGCTCTCACGCTTTTAGACGAAACCTGCGACTTTGACACCATAAAGCATTTTGGCATGCAGTCGGGAAGGGATGTGGATAAATTCACGGGAGATTTCGACCTTAACAAACTCTCGGTTGACATAAACCAAATCCCATATCTGACAGACCATGCCTGCTCTGTCATTAGCTGCAAGGTATTAGACAGCACGGACCTCGGAAGCCACACTCTCTTCATAGCAGAGATCGTAGATGCGAAGCTCCTTAATGACAAGAAGCCTCTCACCTATGCGGACTATCAGGCAAGGGTTAAGCCGAAGCCCGATGCTGCAAAGAATGAGAACGCAGGCAAGAAGATCGTAGGCTGGAAGTGCAAGATATGCGGATACGTGTATGAGGGAAGCGAGCTTCCAAAGGATTATACCTGCCCTCTGTGCGGTCATCCTGCCGAGGACTTCGAGCCGATCTACGAATGAGCCAGTCGATATTTTGGTTGACATAAACCAACGACATGATTTAGAAGCATATGAGTAACGGTGCGGTAGATATAAAAGTATCGGGGATATGCAGCAAGGACGGCAAGAAGCTTGCTTATGTGTCCTTTACGGACGGAGCAAGGTCCGCAGAAGGCATTATCCCCGACTGCGCTATCACGAAGAACAAAGGCTTCACGGACGATGAAGTCTCCCAGCTTGAGGGCTACATGAAAAAAGACCTCGCCAATCTGAAAAAGATGGCGGCCGGCATAAACGTAGTAAAAGCACTCATGGATTAGAAATCAATAGTCATAAAGGAACTCCCGGAGCGGCACATCTGCCATCCGGGAGTTCAATTATTTCTTTACTTCTTAAACTACTTTTTTACTCCTGATAATCAACGCTTACATTTGATACTGCAGGAGTCTTCTCGGTGTCGAAGCTGTTGTCAACTACGAGAGAGCCGTCTACGAGTGAAGCGAAGAGCTTGTCATACTGCTCCTGATTGAAGGTCGTGAACACGCTGCTCTCCATAGGAAGACCTACGCAGTCCTCAGCAGCTCCAAGGGTCGTCTCCTTGCCTGCATAAGCGTCAGAGAACTTCCAGTCGTTAGCCTTAGCGTCCGTAAGAGTAACGATAACGGAATTAGACAGAGCCTTCATAGCTGATGTGATGACGCAAGGATCGAGATTTGACTGATCCACGTCAACGCCGATCATCTTGCCGTTATTTGCCTGTGCAGCAGCAAGACAGGAGTTGCAGATAGAACCGCCGCAGGCGAATACTACCTCTGTGCCCTCTGAATACCAGCTGTCCATCTTAGCCTTGATATCATCGGTAGCTACGAAAGATCCTGAATACCAATACTTGATATGCACATCAGATGCGCCCGTATCCTTTGCAGCCTGCTCAGCGCCCTGTACGAAGCCGTATCCGTAACGGATAACAGCAGGAACCGCCATACCGCCGAGGAAGCCAAGCTCCTTATAGCCGTCAGTCACTGCCGCATAGCCTGCAAGATAACCTGCCTGCTCTTCCTTATAGGTGATAAGAGCCGTATTCTTCGCAGGGGAAGCGAGGTCTCCTGTAGATACGTCAAGTGCGAGGAAGGATACATCAGGATACTTAGCCTGCGCCTCCTCAAGTGCCGCAGCAAAGAGATAACCTGCCATGACGACTACCTTCGCACCGTCCTTTACAGCATTATCCATCTGCTCCACGCGGGCTGCGTCAGAATCCTCTGAAGGCTTGTAATAGTTAGCTGTGAGACCGTTGTCTGCGCAGAACTGCTGTACGCCCGCCCAGGTGTACTGGTTGAATGACTGATCGTCGATGTTTCCTACGTCGGTGACGAACGCCACGTCCGTCGTGCTGCCACCGGATGCAGTGTCTGCCGCAGCCGTGTCAGCGGATGAATCCGCTGCAGCCGTATCGGCAGCCGCCTCTGTGTCCGCTGCCGCAGGAGCTGCCGTATCAGCAGCCGATGATCCGCAAGCCGCAAGAGACAGAACCATTGAAGCAGCAAGTACCATTGCTATTAGCTTCTTTTTCATTTCTTTCCTCCTATGTATGTTTACATAATTTAGCGTATTTACGCTATTTTTGACTTCAACATGGTATGATTGAAACTACTTTTTGTCAAGTGGCATTAAGTCCCAGCTTACCCTCCTTGAAATGCCTCCGGCAAAGTGATATATAGCTTTCATTCGCGCCTATGAAGACCTGCTCGCCTTCCCTGACTATCTTACCGTCAGCAATACGGGCGTTGAAGTGCGCCCTCTTTCCGCACCAGCAGACCGTAGGGATCTCTTCTATCTTATCCGCAAGCTCCATAAGCCTCATCGAACCTGGAAAAAGGACGCTTGCAAAATCAGTACGCAGTCCATAACAGATGACAGGCACTCCGCCATAATCCACTATGTCCGAGAATCTCTCCACCTGCTCCGCCGTAAGGAACTGTGCTTCATCCACGATTATGGCATCGATTTCGCTCCAATCTTTTTTATTCTCAGTGCGCTCTAAGAATTCCTCGACAAACTCACACGGATACTCAAGTCCCATCCTTGATTTCACGACTTTCTCGCCATCCCTGTTGTCGAGCATAGGCTTTAAAAGGATAGCATTCTTACCCTTCTCCTCGTAGTTATATCTCACCATAAGCGCATTGGCAGTCTTAGACGAGCCCATAGCTCCATATCTGAAATAAAGCTTTGACATATTTTCTCCCTATTTTACGACTTTCAGAACGCAAATAGAAAATGCGTTCTGAAATTCTGCGTTCCGCAGAACACGCCGACCGGCATGCCGGTCGGCTGGTCAAATACGATAACTGATTTTTTTATAAAAATCAGTTATCTATACAATCACACTTAGTATAGAACCCTTCATTAAGTATGTCCTGCAATGACATGGAACCATCGAATACCACTATCGTATCGTATCCAAGCTCGCTAAAATGCGGCCCGTCCACCCTGTGCAGAAGGTTTGTCTCAGAATCTCCCACGAACTCCCCGAAGATAGCTGCATCGGGATATATCTCCCTAAGCCCGTCAATTACCTCCGGATGTGAGTACAAAGCCTCATTCACTGCCTCCGCCGATATTATCCTGCCGTCAGGTATGCCTGCACCGCCACCACTTGAAGCATCAGCTTCCGAAGGCTCTGAGCCCTCGCCCAGAACCTCAGCATCCGTAGAGCTGCCGTCAGCCTCCTCCTCTGATGCATTGTTTTCAGAAGGGCTGTCTGCTTCTTCTTCATACGAAACGGATTCATCATCCTCGTCATCTGATTCAGACGAAATCAAAGAAGGCAGGGCACTCCTTGTTGTCTGTTCAGAATCATCATCTTCTCCGTCCGCCCCTGTCTCTGTCTCTGCAGTCTCTCCGCCCGCAGCCTCAATACCTGCGGCATACCCCTCATCATAACCGCGCTGATAAGGCGGCTTATAATTACACCCGCTAAGGAATAAGGCAGCTGATAAAGCATATACGATTGTAATGACAGTTTTCGTATGCATACTGCTTTTATATTAGCATAAATTGCGAAAGTATAAAACAACCCCTCAGATCAGCCTCTCCGACACCACGTAAGTCCCGTCGTTTATCTTGCCGTTAAGCTCCTCTATGGGCATGGGCTTGCCGTAGAGGTAGCCCTGCAGCCTCCCGCAGCCTGCCTTCTCTAAGAACTCCGCCGCCTCCTCGGTCTCCACGCCTTCCGTGAGCGACATCATACCTATGCTCTCGGCAAGCCTTATTATCGCATTGAGGATTATAGGAGACTTCTCATTCTTCTCGAAGCCCTTGAGGAAGGTCATATCAATCTTAAGCACGTCAAAGCTGTAATCCTTAAGTACGTTAAATGAAGAATAACCCGCACCGAAGTCGTCAAGCCATATAGCAAAGCCATCTTCTCTTATCTTCGTCATCGCTTCCTCAAGCACTCCCATATTCTCCATAAGGGCGCTCTCAGTTATCTCGACGTGTACGAAGTCCTTCGGTATATCATACTTGCTGACAAGCTCTTCTAAAAGCCCCACAGCGTCCATAAGTTCGAAATCAAGCCTTGAGAAGTTAAGCGATACAGGCACTATCTTCCTGCCAGCGTCAAGTCCCTCCCTCATATCCTTGCAGACCTGCTCGAAAATACATGCATCAAGCTTGTGTATCTGCCTGTATTCCTCAAGCACAGGAATAAATACGCCCGGTGACAAGAAGCCATAGGTCGGATCGTCCCAGCGGGCTAAAGCCTCACAACCACAAAGCTGCTTGCTGTCAGACCATACCACAGGCTGATAATAGACCTTGATATAGCCATTCTGCACGGCGCGGTCTATATGATTCACTATATACTGCCTCTTATGGAATTCGGAATCCACGTCCTCATTATATTCCATATAGTTCCTGCCGAATTTATTCTTAATAAGCGAACAAGCGTATCTTGCGCAGTCTATCGCAACCCTCGGATCCGTGTCACGGCTCTTGGGAAGATACGCCCCGACCTTAAGCTCCAAGTAAACCTCGGACTCATTGCCCTTTACCCTGCCCCGTACGAGCTCCGTCTTCTCCTCAATCTTGTCGATATCCGTGAAGACGACGAAATGGTCATCCGACTGCCTCGCCACTACATCATCAGGGAAGACATCGCATATCAGGAGTGCAAGCGCCGTCAGATATTCATTTCCTGCCTGATAGCCGAACTGGTCGTTATAAGTCTTGAAGTTCTCGACATTAAGGAATAAGAACACTTTACGGCTTATATCTACTTCGGGGTCTTTAAGCATCTTTTCAGTTTCCTGATTGAAATAAAACATATTATTGATGCCTGTCAAGTCGTCCTCTACTGCGACCCGCTCTAGCTTCTCATTCGCCTCTAAAAGCCCCTCGTCCTTCTTTGCCTCATGAACCCTCTGCTGGTATATGCTGATACTCACCATTACCATGACTATCCAAAGCATGAAATAGTTAATAGTATCGCCCTCTAACACCCTGCCTTCATTTGCTATGTCAAGCGCCATAAGGATTGGCTGCCACAGCTTATAGAAATAAAGAAAAGCGACTCCCAGTATCACAAAGGACACATAAGGTCTCCATATTAGCATGAACACCACGAAGATCATCATCGTGATGAAGCAGAGTATCTGCCTTGATTTACTTAAGTCGTAGAGCGAGGTCTCTACTCCGAAGCCTAAACAGATAAGAGCAAACAGGACATTCATAGCCTGTCCGTAAAGGTCGCTCTTCATATCCTTGCTTGCAAGCAGCAATTCGTACAATAGCAGCATAAGTGACAGAGCGAATAAGACCAGATGATACTTGATGCTCCATATCAACGTCCCGCCTGCTATCTCTCCTGCGCTCCTGTAGATAAAACGTATTATCATTACGACATCAAGCGCTAGAGCCGCTGACGCCACTATCCTTGTGGCAAGCGAGCTTTTTATTCTTCCGCTGTATCTTAATGAGAAGATGATAAGCACGAGTGCCGCCGTAAAGAATATAAGATAGTTCGTCTCTCCATCAAAATACTCAACAAAGGTAAGCCCCGGCCGCTTCACCACATAACGTATTAACATCCAAAGCTCAAGTATCATGACTATGAATGACATATATATGGCAGTGCGGATATTCGTCTCATTCAGATACCGCCGCTGGTATTCAGAGCTCTTATTGAAGCCCAGCTCGTCTTTAGCCCACTTTAGAAATCCCATATGCCCTCTCCGATAATTCCTGCGATACAGCATTGTATCAATCCACATACATTCATATTTTAATGCTTTTACGGAATACTTACAACAAATTATTTGAGCCGCGACGGGAAAGAGGGTATAATGCTTGAAAAGCCTGTTTGACAGAAAGGATTTAGCGACTATGCCGAAAAGTTCAAACCAGAAACTAAAGCTTCCATACCTTATGAAGATAATGCTTGAAAAGACCGACGAAAGGCATGGTCTTACGATGCAGCAGATAATAGACGAGCTTTCGCTCTACGACATAACCGCCGAGAGAAAGAGCATCTACGCTGACTTCGAGGACATGACAAGCTTCGGCATAGAGGTGCTCTGCGACAGGCAGGGCAGGGATCATCTGTATCATGTGGCCGGAAGGGAGTTCGAGCTTCCAGAGTTAAAGCTCTTGATAGACGCCGTTCAGTCATCGAAATTCATCACGGAGAAGAAATCAAGACAGCTCATAAATAAAGTAAAGATGCTCGCAAGCGAGAACGAGGCTTACGAGCTGCAACGGCAGGTCTATGTCCAGGGCCGGATCAAGACGATGAACGAAAGTATCTATTACAATGTGGACGACATACATAATGCGATAAATACCGACCGCAAGATACGCTTCAAATATTATAAATGGAATATAACAAAGAGGCTCGTCGCTCGTCACGGCGGAGACTACTTCTATGTAAGTCCATGGGCTCTCACTTGGGACGATGAGAATTATTACATGATAGCCTTTGACGACTTAAGTCGCGAGATGCGCCATTACCGAGTGGATAAGATGGGACAGATCGACATCATAGACGAGAAGCGCGAGGGGCAGAGCCTTTTCAAGAACTTCGATATGGCAAGCTACTCAAAGATGAACTTCGGCATGTATATGGGAGAGATAAAAAAGGTAACCATCGAATTTCCCGATGAGATGTGCGGGGTCTTCATCGACCGCTTTGGCAAGGAAATTTCTTTCAGAAAATCAGGAACCGGCAGGAGCAGGCTCTCCGTTGACGTGGCGGTTAGCAATCAGTTCTTCGGCTGGATAATGAGCCTCGGTCCTGACGTGAAGATAACAGGTCCCGATGACGTAGTCGCACAGATAGCTAAAGTCTCAAAGAGATTTGCTGCTAATTATAACGACTGAATAGTGGTAATCCTGTTATGAACATAGTAAAAGGCATTTTAATAGGTCTGCTCGGAGCGATACTGATGCTCTGTGCCATCATAGGCTTAAGTGCTGTGCGCCCCGATCTTTTCGAGGGCTTTACTAAGCATGACGCAAATGAAGAAACGGCATCGGAAATCCCTATTTTTACCTTGCCCGACGGAGAACCGGAGACAGAGCCATCCGAGCCATCTATATCAGAGGATACAGTTTCGGAAGATACGGTATCCGAAAACGATTCCGCAATAACAGACACTTATTTCTCGGATAACGTGCCGGAATCAGGATTAAAAGGTGGGATCGAAAGCTCTTACGCCTCAGATGATACGGATGCTCCGGCAAATGTCCCCGGCGAGCTTAAGTCCATGACCGGATTTACAGAGCCTCACGGGACTTATGATGTGATGGAGGATGACAAGGCGGACGAAGTAGAGACTAACTTATCGACAGGTCCTACCGGAGATGATCTAAGCTTTGACGAAGAGTTTTATCCTTATTATCATATGCTGGATGATACGGGGCAGCATCTCTATCGCCAAATATATGCCAATGCGATGGAGCTTAATCCCGACTTCAAGGCCGTAGAAAAAAGCATGCCCTGGGCATCCTTTAAGAATGTATTCGAAGCAGTATTTAACGACCATCCGGAGCTTTTCTGGCTTAATACCGAATACTCCGCAGGCTACCGGAATAACGGCGAATGCCTTGAGATCGTGCTGTCCTTCAACCGCACGGCAAAGGACATAGATGCTTCCTCGTCAAGCTTTGACCAGGGGGCGAATAATATCGGGAATGCCGCCCATGGAAGCGAATACGAGCAGGAAAAGGCTATCCATGACACCATCCTAGACGGCTTCTCCTACAGCAAATCGGCAGAGATGAATCAGAGCGCATACAGCGGCTTCGTGAATAATTCAACGGTCTGCGCAGGCTATGCGAGATGCTTCCAGTATATAATGCAGAATCTTGGCATACCCTGCTATTATTGTCGTGGCGTAGCAGGCGAGCCTCATGCATGGAACATCATAAAGCTTGGTGGCGACTACTACAATGTGGATGCTACCTGGGATGACTCGGATCAGACATGGCAGTACGAATACTTCAATCTCTCTGATGCGGAGTTCAATAAAGACCACAGACGCACGAGTCTTTCGGTATATCTTCCCGCCTGTAACGGCGGACAGTACAGCCATTTAGAGCAGGCACCGGAGGATACGGTAAGCGATGACAACGGAGACAGGGACGAAAACTCAGGTAATGATCCTTCCGAGCTTCCCGAAGGCACCTATGTGGGAAGCCTTGAAGAATATTTCACTCAGTGCACTAATACTATAAAGTCGAAGGGAAAGGGCACTTATTCCTTTGACCTTTATACTACGGATAAGGAAGTGTATAATAGCTGCATGCGTTCCTATGCGAACGGAAGGGCTAAAAGCGAGTATATGAGTGACGCCTTCAATTCCGTAGAAGACCCCAAAGGAATGTCCGTAGACTTCGTAGGAACAGAAGAGGACGGCGTATATAAGATGACGCAGAGTGTCAAGCTATGGTAATATTTATCTGGTGTTTACCACGATACTTATTAAACAGAAAGGGAATTAACCGGAAATGAAAAACATCGCAGTAGCAGGAACAGGATACGTAGGAATGTCTCTTGCAGTCCTTCTGTCACAGAGGCATAAGGTCACGGCAGTCGATATAATACAGGATAAGGTGGATAAGATAAATAATAAGATATCCCCTATCCAGGATGACTATATCGAAAAATACATGGCGGAAAAGGAGTTAACCCTCACGGCAACTCTTGATGCCAAAAGCGCATACAAGGATGCCGACATAGTTATCGTCTCTGCTCCTACGAATTATGATCCAAAGAAAGACTTCTTCGACTGCTCGCATGTGGAGGAAGTAATAGATCTCGTATTAAAGTCAAATGACCACTGTACGATAGTGATAAAGAGCACGATACCCGTAGGTTATACTATGTCCGTAAGAAAAAAATTCAATACGGACAGGGTCATATTCAGTCCCGAGTTCTTAAGAGAATCCAAGGCGTTATATGATAACCTCTATCCCTCCCGAATAATCGTTGGCTACGACAAGATATCAGACGATGCCTCAATAAGTGACTCCATAGGCGAGGTTTCACGGCACACATCAAAAAGTCGCGCTGAGGAATTCGCCTCTCTGCTTAAGGAAGCCTCTCTCCGGGAAGACGTGCCTGTGCTTATCATGGGACTTACGGAAGCGGAGGCCGTGAAGCTCTTTGCAAATACTTATCTGGCACTAAGAGTCTCCTATTTCAACGAGCTCGACACCTACGCCGAGACAAAGGGCTTGGAGACCGGAGATATAATAAAAGGCGTATGCCTGGATCCCCGCATAGGAGATCAATATAATAACCCATCCTTCGGTTACGGCGGATACTGCCTGCCTAAAGATTCCAAACAGCTCCTTGCTAACTACAAGGACGTGCCGGAGAATCTGATACAGGCAATAGTAGACAGCAACCGCACAAGGAAGGATTATATCGCTGACAGGGTTCTTGAGATTGCCGGAGCGTACGATAACTCCGCTTCATGGAGCAGGGATAAGGAGCATGAGGTGGTAGTTGGCGTTTACAGGCTCACCATGAAATCAAACTCTGACAACTTCCGCCAGTCCTCTATACAGGGCATAATGAAGCGCATCAAGGCAAAGGGCGCCACGGTCATCATATACGAGCCTGCGCTTAATGACGGCGAGACCTTCTTTGGCTCTTATGTCGTGAATGACCTTGATGAATTCAAAAAAAGAAGCGGGTCGATAATAGCTAACCGCTATGACTCCTGCCTTGATGATGTAAAGGATAAGGTCTATACGAGGGATATATTTAAAAGGGATTAAAGAATCCCTTTTAATACCACCTCATCTTCTTAACCATCTCTATGAACTCACGGTTGCTGTGAGTACGGGAGAACAAGTCTATCAGCTTATCCGTAGCCTCTTCGGGCTTCATAGAATTAAAGGCCTTTCTTACTATGTCTATGCACTCAAGCTCCATCGGAGACAGAAGCAAGTCGTCTCTTCGTGTTGAAGACTTAGCAAGATCTATAGCAGGGAATACCCTCTTCTCCTGAAGCTTACGATCAAGAACCATCTCCATATTACCGGTTCCCTTGAACTCCTCGTAAACTACATCGTCCATCTTGCTTCCCGTATCTACAAGAGCCGTAGCAAGCACCGTGAGAGATCCGCCCTCTCTCATATTCCTCGCAGCTCCGAAGAATCTCTTAGGCATATGAAGCGCCGCAGGATCGAGACCGCCGGAGAGCGTCCTTCCTGAAGGCGGCACGGTAAGGTTATACGCCCTTGAAAGCCTCGTTATCGAATCAAGGAGTATCATAACGTCCCGTCTCGATTCCACGAGCCTTCTTGCCCTCTCTATCACCATCTCTGATACTCTCTTATGATGCTCGGGAAGCTCGTCGAAGGTAGAATAAATGACCTCGACATTACTGCCCTGTATTGATTCTTTTATATCCGTGACTTCTTCGGGACGCTCGTCTATGAGCAGGATGATAAGGTGCATCTCAGGATTGCATCTTGTTACCGCTTTTGCCACCGCTTTAAGAAGCGTGGTCTTGCCGGCCTTAGGCGGGGATACTATCATTCCCCTCTGTCCCTTTCCTATAGGGCTTATGAGATCCATTATGCGCATTGCGATATTATTATTTCCCATCTCAAGGTGGATACGCTCGTTGGGGAAGATAGGTGTCATGTCTTCGAAATTATATCTCGTAGCTGCCTCTGAAGGATGCATGCCGTTAATGCTCTTGACATAGAGCAGGGCGGAAAACTTCTCATTACCGGTCCTGATTCTCGTATTTCCTACCACGATATCGCCGGTCTTTAATCCGAAGCGACGTATCTGGCTCGGCGCCACATATACGTCATTCTCACCGGGCAGATAGTTCTCACATCGGATGAAGCCGTAGCCGTCCTGCATAACCTCCAGGATACCGTTAGCCACTATGCCGGAGTCGAGATCCTCCTTATCCTCGGGAAAGCTGTCCGCATCATAGGCCTCGACCGGCTCGCGCTTTCCTCCTGCATGCTCTACGCGTTTATCCTCCGCAGGCTTTACATGGCTCTCCTTCTGCTTATTCCCATCTTCCTTTTCAGCTTCAGTGGCAAGCAGCTCTATAAGCTCCGCCTTCTTCATCGTAGAGGTTCCCTTAAGCCCCTGTGACTTCGCAAGCTCCTTTAGCTGCACCAGTGGCAGCGTCGCTAATTTCTCTCTCATAAACTCCTTCCTTTTTGCGTTATTTTTATATTTAGTTTGTTTACTGTAGCTTTTATCTCTGGTTTTCTCTATTTGATTATCTCTGTCTGGTATATATTTTGATTTGATATAAGACACAGTCCTTATACCCGGAAAAATATTAAAATTTGACCTGACATCTTTTGTATGATACAACGAAGACATGAATAATGCAAGTACAAAAATAAATCACCATACCAATCGCACGGCAGATACGAGGCAGGTGCATAGTCAGCCAGACGGTCTTAATATAAATCCCTCATACAGCTTCCACAGCACGGGAGAATTCGGCAGGGGCTTTTATAGGAATCACTGCGGACCGACGGCGATAACCAATCTTATCGTAACTGCCCGTCAGTCTCAGAGAGGACAGATTCTCACGTCCGATGAAGTAAGGGATATATTCGAGAATGTAGCCTCGCTTGGAAGGCACCGCCTCGTATACAACAGGAGATACGGAACAACCGACTTCTTCCTATGGTTCTATGTAAAGGCCGCTTTTAAGAAGCTTGGCGCAGATACGCTGCTGCGTCCTGTAATGAGGCATACTCTGAGCGCTTCAAATGCGAGAAGGATCTTATCAAAAGGAAGCTTCCTATTAATAGAGCTCTTCGGTCATCCCAAGTACGGATGGCATCAGATGGTCGTATATGATGTAAGCGATGACGGTCTGTTCGTAACAGCGGACGGCTTCAGCCCCGCTCCCGTGTTGCTTGATGACGTAAGCATTGGCAGGGGGCTTTTCCTTGAAATAAGAACTGTCCAAGAATAAATGTAATCTCAAATCTAAGATAGTAGCCGGTCGTTCTATGCCAGCCGCATCCGTCCTATATGTGTTTCTTCACGGCTTCAGCTACAGCATCAGCCACTCTCGGATCGAAGGCCTCCGGCATTATAAAGTCCTCATTAAGCTCTTCGTCAGATACGAGAGACGCTATAGTCTCAGCTGCCGCAAGCTTCATTTCCTCGGTTATCTGCTCCGCCCTTCCCTCTAAGGCTCCCTTGAATATGCCGGGGAAGGCCACGACATTATTTATCTGATTAGGGAAATCAGAACGCCCCGTGCCGACTATCCTGGCCCCGGCTTCCTTCGCCTTATCGGGCATTATCTCCGGTATGGGGTTAGCCATTGCAAAGATTATCGCATCCTTATTCATGGAGCGCACCATGTCCTGTGTCACGGAATCGGGCGCAGACACTCCTATGAATATATCCGCTCCCTTCATGGCGTCCGCAAGGTTTCCGCTCACATCCCTCGGATTAGTGACCTCAAGCATTTCTTTCTTTATCCAGTTAAGCGAGGCTTCATTGCGGGACTTGCTTATGACTCCGCTCCTGTCGCAGAGTATCACATCCTTGAAGCCATAAGATAATAAAAGCTTTGTTATCGCTATCCCCGCTGCCCCTGAGCCGTTCACGGCTATACGGCATTCCTCCTTCTTCTTTCCCGTGATCTTAAGCGCATTTATTATGGCTGAGAGCACGACTATCGCAGTGCCGTGCTGATCGTCATGGAAGACAGGTATTTTAAGGGTTTCCTTAAGTCTTCTTTCTATCTCGAAGCATCTCGGAGCGGATATGTCCTCAAGGTTGATGCCGCCATAGGACGGCGCAAGCCATGTGACAGCCTTTACTATCTCATCCGTATCCTGCGTGTCAAGGCAGATTGGGACAGCGTTCACGCCTCCGAATTCCTTGAATAAGACCGCCTTTCCCTCCATGACAGGCATAGCAGCCTCGGGCCCTATGTTTCCTAAGCCCAGCACGGCGGAGCCATCGGACACCACGGCTATAGTGTTCTGCTTCATCGTATACTTATAAGCAAGCTCCTTATCCTCAGCTATCTTCCTACATGGCTCTGCCACTCCCGGAGTATAGGCAAGAGCAAGGTCTTCCCTCGTATTCACGTGAGCCTTCGCCTCCGTAGAAAGCTTCCCTTTCCACTCCTCATGAAGCTTCAGTGCTTTTTCATTCATATCCATGTTCTTATGCTCCTCTATACAAAGGAAGCCTGACCAAAAGATGTCGGGCTTCCTTAATAATATCAGTTCCTCTGTCTGATAGTCCTGATGGGTATGTTCGCAAAGAGAGCTGGACCGCTTCTCTCGTCGAGCCCGTCGCCCTCAGACTGCGTTATCTTGATATCAAGCCCGTCCTGGTCTATCTCCACGTACTTAGACAGCACCTCTATGATATCGTTCTTTATTCTCTCCATTATCTCAGGCGAGCAGGCCGACCTGTCGGACACCAGCACAAGCTTAAGCCTGTCCTTTGCCGTCTCGCCTGATGACTTTCTCTTAAAAAAATCACCAAATGACATGACCGCCTCCTGCTCAGTTCTTCCCGAAAAGCTTTGCGAAGAAGCCCTTCTTCCTCTTTAACTCAAGGTATGGTACTTCCTCGCCCAGTATCCTGTGGCATATATTTATATAAGCCTGTCCCGCAAGCGACTCGTCCCCCGCAAGCGGCTCACCGTTATTCGTTGCTACTACTATCTGTTCGTCATCAGGCACGACTCCGATAAGCTTGATGCCAAGAACCTCTACGACATCATCCGCACTCATCATGTCGCCCCGCTCTACCATATCAGAGCGAAGCCTGTTCACGACAAGCCTCACGTCCTGCATCTCATTTGCTTCTAAAAGCCCTATGATGCGATCCGCATCTCTTACCGCCGATACCTCGGGAGTCGTGACGATTATCGCCCTGTCAGCTCCCGCTATGGCGTTCTTAAAGCCCTGCTCTATGCCTGCCGGAGAATCCATGATGACATAGTCGAATTCCTCCTTGAGTTCCTTCGCGACCTTCTCCATCTGCTCAGGAGTGACGGCTGACTTATCCCTCGTCTGCGCCGCAGGAAGCAGGCATAAGCCCTCATACCTCTTATCCTTGATAAGCGCCTGCTTCAGCTTACAATTGCCCTCAACCACGTCCACGACATTGTAGACTATCCTGTTCTCAAGTCCCAGTACCACGTCGAGATTCCTGAGTCCTATATCGGTGTCAACAAGGACTACCTTCTTGCCAAGCTTCGCAAGCCCCGTGCCGATATTCGCCGTAGTCGTTGTCTTGCCTACTCCGCCCTTTCCTGACGTGATGACGATTACTTCTCCCATTTCTTCCTCCCAGTGTTACCTTTACTAAGCTCTATGGCTTTTCATTCTTTATCCGTGCTGCCCTTTACCGTATCTGCTGCTTCACTGCCCGCAGCCACATTTGCGCTGACTCTTTTTTTCTTATAGAATTTATTCTGCCTCACAAGGTCGCTGTCAAGATCAGCTATCACTATATGTCCTTCAGAAATAAGAGCAACCTCCGGCGGACGTACCTCTTTCTTATTGAATAATCCCTTCTTCTGTTTCGGAGCACTGTCTGCGGCTATAGCCATCGCCTCCGATATGCGAAGCTGTATAGGATCCATCTCCATTGCGAAAATAAAAGCGTCAGGATCGCCGTACGCTCCTGCATCCGCATTGCCCTGCAGCGCGCCTAATACGAATACGCAACCTCCGGCGGTGACAGTAGCGCCGGGCTTCACATCGCCTATTACCATAACAGAACCCGGAGACTCTATATTAGCTCCGGACCTTAAGTTCCCCATGATGACCCGGCAGTTCATAGGATCGACTGCTGCCTGAAGCGTCTCTATGGTCTTGGCCATCTGCTCCCGCTCTTTCTTAAGTGCGGCAAGCTCCTTCTCATGCCCCGGATCAGGTCCAAGGAGCTTCTCAAACTTATCCTCAAGCTCGGGATTTTCAAGCACCACACCCTCGCACTTCACCTTGGTATTCTCGGCAAGAAGCATGAGAACCTGCCCTGCCTCCTGCTCTGATATCTTGCGTCCTTCGATGGAAAGTATCAGGTGCTTATTCCCCAGAAATTCCGATGCGTTCTTAAATTTATCCTCTACCGCAGGAAGCAGCGCCGCGAATTCCCCGTTTTCGGGAAGCCTCAGCACTATCCCTGATTTCACGCCCTTGAGCGTGACTTTTTCTGCCATTGGTATCTCCTTGTTAAAAACCGGAATTCACTTCTATACAAGCTACTTCCTTCGGGATGCTGATGCGCATAGCGCATCAAAGCGCATCCATAAAACATCCACTGGATGTTTTACCATGTCTGTGCAGGTCATTCAGTGCCAAATCGAATTGTGCAAGCACATTCGGTTTGGCATCGCATGACCTTTGGGTATCATATACCAAAACCAGCGTTATTGAAAACTACAAGATGTGGTATACAAAGCCGGAAAACATGCGTAGTAACATAAAAAGTTTACATTAATCGTCACATCACCATCGGTGCAGGCGAAGCCTTCAGGGTAAAGTTACTATAATCAAGGCTGAAATTCGGGTTGAAGTAGGGATCGCCTTTTTCAAGGTCTTCCGCCCATTTCTTACGGAACGCCTCGGATTCCTGCTCGTAACGTGAAGCCCTGTCGGCATCCTCTCCGCTAACATCGGAACCACGGCTTGCGGACTCATAATGGAAAAGCTCCGCAAACGGCGTGAATACATTAACTCTCCCCATATGACGGAGCTTGAGGCACAGATCCACATCATTAAGCGCGACCGCAAAGTCCTCGTCAAGTCCTCCGCAAGCATCAAGATCAGCTTTTGAAGCCATAAGACAGGCTCCGGTAACAGCCGTAAAATTCTGTGCATAGCAGAGACGTCCCATATATCCGAGATTCGTGCTTGCAAGCTTATAATGCACATGTCCCGCAGTCCTGTGTGCGCCAAGTCCTATGACTACCCCCGCATGCTGTATGGAATGATCGGGGTAATAAAGCTTACATCCGACTGCTCCGACATCAGGACGCTGCGCATACATCATAAGCTCCTCTATCCAGCTTCTCGTTATTACCTCGGTATCATTATTAAGCAATATCAGATACTCGCCCGAAGAAGCCTTGACTCCCTTATTTATAAGCTCTGAATAATTAAACTTATCCTGTGATACATCGATGATCTTAATACAAGGTGCTTTCTTAAGCTCCTCATAATAATCCCTTATTCCCCGCGATGTGCTTCCGTTCTCTACGACCACTATCTCATAATTCTCATAAGAGGTCCTCGTGAGGATAGAATCAATGCAGCGCCTAAGGTCGTCCTCATGCTCCCTGTTAGGTATGACTATCGAAACCAAGGGCCTTGCGACAAGCCTGTATCTTATCCTGAATATGGTCGCAAAAGCTTTAGAGCTTTCTATCTCAAAGCCTGTGAAGCCGTCACTTTCAAGTGATGATGCAACCGCCTTCTTCGCAGCGTTTATCGCATAAGTCTTTGCGTTTATATCAGCGGCGGTAGACCCCGCATGGCTTCTCCAGTAATACAGTATGTGCGGCACATGAACCACGCCGTCCCCATGTTTTATGGCCTCATGCGTAAGCCTTAATATCAGGTCGTGATCCTGACTTCCGTCGCACTCTGAGCGGAACTTCCCGACCCTATCCACAAGCTCCCTCTTGAAAGCAGATAAATGACAGATATAGTTATTCGCCCTTAAGTTATCAGGCGCAAAATCAGGCTTAAAATGAAGCGTCACCATGTCATTTATTGACTCTCCCTTAAAGGTTGCCTCATCTGAATAAATAAACCATGCGTCCTTATCCTCAAGCACCTTCATATACTCATAAAATGCTGACGGATGGAGCAGGTCGTCATGATCCATAAGCGCATAATAATCCCCGGTCGCAAGTTCAAAGCAGGCGTTAGTATTCTCGGAAATTCCGCCGTTGTGGTCAAGCTTTTTATATTTTATCCTGCTTTTACCGGGCTTACCATCACCAAAGCTCCACCCCTCATCCTTCGATGCATACTCCGCAACTATCTCTCCGACATAGCTGTGCTCCTCGTCCGAGCCATCGGCAAAGCACAGCTCCCATCCACCGTATATCTGCGCCTCAACGGAATCCAGAAGCTCACGCAAGAATTTCTCCGGCGTATTATATAAGGGAACGAGAATAGAAAATACATGCTTCTTCGTAAACTCATGCGCTTTCGCTTTAGCCTTTTCAAGCTCCTCACCCTTTAAGAAGCTCTCCGTGCCGTGATACTTATACGCAGCCCGCTCGATCCTCTTTGACTTGATCTTCCGACGGACTTCAGAAAAAGAGCCGAGCCTTTTTATCCTTATGCACGCATTCTTAAAATGCGACCATGCAAGACGGAAGGGCCATATGATGCGATAGATAAGGCTGTTCTTTAAGTTGTCCCATTTAAGGGACAGCTCGGCATGCTCTGCTTCAAGGTCCGTAAGCTCACGGGTAAGCTTCTCGTTCTTCTCTTTCTCTTTTTCATACAGGCCTTTATAAAAAGCAAGCATCTTACCGGCATCAGTCGTGCCTGCGCTATCTGCCTTATTGCTATCCATAGTCATCAAATCCTTTGTGTTCAGATCTCTATTTTCTTCTGACATTCCTCGTCACCCTTGTATATTTTTCCACTTCTGCTGGAAAGCGCAGGATAAGCCGTCACTTCTCCTTTTATTCCAAGCCTTTTCATCTCGCCTGCCGGTATCCGTGCGATAAAGCCTGAATCCGCACTCTTCTTAAACTTCGGGAAGACATCTCCGACGTCCGCTCTCCGCATAGGAAAAGCCTCCGCCGCATACCGCTTGCCGTCACACTCTAAAACAATGCACGGAGCAAGTTTCCCCCTGCCCTCTCTGAATACCCAGCCTAACGCCTCATAGAAATCCTCATTCCCGTAAGCGTCCGATAAATGGTACTCTATACTGTCCAGGGAGCCGTGCAAGCGCTTCTTATTCTTCGCTTTTCTATACATGACATTTACATCTGACATGCCCGCGAGCTCCCACTCATAGGGCAGGTTTATATCAAAGTCAAGCGAGTACGGCGATAAGTTCTTATTCAGATAAGAATCGCCCGCATCTACGATATCCCCGTGCTTTGATATGAAATAAACCCTCTCCCGCTTCAGCCTCTCATAAGCCTCTCTGTTCTTCCTGTCATCCTTCCTTGTAGCTCCCTCATAATGTATCAGATGATGAGAGTTCATGCACACATTATTATATCCTTTTTCATATAGCCTCATGCAGAGATCCACATCATTATAAGCCACGGGAAGCTTCACATCAAAGCCCCCTATGGAATCAAACCGGTCACGCCTTACCGCAAGACACGCCCCCGTTACTGCCAGCGCATTTATATCATGGTCGCTGTAGCCGTAGTAATAAACATCATCCCTGTACCCCTGCAGCTTATGCGAAGGTCCCGTATGAAGCAGCGCTATCCCGCAATGCTGTATCCTGTCCTCCTTCGGGTACAAAAGCTTTATCCCAACTGCCCCCGCATCGTCCGCAGAAGCCCTCGAAGCCAGCCTCTCCAGCACTCCCTTCTCCGATCCGGGCACCTCTATGTCGTCATTCATAAAGATAAGTATGTCTCCATGTGCCTTTGACGCACCGTAATTATTTAATTCAGAATAATTAAAATCAGACGGCTCATAATAATAGCTGATCCCAAGCTCGGCACATATCTCCTCATACCTCCGCCTCGCTCCGTCCTCGCTCCCGTTATCCACGAGTATCAATTCGCAGTCATCGGTAAGAAGAGAAGCCCGCACGGTCTTAACGCAGCGGGAAAGCATATCGGGATTATCCTTTGAGAGCAGGATCACGGAAATCTTCCCATGAAACTTATCAAAGAAAGGATCCGCCTCTGCCCTGTCCGGAACCGCCCTCTCCCTTCTCCTGTGATAAAGCGCCTTCTCAATATGGCACACCTTATCCCTCTCAAAAGAATAAAGGGCATCCTCTTCCCTGCCCTTTTTCACTGCTATCATCCCTGATATATATCCAAGGCTTCTCTCATTTTCCGGAGAGTACCCCGGCTTAAAATAAGGACGCATCCGCTCATGATCCCGCACCACGTCCTCATCACAATAGATCAGATCGTAGTCGCCTTTATCTGCCGCCATAGCAAACTGCGCTATGGCATCGGGATCGGGAATATGATCGTCGCTGTCGTATATTATGGTGTAGGCTTCATTAAACCTGTCCAGCACATGACGCTCAGGCTTCACGCCCCGCCATTTCTCATTCCGCTCTATGTACCACAGGTACCTTGACATATTCCTTCTTCTCCCTGAGCTTCTTCCTTATGCCCTTAGGCTCCGTCTCATAGACCACAAGCCTCGACAATATATCATCATATATTTCCATATCTATCATCTGCAGCGTGTACTCGATATGAAACACCGTAAGCCCCGACGGTATATTAAATATAAGCTGCGGATCCCGGTTATCAAATATGACCGTGCTCCAGCAAGCCCTTCCGTTTGCCATAGCCTCCTGCACGGATGCTGATATAAGCTTTACTATGCAGTAATTCTCCTGCGGGTCTATCCGAAGCCTCTTCGTGCCGGGAGGCAGAGGAATGTCAAGCTTCACCCTCATGTCGTAGGAGACCTCTGCATCAAAAAACGGCATTCCGTCCTCCGTGAAGCCCTCCCCCCTGTCGGCATAGACCTTGACATGACCGGGACGCATGATGCCCTTATAACCCTCCATGGCCTGCGGAAGCGTCACATAGCCCTTGCCGAAGATGCTGTACATCTTATCCAGAGTAATATAGTCGCCCGCTATCTCATGCTGCAATTCAAGCTCTTCCTTCTCATATTCCTCGTCCCTGTCAGCATCAAGCTCCGCTGCCTTGTACATATCTTCCTTGGATATGGTGTCAAGATGCTCCTCAAGGAAGTACCTTATCGCCCTGTATATCACGAAATCAGGCTCCGCCCCGTCCTTCATCCATTCATAATCGGTTATATTCCATGCCCCGTCCGCAGTTATCATTACATTCGAGAAGATAAGATCGAGATCGGGAAGCCTCTTTGCGCGGACGAACGCCGCAAATTGCTTTATTATCTTATCCGCTGTCTCTGCCCTGCCCTCTGATAAAAGCTCCGCAAGTATGTCCTCAAGCGTCCTTCCCTCAAGGTACTCAAACTGTATCCCTTGGAAATTCCCGTCCCAGTCGGTGAGAAGTCTCGCCCTGTTAACCTTCACGGAAGAATCTTTCAAGGCTCTTGCCATCTTGACAGACGCGTCATACATTCTTAATAGATGCGCCTCCGCCTCCTGTGTCTTCGGGTACTTCACGACATACTTCTTGTGATAGCCATCCTTTAATATATCAGTCCTTATCTGATATTTCGGTGCCCGCTCGTCAGAGTGCTTTGAATAAAGGACATGCTTCACGTCAAAGCTTTCTATCCTGTCCTCTATTGAATAGAGCACAAGGAAAGAATTAGAGACCATAGGAAATAAACCCTCCCTCACCATCTCGTCAAAAGCCTTGCCCTCATCAAAGGCTATGAAGCGACTGTTGTCGAAGTTCCTGATATTCTCCTTAAACTCCCCGGGATGCGGAAGCCTCTCGTCAGAGAATATGACAGACGGCAGCTTATAATCAGGATAAGGATAATAAAACTCCGCCCGAAGCCCCGCCTTCTTTCCAAGCTCCAAAAGTCCGTTCCTCGAAAAAGTCTTAACCCTGTCGACCCCTCTGTAGCCCTCTATGCCGTCATAAAAGCCAGCCGTATGATCCTCCCTGCAGCCGGCGGCATACTTCAGGCCGTATTTATTCTCTATAGCCACTGCTATCTCCCCGCCCTGCGCAAGATGCGGCATCAGCTTTTTCAGCATCGCAAGGTAAGGATCTCTCCCGCCCTTTGAAATATAAGAGCCCGCATACTCCAGCACGCCTATAAGGAAAATATAATCATATTTATCCGTAAGGTTCGGCTCGATATCCTCAAGGTTTCCGACTACGATATCTATATTCTGATATTCCTTATTACGATAAGCGTTGATCAGGCTTCTCTTATACGAAAGCTCTACCGACGTGACTTTCTCCGCCTTCCTCGCAAGCGTTCCCGTCACAGCTCCGCAGCCTGCGCCTATCTCCAGGACCTTATGCTTCTTCTGTATCGGAATAAAATCGGCTATGTTCCCTCTGATGTCCGATAAATGGTACAGCCCGTTCCATGTCATCATGCGGGCTATGATGTCATTATAACGCTCCTGAGGCTCGTTCTTTACGACCTCAAGTATCTGATCCTCAGCATCGCCCTCGCTATAGAGATCCTCTCCGCTGTAATAAGAAAGGTCTATGTTCACGTTCCCGATTTTTTCAGATTTCTTTTCCATTCTTAAATAATTGCACCTCTGAATCCATGTCGTAGTACCCCACGGTGTCCTTTGAGGAGATCACCTGCACATTAAATATATCATATAATCGGTGATAGACGGTAAAATTTCCTTCCCGATAGCCCACAAGCCCAAGCGATATAAGATAATCTCCGCCCTGAAGCATCATCTTCTGCGTGAAGGTCGCGACTATCTCATCTCCGTCCTTACACTCACCTGTCGATAGCTTTTCAAACATAGTATTAGTGCCTGTGATCTCAACGCCCATGCGGTTCTTTAAGGATACCGCTATGATAGGCTCTGAAATATCTGCGTGATATTTAGTCTTAACCCTTACGGAATAGCTGTCGCCCTTTATCACGGTATTGGATATATTCCCTGCGTTGTCTATCAGGCAGAAATCCTCTATCTCCGCAAGCCCGCTGCCATAGGTGTCGTTTGAGGGATTAAGCGTCAGATAGGACTTCCATAAGCCATCTTTCTGATTCCGGTTCAGCGAGCCTATGAGCTTACCGTCCTTATCCACTCTTTCGGAATTAGACATGGCGGAGCTTGTCTGATTCACAAGCACCTTTTTATACATATCTATGATCTCTTTAGGCTTGCCCTCAGCCATCTTCTCGCCGTGATTAAGGAGCACCACTCTGTCGCAGTATTTGCTTATCGAAGACAGATCGTGCGAGACGAATAAGATCGTCTTGCCGTCCTTCTTGAACTCCTCGAACTTGTGATAGCACTTATTCTGGAAGAACACATCTCCGACCGATAAAGCCTCGTCTACGACGAGTATCTCCGGGTCTATATTTATGGCAAGCGCAAAGGCAAGACGCACGAACATACCGGAAGAATAAGTCTTGACTTTCTGGTTAACAAACTCGCCTATATCCGCAAAATCAAGTATCGCATCAAGCTTCTCATCAATCTCTTCCTCGGAAAAGCCGTTCATCGTACCGTTTAAGTAGACATTCTCTATGCCCGTGAACTCCATGTTAAAGCCTGCGCCAAGCTCCAGCAGGGCAGAGATTCTCCCATTTATCTCGACATTCCCAGCAGTAGGAGACAGCACTCCGGTTATTATCTTAAGTATGGTGGACTTACCGGAGCCGTTCGTCCCGATTATCCCGACAGTCTCTCCTTTATGCACCTGCATGGACACATCCTTCAAGGCATAGTGTTCCTTATAAAGCCGCCTCTTCTTCCCCATGCCAAGCGCATCCTTTACCCTGTCCCGCTGCCTGTTATAAAGCTTATACATCTTATCCAGATGCTCTACATTTATGATCACTTCATTTTCCATCATAATACATCCGCAAAATGAACCTTTAACCTCTTAAATACAAGCGCTCCGAAGAGGAAAGCCGCCACCGTGAATATCCAGAAATACACCGTGGAATAAAAATGCTCAAAAAACCACATATGATCCAATAAAGCCATTCGGTAACCGTCTACAACATAGAATACCGGATTTAACTTAAATACAATCTGCAAGGGACGGGAGAGATTTTCTATATCCCACATGATGGGAGTTATCCATACTCCGACCTGCAGGACTATGCTTATTATCTGTCCGAGATCCCTGAAGAAGACAACTACGGAACAGGTGATGTACGATATGCCAAGCACCAGCAGAAAAGTACATAACGAGAAATATGGTATCTGGATCCAATAAATATTAGGATATATCCCGTTAAGTATCAGGATGACCAGAGTCACGCCAACAAGGAAAACATGAATGAATCCAGTCGAGATTATCTTTATGATAGGCAGGATGCTTATCTTGAATACTACTTTTTTCACAAGAAATGAATAACCGAGCAATGCTCCCGTACCGGAGCCCCAAGCATCCGAAAAGAAAAACCAAGGAACTATACCCACTATAAGCCAGCAAACGAACGGATAATCCCGCGTATCAGACACAGGCGTCCGCCCGCCCATAGTGAATACGAACCAATATACGAGCACCGTCACGGCAGGCTGAAGGAATATCCATACTATGCCCATGTAAGAGCCTGCGTACTTCGAACGGAAATCGTTCTTTGAAAGCTTCCAGATAAGCTTCCTGTTAGCCCAGAGCTCCTGTGGAAGTATGATTATCCTGTCATAAAGCTTTGCGAATACAATGAATGCTCCCCACAGAACCACTACGGAGATGCACTTCTTTATTATCTCCTGCTGTACATCAGCCAGAGGATTATGATGAAAAACTATGTAAAAGCTCCAGATAACGGCTATTAGCGAGACCGCAATTATTACGTGCTTCTTATCAGTCATGCCATACCATGAGACGCCTTATACTCCGCAAAGGACGGCCATCCCCTGTCTCTGTCGTTTATATTGAGCGAACCGTCTATATCAGGCCACTCTATGCCTATCTCTTTATCGTCATAAGGCAAGCCGCCCTCATCGCCAGGATGATAGAAATCAGTGCATTTATAGCAAAACTCCGCTGTGTCAGACAGCACCAGAAAGCCATGCGCGAAGTTCCTCGGTATAAAGAACTGCTTTTTATTCTCCTCTGAAAGCACCGCCCCGAACCACTTGCCAAAGGTAGCAGACCCCTTTCGCAAGTCCACGGCCACATCAAACACCTCGCCCCTGACGACTCTTACAAGCTTATCCTGCGGATGCTCTATCTGGAAATGAAGCCCGCGTAGCACAGCCTTGGTGCTGGAGCTTTGATTATCCTGCACGAATACCTCCGGTATGCCCGCATCCTTAAAGTCATTGTAATTATAAGTCTCCATGAAATAACCGCGCTCATCTCCGAAAACCTGCGGCGTTATGACCTTGAGTCCTTCTATTTCACATGTTTCTACTCTTATCTTCCCCATTTGCAATATCCCCATCACAATAATACCTAACGCTTAATTTTAACACTTAAACTCTGTGTATACAAGTTATCGCCCATGTCAGGCTATTACTTAATAAGCACATCTAAATCCACTCTCCCGTTTATTCCGTCCACGCTTCCGCTTGACGTATACTGCCATATACTGTAGTCGCCATCATAGGTCGGTCCTTCCGCCCTGTATTGCGCAAGCCACTTCGTATACGGTGCAAGAGAGGACATATCAAGCCTGTTAGTCATCCATGTCTTGTTCGCATACACCCCTGCACTGTAGCCGAGATTTTCCGCTGTCTCACAGAAGGTACGGACGACCTCGGTTCTTGTCACAGTATCAAGAAGATCGGCCCGCCCCCCGTTTACATTCCCGGAGCTCTCCACATCAAGGAATACCGGAAGCGACAGATCAGACGCATTCACAAGCGACGCAACCGCCTCCGCTTCCTCCCTTGCTTCATCGGGGTTCACCGCCTGCGTGAAGAAATAAACCCCTATCCGCATCCCGGCAGCCTTTGCTCCGGCAAGATTCTGTCTGAAATACGGATCTTCTACAAGTACGCCTGTAGAGGATCCGCGGTATCCCGCCCTGATTATCGCAAATTCTATACCGGACGAGCGTACTCTGTTCCAGTCTATTTCTTTATTATACTTGGATACATCTATACCGAGAGTTCCCTGCGGAAGCGCTATGTCTGCAGGGCTTTCCGTTCCCTCGCCCTCACTCTCCGCCTCGTCTTCCTTCTCATCAGGCGTAGATGCTGTATCCTCGACAGCCGCATCGATGTCAGACTCCTGCATGACTATGCTCCTTATCCCTGCGGACGCCGTATACCTTATCTTGGGCTTTATGGTAATAGAAGATGCCTCAACTATACCGGAACCGTTATCCACTACTACATCATAGCTTCCGGGGCTCATTTCATCCAGATAAATGATGCCGTCCTCATCATCGTCCTCTGCCTCAAACTCATCGACATATTTATTTTCATCATCTGAATCAATATCACCGTCTGAATCAGAGACTTCACCCGCTTCGTCCGATAATCTCCGGACTTTCGCAACCCAGCTCATATCAGAAGCACCCTTGCCTGTGCTGTCAACCATCTGAATTCTTAAATCTGACTCGCTTGAAGTAAGAAGGAGCACGTATCCGCCGGAAAGATCCGGCTCATCATCTGCATCGTCATCATAGAAAGACTCATCAAGACCTACAGCCTCTATGTCATCCGACGCTGAATATGCCTCATCCATGTCGTCATAAGAAATATTCGCAGAACCCGTCGATCCACTTAAGGATGCGCCTGATGCATCCTCAGAAACAGTATTGGTATAATCCGATGCTCCGCCGCCTCTCTCTCGATTTATGCTTATCGCAAGTATCACGATAAAAGCAAGGCAGTTGAATCCTATTATAAGAGCCGGTATGAGCCATATTTTGCGATTGCTCTGGCGCATGCAAAATTTATTCTCCTCTAATAACAGCCCTTACAACCCATTCGCAATATCCTTAAGATACTGTCCGTAAGCCGTTTTAGACAGCGGCTCGGAAAGCTTCAAGAGCTGCTCTTTATCTATATAGCCCTTCTTATAAGCTATCTCCTCGATACAGGAAATATAAAGTCCCTGCCTCTTCTGAAAAGCTGATACGAAGTCCGCCGCATCAAGCAGCATATCATGCGATCCCGTGTCGAGCCATGCGAAGCCCCGTCCCAATGTCTCCACATAAAGGTCACCCCGACGCAGGTATTCATTATTAACGGAAGTTATCTCTATCTCTCCCCTTGCTGAGGGCTTCACATTGCGGGCTATCTCCACTACATCGTTATCATAGAAATAAAGCCCCGGCACTGCGTAGTTGCTCTTCGGATGCTCCGGCTTCTCCTCTATGGATATAGCCTTGCCGTCCTCATCAAACTCAACCACGCCGTATTCCGTAGGGTCTTTCACATAATATCCGAATATAGTAGCTCCCGTCTCTCTCTCTGCGGCAGCCTTCAAAGTCTTAGAGAAGCTCTGTCCGTAGAAAATATTATCACCAAGAACCATAGCGACATTGTCTGAGCCTATGAAATCCGCACCGATAATAAACGCATCGGCAAGCCCTCTCGGTGATTCCTGCACCGCATAGTGCATATCAAGCCCAAGCTGAGAGCCGTCTCCGAAAAGCTCCTTAAAGCCCGGCAAGTCACGAGGCGTCGATATTATAAGTATCTCCCTTATTCCCGCAAGCATCAGCGTGGATAAGGGATAATAAATCATCGGCTTATCATAAACCGGCATCATCTGCTTACTGACCGCCTTTGTAAGCGGATAAAGTCTGGTGCCGGAGCCTCCGGCGAGTATTATTCCTTTCATACCTAACCTCTCTATAGTTTATCCAATATGCCGTGGGTTGATAATCGTGTAAAGGAAACACGATTATCAATCCTACGGACAGGATTCTTACGAATCCTGCCAAATACGGATTCGAAATTGCTGATGTAATTTCAAATCCTATACATCCTCTTATAATAATCCTGATAATCTCCGGAGGTGATATTCTCCATCCAGTCAAGATGATCCATGTACCATTTTATCGTAAGCCTTATGCCATCCTCGAACTTCGTATCGGGAAGCCAGCCGAGCTCCTTGCTTATCTTATCAGGAGCTATTGCGTATCTCCTGTCGTGTCCTTTTCTATCCTCCACATAGGTAATAAGGTCTTCCGACACGTTCGCCTTCCTCGGATCATCGTTTGGAAGTATCTCCTGAAGCGTCTTTATTATAGTCTTAACTATCTGTATATTCTCGCGCTCGTTATGTCCGCCGATATTGTATTTCTCGCCTACCCTGCCCTTTTCTATGACCATGTCTATGCCCTTGCAGTGATCGTCCACATAAAGCCAGTCGCGCACGTTCTTGCCATCGCCGTAGACAGGAAGCTTCTTGCCTGACAGCGCATTATTTATGATAAGAGGTATCAGCTTCTCCGGAAACTGATACGGTCCGTAGTTATTCGAGCAATTAGTTATGCAGGCAGGAAAATGATAGGTATCCACATAAGCCTTCACGAGAAAATCCGCCGATGCCTTGCTTGCGGAATACGGTGAGTGCGGATCGTAGGGCGTAGTCTCATAGAAGTAATCCTTAGGGTCGCTCAGTGAGCCATATACCTCATCCGTAGAAACATGCAGGAATTTCTTCCCGTCCTTAAAGCTCCCACCCTCATTCTCCCATGCCGCCTTAGCCGCATTGAGCATTACCGCCGTGCCCAGCACATTCGTCTCAACAAAGACTTCCGGATTCACGATCGAGCGATCCACATGACTCTCCGCAGCAAAATGAACCACGACATCTACATCGTTCTCTGCAAATATCTTCTCTATAGCCTCTTTATTCCTGATATCCGCCTTGATGAAGGTGTAATTCTTCCTGTCCTCTATTCCCTTTAAATTCTCAAGGTTTCCCGCATAGGTCAGAGCATCCACATTTATAAGCCTGATGTCATCCCCATACTTGCGGAACATATAATAAACAAAATTAGAACCGATAAATCCGGCGCCGCCTGTAACTAAATAAGTACGCATATGATCTCCTTAAGTCTGTGTTTTATCTGATTTTTTATTTTACCACAATTCTACGCTCGGAACTACCTCGCCAAGGATTGTGATATGACTCGCATAAACGGCTCATAAAAAATACAACAATGCATTTACGATCGCCGCGGCTACCGGGCTCCCGCCCTTGTTTCCTTCATTTATTATATAAGGTATATCCGTCTTCATGATAAGCTCTTTAGAATGGACGACATTTACGAAGCCAACAGGGGCTCCTATAATAAAATCAGGCTTGAAAAGTCCTTTAGAATATATATCATATAAACTTATCAAAGCTGTCGGAGCGTTGCCTATCGCAAAGATCATGGGTTTTTCAGGGTTCGCCTCATATAAGCTCATCGCCTTTTCCATCGCCACATAAGCTCTAGTAAGCCCTCTTTCTTGTGCCTCCTTCGCCACATCCTCATCCGCCATGAAGCAGTGTACCTGTCCGCCGTGGCTTTCAAGCTTTTTTTTATTTATCCCCGCAAGCGCCATATTGGTATCAGTAACTATATCGGCGCCCTCACATAATAGTTTTTTTATTATATCAATCGCATTGTCAGAAAACCGCAAGGTCCTTGCATAGTCAAAATCCGCCGTCGTATGTATGCAGCGATAAACTATACTGCGGCAGAGCTCCCTTTCCTCATCTGATGCCGTATCATACTGAGAAGGCACAGATATGCTCCGTGCCTTCAGTTCTTCCTCTATTATCTCGAAGCTCCTTCGCTCGATTTCCTCAGGTCTGATATTTTCTATCATTTCTTAATAAGCAGTGACTCTCCCGTCATCTCTTTTGGCTGGGGCATTTCCATTATCTGTAAGAGCGTCGGCGCTATGTCGCAGAGCTTGCCACCCTCACGCAGGGTATATGCCGGATCATAATTATATAGAATGAACGGAACAGGATTAGTCGTATGCGCCGTATGAGGCTCACCGGTCTCATAGTTTATCATCTGCTCTGCGTTTCCGTGATCTGCACAGATAAATAGGACTCCGTTCATCTGCTTCACGGCATCCACTGCGGCGCCTACGCACTGGTCTATCCTCTCGACAGCCTTTATCGCAGCCTCAAGCACTCCCGTATGCCCTACCATGTCAGGATTTGCGAAGTTGATTATTATCACATCATACTTTCCCGAAGTGATCGCTGCATCAAGCTTCTCCGATACCTCAGGCGCACTCATCTCAGGCTGCAGATCGTAGGTCGCCACAGCAGGAGAATTAACAAGCGTCCTGTCCTCGCCCTCGTTCGGCTCCTCTATGCCGCCGTTGAAGAAAAACGTCACGTGAGCGTATTTCTCTGTCTCAGCTATGCGAAGCTGCTTAAGCCCGTTCTTTGCAAGATACTCTCCGAGCGTATTAACTATCTCTTCCTTCTTGAAAGCGACGTACTTATTCGGGATAGTCTCGTCATAATCCTTGAAGCACACATAGGTCAAAGGCATGAAACCGTTTGCTCTTTTAAGATATGCTATGGTCTTAGTATCCGAAGGATCTCCGCCCTGGGCTTTGATATCATCATCAGAGAAGCAGAATGCCTTCGTTATCTCCCTCGCCCTGTCGGGGCGGAAGTTGAAGAATATGATGGAATCATCCGGCTTCACGACCGACACCGGCGATCCGTCCTCATTCGTTATCACGGTAGGCAGGACGAACTCGTCCGTCACGTCCTTATCATAGGAATCCTGCATAGCCTGTATCGGATCTGTGGCCTTCACGCCCTCACCGAGTACCAGAGAATCATACGCCTTCTGTATGCGATCCCAGTTATTGTCCCTGTCCATCGCATAGTAACGGCCTGAAAGAGACGCAACCTTTCCTACGCCTATCTCCTTAGTCTTGTCGATAAGCTCCTGTAAATAATCCTTACCCGATGCCGGAGGCGTATCCCTTCCGTCAAAGAAAGGATGCAGATACACGTCCTCAAAGTTCTCCCTCTTGCAAAGCTCTAATAATCCATACAGATGGGTATTGTGACTATGCACTCCGCCGTCAGAGAGCAGTCCCCAGATATGAAGGTCTGATTTATGCTCCTTACAATTATTTATAGCCCTCAGAAGCTCCTCGTTCTTGAAGAAGGTGCCCTCCTCTATATATTTCGTGATAAGTGTAAGATCCTGATAAATGATGCGTCCGGAGCCAATATTCATATGCCCCACCTCGGAGTTACCCATCTGCCCGTCGGGAAGCCCGACCGCAAGCCCCGAGGCATAACCCTTCTGGAAGGGACACTCCGCCATAAGCTTATCCATCACCGGCGTCTTAGCCATATACACGGCGTTCGCTTCATGGTTATCCGACAAGCCGTATCCGTCAAGCACCATCATCACTACAGGTTTCTGTCTCATAATCTTCCTCCAAATTTATTATTTTACATCAGTTCACTCCGTCACGCCGTGACGAACTTTTTTATGCCATCATCATATCGGAATCCCGCTGCTTCAAGCTTATCCTGTATCTCCTTTGCATCAAAGCCCTCGCTCACAGCCATATCATAAAGATCCTCATACTTATCCCTAAGCCCCATATTTACATAGCTCATAAGCATATTAGCATCCCCGGGCAGTGCCACCTCTCTCCTCCTATATCATGCGATACTTGTAGCAACGCTTATGATAACATAATTCTAAGCACATGTGAAACCCACTTTATGCATATACAACTGTATCATAGAAACTTATCAGTCATAAAAAGAGGCTTTCGGATTCATATTCTCCGAAAGCCCCGTATCCTATCGTAGTACTTAGGCTTAAACAAATATATCAGTGAAGCTGTATATTCTGTAATGCGCCTGCCTGTGCCTGACGATCCTCTCTCTGCCTCTGAGCCGTCTGCTGCTGCGTCTTCTGAAGAAGCTGCGCCTGCCTGAGCTTCGTGGACTCCTTAGCCATGTCCGTGTCCCTGATCCTTGAATATGAAGCCGTCGTGTTCTCGCTTACGTTGCTGAGATTCCTTGACGTGGACTCCATCCTGTTGTACTGAGCTCCAAGGTTAGCCCTCTGGCTTGAAAGGCTCTCAAGCGCATCCGAGATAGGCTTAAGCGCCGCCCTTGATCCCTCGGCTGTCGAGAGATTTATGCTGCCAAGCCCAAGTGTATCGGTGCTCATGGTCTTCATGCTGACAGCGATCTTATTGCCGGACGAGCCCTCAGCTCCTGCCTGGATATTAGTGTCGCCATTCTCCAAAACCTTGGTCTCATTGAAAGTCGTGCTGCCGGAAACTCTGTTGATGTCCTGCATGAGCTGGTCTGCCTCTGCAGTGATGGCGCTGCGGTCATCATCAGAGAGCGTGCCGTTAGAACCCTTGATGGCAAGCTCATTGAGCCTCTGAACCATGTCTCCGACCTCGTTCATAGCACCGTCTGCCACGTTTGTCATAGACATGCCGTCGCTGACGTTGTCTATTGCCTTATTCATGCCCTCGATCTGCTTCATCATCTTTTCAGAGATCGCAAGCCCTGCGGCATCATCGCCGCCGTTATTGATCTTATATCCGGATGAGAGCTTCTGCATGCTCTTCTGCTGAACTCTCTGGGTATTCTGCTGCATCCTTGCGTTATTGAGACCGCTTACATCGTTTCCTATCCTCATATCTGACTCCTTTCATTTATGATGTCAAATTCCAGTTCCAATCCATATCACGGAAACTCGCCGTTCACTATGTTCTGTAAACCGACTACTTTAATAATAACATAGAATATCTGTGTTGAAAAGCTTTTTTACAAGCAAAAAACCGTACAAAATCAAGTACAATCCAAGCTAAATCCCGCCTATTTCTTGTTGTCAAGAAACATTGAGTCTATCTTATTCATCCGTCTCATGTTAACGGCATAGACATTCGCCGCCTTGACGGAGCCGCGGCTTTCCTTCAGATTCTGCCTTCGCTTTTTCATGAAATTCTCGAAATTCACCTTTGAACGGGCCTCAATCGCCTCGACCTCGGCGATCTTCTCCGTGATCTTGCGGATAAGCTCCTGCAGGGTGCGTATCTCTTCCTTGTGAGCGTCCTTTTTCTCTATGAACTCATCACGGACCTTCGCATAGAGAGCCTCGAAGCCGTCATCCAGCCTGTCAAGCTCCGCAACAAGAGCACCCTTTGCGGTTATATTCGCATTGAGTGCTCCCATATCAGGCTTCTCGCCTGTCATTATCTCTTCCTGTTCCTTGTCCAGTTCGATCGCCCGATTAAGAAGCTCCAGCTTCTTCTCCTGACTCTCGATCATCATCGTCATGTATGCATCTGACATATATGCCTCCCAATATTCAGGAAGTCACGGTATTGCTTCTCTGCCTTTTGAGTCGGCTAGAGAAACCGCCTCAAAACCCGCTTTGCGGGTACGCTCCTACGGAGTTAGACCAATACGGATCCGAAATTTCTGATGAAATTTCGTCTCCTAGGCCTGTGCTGCCTCCGGCATTGAGTACTGTCCGGTCTGCTTCATGACTTCCTTCCATGTATCCCTGAGGCTTCTCATGTGAGTGATGCACTCGCCTAAGATCTCCGTATCCTTGGCTACGTTCGCCTCATGAAGCCTTCTTAATACATAATCATATATGTTATCGAAGTCTTTTGCAACCTCGTACTTGTGGTCAAGAGTCATCTGGAACTCGCCTATGATGCGCTCCGCCTTGCGGATATTCTGGTTAGCTGCCGGATAATCCTTTGCATTTATAGCCATGACAGCCATGTTGCAGAACTTTATGCATCCGTCATAGAGCATTAAAGTGAGCTCTGCGGGAGATGCTGTCAATATCTTGCTGTTCTTATACTGCTGAAATGCTATTGTTGCCTTCATGATCGTATCCTCCAGTGTGTTAACTAAGTGTTTAATAATTTTTACACTCTATATATCGGCCGAGGGGTTCAGATCCTGAACCCCCCGAATGTAAAAAATATTAAAAATTCAGAGACAATGAAAGTCATATATATACTTGTCTCTGAACACACTTAGCCAAGCTTTATCAGCCTGTGCCAAAGAGCCCTGCTAAAGCGTCGGACTTGGAGTTGACCTTAGCCATAGCCTTCTCCATAGCTGCGAACTTGTCGTACCACTTATCCTCGTAGTCGGAGAGATAGTCCTCTTCCTCCTTGAGTTCCTTGGTCAGCTTGTCGTAGTCCGACTGAAGCTGCTTATCATCATAGAGCTTCTGGAAGGATCTGGTTCCCTCTACTCTCGTCATCTGCTTGCCAAGGCTTTCATATACGCCTTGAGCGAGCTGATTGAAGAATTCCGTCACATCCTCGAGGTTATTGCTAAGTGCTTCCTTCAGCTTATCCGAGTTGCCCTTCGTCTTCTCATCATCAGAGTCACCGTCTATATGGTAAGCCCCTCTCTCATTTTCATCCGCCTCAAAGTACGAAAGCGTATTTATCCCAAAAGTACTTAGAGAATAAGTGTTCTCTCCAATAGTAAACTGCTTGGACATACCGTCTTTAAGAGTATTTATGACTGTCCTCAGATTATCATCCCTACGGAGCAGGGCATCCTTTATCTTCTGCTCCCACTCCTTTATCTCATCCTCGGACATCGCATCCTTCTCATCTTCCGTAAGAGGCTCATAGTCCTTGTCGGAATCGGCATTGAAGAGCTTGTCCATCTCGTTAATGATCTCATTGTACTTCTTAAAGAATTCCTTTATCGAATTATAGACAGTGTCTATATCATTCGATACGGTCAGAGTCGTAGCTTTATAATTGCCGCTTTCGTCTTTCTCTGACTCACTAGTAGCAGTAATATTAAGCCCGTTGATTGAGAAAGTGTTGTTGCTGTTGGTATACCGCGCCCCATTCAGCTCTATTACAGCATCCTGCGCATTGATAAAGCTTCCTCCGTTGGGATTATCCGAAGTTGCCTTTGTAGCGGTAGTAAGACCAAGAACCTCCAGCCAGTTGCCGCTGTTAGCCTTTGCATTCTTAATCTCGCCTTCCGCTTCCTCATCAGTGCCAAGAGCATTTAATCCGCCGATGGTTTTGATCTCAAACTGTCCCTCTGACCCCTCCTTCAGCGAAGAAAGATAAAATCTCCCCGTACCCTCATCAAAACTCGCTTTAAGTCCTGCTTTAGCAAAGGCAGCGGCTACATCTTTCATGTGCATATCCGCTTTAAGCTCTACCTCTTTGAACTCGGAGTCACCATCTGCCCGTACCGAAAACTTCTGGGACTCGCCGCCCCACATTGCCTCAAGTTCATCATAGGCATCAGCTCTTACGACGGTTCCGATCTTATTATTGTCCATGATCCCGCCGTCATCTATTCTCGTGAACTCACCTGCCTTTGTCCTGCGATCCATCTCATCGTTAATCTTCTTTTGCAGGATCTGTCCTAAAGAAGTTTGTTCTTCCGCAGTATACTTTACATCCTCAAGCTTTGCTCCTGTAATGTACGCCTGCTTCGCAAGCTGCCTTACAACTAGCTGCTGGCTACCGCTAACTGCCTTTGTATCCGCACTCACCGTAGCCACATTGCTGTCGGATATGCTTGCTTTTTTAGCTGTAAAGGTTCCCTGCAATCTTAAATTACCGAACTGCTCGTTGTAGAGGCTATAGAGCTTCGAGTTAAGCGAAGACCATGCGTCCTGCTTCCAGCTGAGCTTGGTCTGCTGCTTCTTTAATTTCTCCTTCTTAGAACTCTTCGCCGTCACAAGCTGCTCGACTATGGACTGCGTGTCCATGCCGGAGTTGATACCGGTCATCCTCAATCTGTTAGACATAAGCCATCACTCCTTTATTTCTTCTCGTCTACGAGTATGCCTGCCATTTCCCAGACCTTCGCTATCATATCGAGGGTCTTCTCAGGAGGAAGCTCCTTTATTACTTTCTTGGAGTCCTTATCTACTATCTTGATAGTCACCCTGTTAGTCTTCTCATGTATGCCGAATACTGCCTCCGAGTGAGCTTCCATCTTCTTATTAAGCTCCTCGACTGCGTTCTTGATCTTCTCGTTCTGCTTTGCCTGATCGCTTGCATTGCTCTGACCCTGACCGCTGTTAGCTCCGTCTTCGGCGGTATTCTGGGTTTCCTTAACCTTGGGCTCGGCCTTGGCAGCTTCCTCTGAGATCACCATCTTATCGGCAGCGTCAGCCGCCACCTGCTCTACGGGCTTCGCCTGAGGCGTGTTCTGTACCTGATAAGTCATACCGGTATTGATAGGTTCTATTGCCATGACAGTTTTACCTCCTTGTCTAAACTGATCCGCAACCTCTGTAAATTCCGATGCTCCTTGCGGCTTCATACGCATCACGCAAACCGCCACTTAGATACATCTATTACATTTATCGGCCATTTTTACAAAAACTTTAGCTTTTTTTATAAAATCAGAAAAAAAATCCCCGGAAGATGCCCTCCGGGGAAAATAAATACCAAAAATCACTTCTTGAACAGTCCCTTGAGCCCCTCCAGACCCTCCACTGACGTGGCGTTCTGATTGGCGTCCTGTATCTGCATATAAATTTCTTTCCTGTATATAGGCACTTCCTTAGGAGCGGATATGCCTACCTTCACCTGATCGCCCTTGATGTCAAGGATAGTCACCTCGATATTGTTATTCACGATCAGGGATTCATTCTTCTTCCTTGATAGTGTGAGCATCAGTTATCCCCTTTCGCCTTTGCTATCGCCTCGTCCTTCGCCTTCGCAAGTATCTCATATATAGGATACTTCACAGGATACTTATCATCCTCGTCAAGTATTACCTGCACTGCCTTCCTCGTATCCGCATTGACTATGAAGGGCGCCATCAGATTGACCGTCATCTTTGTGATGTCATGGGGAACCGTCACGGTTACGAGAACCAGCATATCCTCTTCCTTCATTTCACCCAACGGAATAAGATAGTCGTCCTCTACGACAGGGTTGTAATTGTCCTTTACTATCAGTGGGTTCACGACGGGCATTGCGAATGCGGGTTCATCAAGGGAAACAAGGAATGAGAGCCCCTGTCCGCCGTCATCATCCGGCTCGTCATGCATCAGCGCGAACCTTTTCAGATCCGGGAAGCCTACTATGCCTCCGTCAAAGCAGATGATCTTGTCATCATCGATCTCGATCTCTCCGAAAAGCTTTGTGTTTACCTTCATGTGTACCTCCATATTTGGGCATGAGATGTCTGCATAAGCAGACGGAGTCCTGATGCCAGTCACTTTTCAACAATATAATCATAATTCCGGGAGGGTTCCCCGAATTAAAATTATACTGAAGCTATTTTAGCACCTTTCTTAAATATAGTCTACCAATGTCTGCTGGCTTATGCGTCCTGTAGCCATCAAAGCCGCATTATAGACCAGATTTGCTTCGGAGACCTCGACCGCCACATTGGTGATGTCCACGTTTTCATTCTCTGACGCAAGCGTCGTGACAGTGGTCTTCTCCTCGGAGAGCCTGTTGGATATTAGGTTTAGCCTGTTCTCGACGGTTCCGCAGGCAGTCTCTGCCTGATTTGCCTGATTGAAGAAGTTGCCGAACTGGGTTATAGCGTCCTCATATGTCCACTGAAGCTTATTCTTCGCAAGGTCAAGCTCTTTGTTAGCCGCTTTAAGAAGCTCCTCGACCTTCTCGTCCTTACCGCTTCTCTTCTCTGACAGCTCCTTCAGCTTATTTACCTTCGCCTCGGCGTTATTATACCCGTCTATAGCCGCCAGCACATCGTCAATCTCACGCATTATCTGAGTATCAAAGACATCCTCAGCGTAAGTATTTATCTGCACGCTCTGATTAGTGCCTACGGTATAATAAATGCTCTGCTCGTGGGAGTCGTAGAGGATGTTGTCATCACTCTTATTTTCGTATTTAGTTCCGTCTTCGTAATTAATGCAGTCAAAGTAATGCTGAGGCTGCACGTCGCCCTCAGAGAACCTTGTCTTATTGTACTTCACGGATATAGTGTCAACTCCTGCCACTGCAGGAAGCTCAGATAGCGTAGTAGCAATATCCGATCCCATGATCAGCTCGCCGGTATCCTTCAGCATATAAATCTTGCCTTTATTACCATCCACTGCGCTAGCTCCTGCTTCATTAAGCTTCATGTAAGCATATACATCTTCGTATGTATCTGACCCATCCGTTATGGCATCCGTAGAGTTCAGCACCTCAACCTTGACATCCGTCTCCGAATACTTCGAAGTTATGGTACGGCCGTCTGCCGATATATTATAAACCTTCCTGCCATCCGACGTACCATCCGGCGTCATGAAGGTTAACGTGCCATCATTATGTACCGTGACAATGCCGTCATCGACTGTTATAGGCGAGTTCTGGTGCGTAAAGCCATCCTCGCATGATAAGGTCATCTTTGTCCCGGTCTCATCTGTCAGGACAATTTTATTGATCACTCCGGTAACCGGGTCTTTGCCGCCGCTCGGTATACTAAGCGAAGGATTCTGCGTTCCGTTAAGATTTTTTCTATAAGTAAGAGTAGTCGTATCAGTATCGGTCTCTACATCATCATAGGACAGACGGATGCGATAAACCTCGTTCTCCATTATTGCCTGCTCTTGGGTGACATCATCGGTGGAGTAAGCTGTCGTTTCGAGCTTATTTATCTCATCCATCTTAATCTCGCCCTCGGTGTAGCTGGCTTTTACTACGTCGGCGGCGTTGAAGGTGTCCTTGATGTCGCGGTAATATGCCTCGGTGTCATTTGCGAAGGTAAGCCTCTGACCGGTCCTGTAGCCTGTGAACACGCTGCGTCCGGCATTGGTCACGTTGCCGTTAGAATATACCTGCGTCTTTAGGGCGTTCATATTCTCATATATCTTCTGCCTGTCGGATGCGGTATTCGTGCCGTTCGCGCCCTGATCGGCATACGACTTCAAGGAAGAGAGGATTTCCTTCGTGGAGCTTATCGCGCTCTGCGTCACATCAACCCACGCCTTTGCATCGGGAACATTCGCGCCGTAATACTGAGTAAGCTCGGAGAGATTGCTGCGAAGCCTAAGTGCCCTTATCGCTATGATAGGGTCATCGGAGGGTCTTGTTATCTTCTTTTCCGTAGCCATCTGGTTATTGAGCTTATCGAGGTATTCCTTATTCGTGTTGATATTTGAAAGGGAATTGCCCGACATCATCTTGTTAGTGATCCTCATACCGTTCTCTCCTCTTAAATAAAATCTTTACGCCTGTGTCAGCCCTTAAACTCCTGTATTTAATATCAGTCTGTCGTACATTTCCGTCATAGTCTGTATGACCTTCGCCGATAACTCATACGCATGCTGGAACTTCACGAGGTTAAGCGCTTCCTCATCCGTATCAACTCCCGAAACCGAAAGTCTCTGATTAGTGATCGCCTGACCTATGATAGTGAAATTCTTCTCAAAAGTATTAGCACTCTGCTTCACAAGTGCCACATCAGACAGCACGCACTGCAGGAACTCCGCGCTGGAGCAGCCTCTGAAGGTCAGCTTATCCTTATCGGTCTTGATAGCGGACAGATCCTTCAGCAGATCGGAGCCGTCCACGGAAGTGTCCGATTCCTTATTATAGGTAGTAGCCATCTTCCTGTGGTCTGCGAATATGTCAGAGCTTATCTTGAAATTCTTCGCCGTAAGGGCATTATACGTATACAGACCGTTTGACTGGCTTGCATTCTTTATTATATAAGCACTATTATCGATCCGGCTGTCATCAACCTGCATCAGATCATGCTGGGTCCCCTCGATATCTATCATCTGGAAGAAGCCCCTGTCGCCCATAGCGTCCCCGTCAAGATCATAGCCCCTCGACTGTATCTTATTAAAGACGCTTGCAAGGGATCTCACGAACTCATTAAGCTGGGACTGGAAATAAGGCACTCCCATGTAATCTATGCTCTGGCTGAGTCTCGTCGTCATGTCCGTCTTGACCGCATCAAGAAGACCATCCTGCATGACATTATTGGAATCCCTGTACTGCAGATTATTAAAGGTATATGTTCCCGTGCCATCGCCATTGTCCACGAAAGACCATGAATTATATACATAGTCAAACCCGCTGACATTTATCGTGCCGCTGTCAGGCAGAGTACACTTAGCCATATCAAGCAGATTAGAATCCGTGACTGTGACAGTTATGGATGTATCCCCTACGCTTCCGTCCGCTGCAAGCTTCCCGTCAAAAAACTCCTTATTATTCCCATCCCTAAGCTGCAAAAGTCCTTTTAGCTGACCACTCAGCACAGGCGCAAGCGGAGAGAACTTCCCGCCGTTCTTCTTCCAGTAAATATCATACAGACCGTCCACGTCCGACTGATTGCACTTCGCATCCCTTGCGCGGCACTCTAAGGTGTCATACTCATATCCGTCAACCAAGGTGCTCGCGCCGCCTATCATTACCTGGAAAACCTTCGCTCCCGTCGGGTTGTCGGGATCGGCATAGTTATAAACCTCTACCTCTCTTGTCTCCACATCCACATAGGCAGAAAGCTCATCAAGAAGCACCGCCCTCTGGTCACGAAGCTCATTCGCCGTCGTGCCCCTCATCTCTATGGTGTTAATCTGCTTATTCATAGAGGCTATCTGTGATGCGATAGAATTTATCCTGTCTACGACATCCTTTATTTCCTGATTCACATTATCCTGAGTCTTCTCGAGGTTTATCGCCATGTGATTGAAGTACTCGCAGACGCTCTGGGCCTGCGCGATGAAATCTCCTCTGGTCGTCGTGCTTCCCGGATCGTCCTCAAGCTTACTTAGTGCATTATAGAAGTTCTCCACATAGACCGTATTAAAGCCGGGTACCATATTAGTATCCGTGAAGTAATTCTCAAGCTCGCCCATGTACGAATTCTTCCTCGAATACTCGCCTATGCTTGCCTGATTCGCCCTGTACTTTAAGTCGATATACTCATCCCTTATCTGATCTACGCTCTTAGCATCGACGCCTGCGCCCGCCATGCCATAGGTAGTATATGTCCTTAAGGCCGACGCCGCCTCCTGCTTAAGCTGCTGTCTGGAGTAGCCCTCGGTATTTATATTCGCTATGTTGTTCGCAGTGATATTCTGGGAAGCCTGCGCGGCTGTCAGTCCCGAATATCCTATCATCAGTCCGAAAAATTGTGAAGGCATAAGTCTCTCCTCCTTTAGGTCATTGAGTTGATCAAAGTGTCAAGCATTGAGTTTATCGTGTTTATATACCTTGATGAAGCGTTGTACGCATTCTGATACCTTATCATCTGCGTGAGCTCGTCGCTGTCGGAAACCCCCACGACCTCCTGTCTCTGGCTGTCTACCGACATTACCATAGCTTCCTGATTCTCGGATATCGACCTGTAAACCTTACCGTTAGTGGCGTTCTCGCTGATAAGCGCCGAGTAATAGCCTGCGAATGTCAGCTGCGTGCCTGTGTCGGGATTCAGCGTCGAGAACTTATTCGAGAATAAATTCACCAGCGCATCCGCCTTCTGCTGGTCTCTTGAGCCGTCGTCAAGGATGAAGCCATTATTCATAAGGGTAGGGGTCTTCTGCACGTCAGGATTGATCATGAGATTAGTGGTCGTCCATCCGTCCGTGCCGTCGTCTACCTCTGCAGAAATCTTGGAGAATAAAAGCGTGTCATCGCTCGTGCCGTCTGCCGTACTGTTCGATGAAAGCACTGAATTCATGCCCGTGACTATGCCTCGGACTAAGTTGTCGAACTCAGCCATGACCGACATCACGGATGACCTCTTAGTAGTCTTATCAAACATATTTATACTCTCGGACTCACTGATAGGATAAGGATTACCATCCGAGTCACAGAGTTCGGGATATTCGGGATATTCCTCTCCTACAGGATAGAGATCCCTGTATGTTGCTCTCTGATTGCCCCTCGCATTATAAAGAGCCTTTAACGCTCCTATGTCCGTATTCCTGTCGGAAGATATCGTCTCCGTAGCGGAGAATACTTCCTGATTCTTATATCTGGGCCATACCGGGATATAGAAAGTCTCCTCGACAGGTCTCTTAAGTCCGTTCTCTATGTCCTCTGCGAAATAGTCATTGTAGCTCTTCACCGTCTCCTTGTCATAGCCCGTCATGTAGCCCATCTCGTTCACATAGTCTGGGGTAACGAAATCAACGCCCTCGAACTGGACAGTGACCATGCCGTGCGAGTCTTCCTCATATGAGATCTTCCCAAGAGCAGCAAGCTCGTCAAGCATCTGATCTCTCGCATCCCTTAGGTCATTCGCTCTCTCGATGCCGCCCATCTCTATGGCTGCGACCTTCTGATTTATCTCCCATATCTTATTGCCGTAATAATTTATCTTATCTATAGTCGTAGCTATCTGGGAGTTGATATTGTCCTGATAATCAGCGAGACCGTTGTAGACAGCCTGCGCCCTCTCAAGGAAGGTCTGCGACTTGCTGACAAGAAGCCCCTGATTCGTAGCGTCCTCGGGCTGCTTCTTTAATTCCTCAACCGCCCTCGTAAGCTCCGTAAGAGACTCCTGAAAAGCCACGCCCTGAAGCTCGCCGAAAAGCGTCTCCATTTCCGTGACTACATTATAATTAGTGGTATAATATTCCGCCCTGCCCTGCTCCTGGCGGTATGCCTTATCGAGGAAATAATCGCGCACGGAACGGACATCAGCATAAGAAACACCAAGCCCTACCTGATTAGGTGCGATGTATGACTGGCCTATCGTGTCATAATGCCTGTTCGCCTGTATGATCTGCTGGCGGGTATAGCCTGTCGTGCCAATGTTAGACAGATTGTGCGCCGTCGTATTTAATGCATTCTGATTGGTTTGTAATCCTGACGCTCCTACATACAGACCCGAAAATAGCGACATATCATTCTCCTCGCAAAACTTCTATATTGCAGTTTCATGTTACTGTTTTGCGTCAAAGCCGCCTGTCGGTCCTCCCAGAGCTGATCCTGCTATGCCGGCGGAACTTGTGTAGTTCCCTGTCTCCGGAGCAGATCTTTGAGATTTAATAAGATTGAGATTAAAATCAACAATATCCAAGGACTGCTTTATGAGCTCGCGATTCTGGTCGTTTACCATCTTAAGCTCACCCACCGTGGCTTTGAGCTGGTCGTGAAGAGCTACTAATGCGTCCCTCTCCGCCGGCCTCTTTTCAAGCATTTCTATAAGATGCGAAAGCTTCAAAGTCTTAACGTCCTTGTTCATGACTTCAGCGATGTCCTTCATTGCCTCCGCCCTCTTTTTATCAAGAGCTACGAGCCTGTCCACCACTGACTGTTCCTCATCCGTGATAGTTTGAAGTTTTTCTATGTCTCCTGCGACAACCACAGGAGTCTTTTTCCTCGACAGATCCAGTAATGTGACGTATTCACTTTCTTCTTTTGTAAGTGTATCAATAAGCACTTCTACAAGGCTCGCCACGTCACATCACTCCGATCTTATCAAGCAATCCCAGCCGCCTCGTTGTACTTAGCAAGAAGCTTGTCAGCAAAGCTCTCGCCGGACACGTTGTATGTGCCGTTCGCAATCTGCTTCTTAAGGTCAGCCACTTTATCTTCCCTTACGTCGGGTGCTGACTTAACTGCTGCCTTTGCCGTCTGGATGTCCTTTCCTATGCTGGAGATCTCCACAGCGTCGCGTCCGCCTGAAACACTGTTCGTCCTTGATGTCTTCCTGTTCTTGCCGACGCCGTATACCTGCTGTATCTGTGTAATAGCATCTATACGCATTGAAGTTCTCCTCCTTTCTTACTTATATTGTGTGCAGTTCCATCTGCTTACACTATATTTATCGGCAGACTTGGGAAATATATTAGAGGGGAATCAGAAATTTAAATTGTACTTTTTCTTGTACAATCTTGCAGGCAGCCCTGATGTTCACAAAAAATACATCTATACTTATTATTATTTGTGACTAAATCAATAATCATTTATAACAATTGGTCTAAACAAAAGAGAGGACCTGCCTATGGAAGTTAAGAAGGAAAAGCATTACAGGCATGAGTGGAAGCATGAGATATCTTATGCGGACCTGCTTTCCATACGTGCGAGGATGAGCGTGGTCGCCATACCCGATCCGCATGCGATGGATGGGAAGTACCTGATACGTAGTCTTTATTTTGACAATAATAAAGACAAGGCTCTCAGGGAGAAGGTTGACGGAGTGAATATGCGGGAGAAATTTCGCATCAGGTATTATAACTTCGATCCGTCGATAATCCATCTGGAGAAGAAGAGCAAGGTAAACGGACTTGGCACGAAGTACAGTGCTAATCTCACAGCAGAAGAGGCAAAGAAGATAGTTGATGGCGACATTGATTGGATGCTTGAGAGTAGCAGACCGCTTATCGAGGAGCTCTACTGCAAGATGCGGTATCAGGGAATGAAGCCGATGACTGTCGTTGACTATACGAGAGAGCCTTTCATATTCGGACCCGGTAATGTAAGGGTGACGCTTGACTACGACATTCGCACGGGGCTTGCGGATACTAATTTTTTAAGGTCGGATTTAGTTACAATACCTGCGGGCGATGCGCCGATAATCCTCGAGGTCAAATGGGACGCATACCTGCCTGATATAATAAGGGATGCCGTACAGCTTCCAAATCGGAGAGTCGGGGCATTCTCAAAGTATGCACAATGTAGGATCTATGGATAAAAAGGAGAAAAAACTATGACATTCAGTGACATTTTCAAATCAAGCTTCTTGGAGAACGTTACAAGCGTGAGCGCCTTCGACATGGTGCTCGGCATGGTGCTTGCCTTTGCGATAGGATTATTTATCTTCTTTATATATAAGAAGACTTATTCGGGAGTGATGTATTCGTCAAGCTTCGGAGTGACGCTCGTGGCTCTTACGATGATAACGACCTTCGTGATACTTGCCGTGACAAGCAATGTAGTGCTTTCACTTGGTATGGTAGGTGCATTGTCAATCGTGCGTTTCCGTACAGCGATAAAGGAGCCCTTGGACATAGCGTTCTTATTCTGGGCTATAGCTGCCGGAATAGTGCTTGCGGCGGGCATGATACCTCTTGCGGTATTCGGAAGCATAATAATCGGCATCATCATAATGATATTCGCTAACCGGAAGGAAGCGGCTGATCCCTATATAGTAGTCATTCGCTGCGACGGCTCCGAGAGCGAGAAGAAGGCTTTTGAATATCTTGCAGGAAAGACGAAGAGGTGCGTGGTAAAGAGCAAGACCGCACGCAAAGGATCAGTAGAGGTTAATGCGGAGATAAGACTCAATGATGACAACACTGATTTCATAAATGAACTATCAGAGCTTCCGGGCGTAGAGAGCGCAGTATTGGTAAGCTACAATGGGGATTACATGGGCTGATGTCAACGAATAAACATTTCGACCTCATCTGCGTCATAGTGACGATATGTGCCGTGATCGTTACCTTACTTTTTATTAACGGTAAGGCGATCGGCATCACGCCTATCGTAGATGAAGATTCGGAGAATTACGAGGGAACTGAATATTTCACGGCGAATGACCAGGACGCTTCATGGACGGAGAACACCGATGATATGACTATTATTGACCTTCACGGGTCAGGCGCTGATATAGACGGTAACGGCGCATATTTCTATGATGGCGACCTGTATATCACGGGTTCGGGAAAATACGCGATCGGCGGCATCAGCTATGGAAGCATAATCGTGGATGCATATGAGTCATCTAAAGTCTATATTCTGCTGGACATGCTGGGGCTTACCTGCGATGATAATGCCTGCTTTATAGTGAACCAGGCGGACAAGGTCTTTCTTACGCTTGCAGAGGGAAGTGATAATTCGTTCGTGAGCGGCACGGAGTATTCTGATGAGGCCCTGGCAGACGAGATAACGGGCGTGATATTCTCACATGACGATCTTACGATAAACGGCAGCGGCTCGCTTACGGTCACAGGCGGGTTCAAGCATGGCATAGTCGCAAAGGATGACCTTGTGATCACAGGCGGCAATATATCAGTGGAAGCTCCCACGGATGGAATAAGAGCTAACGACAGCCTTCGCATACGGAATGCGGATATCACCGTGGATGCAGGGGATGACGGCATGGTCTTAAACCATGAGGGCGGATATTTCTATATGGAATCAGGAAGCCTTGATGTGACGAGCGGCGATGACGGAATCCATGCAGGCGGTGATGTGACGGTTGTAGGCGGTGATATCACAATATCAGCTAATGACGATGGTATACATTCAGATACAGCGTTTCTTATAAACGATGGTACTATAACGATAAATGAATGCTATGAGGGTATAGAGGCCGAGACAATAGACATAGCAGGCGGCGATACGCTTATATATCCTAAAGACGATGGACTTAATGCTAACGGCGGCTCCGGCGATATGTTCGGTATGGGCGACGGCATGGGAGGTCCCGGCGATATGGGCGGACACCATATGGGTGGTGGCTCAGAGTCCGCAAATTCAGTGTCGGGAAATATGAAGGACTTTCCGGACTCATGGAACAAAGCAGATGTATCAGGAAATATGCCTAATATGTCGATAGATATGAATATGGATGAGGACAAAAGTGTAACTGCATCCGAAGAAGGTAATCAAGACTCTGATGATTCGGGGAGCGAAGAGGCCTACGTAAAGATAAGTGGCGGAAATCTTACCATAATAAATGACTCCGGTAATGACGCTGACGGCATAGACTCAAACGGCGACCTTATCATTACGGGCGGAACCGTGAGGGTGAGCCTTGTAAATAATGGGAACAACAGCGCTCTTGACTACGGAAGCGAGTCGGGCGGTGTAGCGGAGATCAGCGGCGGAACCGTCATAGCCTGCGGTAATTATTCCATGGCGGAGCAGTTTGATTCATCATCAACTCAGGCGTCGATACTCTATACATATAGCGATGGCGCAGAGGCGGGGACAAAGGTTGCTTTAGAGGATACGGACGGCAGCGTCATTCTTGAATACGAGGTACCGCAGACCTTCTCGTCGATGAATATGAGCTGCCCTGAGATGCAGGTTGGGGAGACTTATCTCGTAGTCATCGGCGATAATGTAGAGGAGATTACGATAGATGAGATATCGGCATCCTACGGTGATGCGACAAGCGGCGGCTTCGGAGGAAGCATGAACTTCGGCGGAATGCAGCCCAGAGGCGATTTCGGAGGCTTCGGCGGAGATCATGGTATGGGCGGCTTTGCGTCAGGCAATGGCATGGAACGCGGCGGTCATGGAGGTCCGCCCGATATGAATAGCAGTCAGGGCATTACGGGAGGTCCCGGCGATATGCCGGGGGATGAGACAGACGGAGCAGACGAGGAAGGCACGGAAGCGGCACAGGCAGCCGTGTCGGGTACGACACTTACGGAGTTTGGTTCCGACACATGGACGGCTCTCGGCACGTCGGTGGCAGCGATCATAGCCGGGATATGCGTTGCAGTGATTTATAAGCGTAGATGGAAAAGATGAGAGCAGTGAGATATATTAACTTATCGGACAAGACGGCATCAAAGATCGAGCAGGACAGGCAGAATCATACCGACAACCCCTATGCCTGCAAGGATGAAAATATAATAAGAAGAGATTCCTCGCACGATGTGGCGAATCTCCATCGTCCCGCCTTTGTGCGCGACGTGGAGAAGATAATGAATGTGCCTTATTATAACAGGTACTCAGATAAGACACAGGTCTTCTCCCTCGTCCGCAATGACGATATATCAAGGCGGGCGATGCATGTACAGTATGTGTCGAGGATAGCGAGGAATATCGGAAAGCTCTTAAACTTAAATATAGACCTTATAGAAGCCATAGCTCTTGGCCATGACATAGGACACACACCCTTCGGACATGCAGGGGAGAGGGCGCTTTCAAAGCTGTATCGCGCCCGCACGGGCAGGTATTTCAATCACAATGTGCATTCCGTAAGAGTCTTGGATGATATCTGCTGTCAGAACCTCTCGCTCCAGACACTTGACGGCATAATTTGCCATAACGGTGAGATGGAAATGAAGGAATATGCTCCCCGCAAGGATAAGATGACCTTTGAGGAGTTCGATTGCATGAAGGAAGAGTGCTATGTGGATCAGGAAGCGATAGGGCGTCTTATTCCCTGTACGATGGAGGGCTGCGTCGTAAGGATATCAGACATCATAGCCTACATAGGCAAGGACAGGCAGGACGCAGAGAGGCTGGGATTATTTGATAAGTCGCCTGAATATTCGCAGGAGAAGATAGGCACGAACAATGCCGAGATAATAAATAATATGATAGTCAATATCGTGGATAATTCATACGGAAAGCCATATATCAAGATGGATGATGATTATTTCATGGAGCTTAAAGCGGCTAAGAAAGAGAATTACTCACATATATACGGAAATGAAAAGACTGAAGCAGCTTTTAAGGAGCATATAGAGCCAATGTTTGGGGAGCTTTATGATGCTTTAATAAAACAGGCGGAGGAAATGCGTCCTGATTCCGTCTTCGTGCGCCATCATGTAGACTATGTGGAGCGAAGTACGCAGTATGTTCATGTGGAGCATAAGGATTACAGGGAGAATACCCCCGATGATATGGTTGTTGATTATATAGCGAGTATGACGGACGACTATTTCATAGACCTTCATACGTACTTATTCCCGGAGTCGGAGCATAAAGTTAAGTATTTGGGCTACTTTGACTAAAGAATCTATTCTAAGCTTTCGTATAGTACGCCCGTAATGATTTTTATAAGGTCGCTATCATAAAAAGCCCTTATTGGTGCAATATATCTTTCTCTTTTTATCATAAAAATACTCCCATGATGACTCGTATCTTATTGAGAATTATAACGCAATACGGAATATTTCTCAATACAACTGAGAATTTTTTCTAATTGCAGAAATATTCTCAATAGCAATTGGTTGATTTCAAAAATGATATGGTTATCGTTTTGTGATTAAAGCCCTTATTGCATTAAGCACGCAGAGCACCATGACGCCTACGTCGGCGAAGACCGCAAGCCACATTCCCGCAAGTCCGAGGGCGGACAGGAGCAGGCAGAGAAGCTTTATCCCTATTGCGAAGACTATGTTCTCTTTTACTATGCGGAGGCATTTCTTCGCTATCCTTATCGCATCGGCAATCTTTAGCGGATCATCGTCCATCAGAACGACGTCCGCTGCTTCTATCGCCGCATCAGAACCCATAGCGCCCATAGCTATACCTATGTCTGCACGGGAGAGCACGGGAGCGTCATTTATGCCGTCCCCCACGAAGGCAAGCTTTCCCTTGCCGCCCTTAGCAGAAATAAGAGCGTCAACCCTGTCCACCTTATCGGACGGCAAAAGCTCCGCATGTACTTCATCTATATGAAGCTCCGAAGCGACCTTATCAGCAATCTTTACAGCATCTCCTGTCAGCATCACGGTCCGCTTCACGCCGCAGGACTTCAAAGCCCGCACAGCATCGGCAGAATGAGGCTTTATTATATCGGATATAACTATGTGTCCCGCATATTCGCTGTCTACCGAGACATGGATCACTGTACCTATATCATCAGGGCACTCTATATACTCTGCCCCGACCGCCGCCATAAGCTTCGTATTCCCGACTGCCACACGCTTACCGTCAACTACCGCCTTTATTCCCTGCCCTGCGATCTCCTCTATATCCGAAACCCTTGACCTGTCGATTTCCCTGCTGTATGCCCGTCTTAAGCTCTGGCTTATCGGGTGCGTCGACGCTGCCTCCGCAAGAGCCGCCATCTCGATCAGCTCGTCCTCCTTTATTGGGCAATGATGGACAGCATCCACCTCAAAATTCCCCTTGGTAAGCGTGCCTGTCTTATCAAATACGACCGTGTCCGTCTCCGATAAAGTCTCCAAATAATTAGAACCCTTGATCAGCACTCCCGCATGGCTCGCGCCGCCAATGCCTGCGAAAAACGTAAGCGGGATAGAGACAACCAATGCGCACGGACAGGATATTACAAGGAATGAAAGCGCCCTGTATACGAAGCTTCCCCACATAGGCTCTGCTCCCATGAAAAGCATCCGTACTATCGGAGGAAGCACCGCAAGGGCGATAGCGGAATAAACAACCGCCGGCGTATATATACGGGCAAATTTCGTGATGAAATTTTCTGACTTTGATTTGTGGGATGAAGCGTTCTCGACAAGGTCAAGAATCTTTGATACCGTGGACTCTCCGAATTCCTTCGTAGTCTTTATCCTAAGAGGGCTTGTGAGATTGATGCAGCCGGATATGACTTCATCGCCTTCTACTATATTCCTCGGAAGGCTCTCCCCCGTGAGGGCAGCCGTATCGAGAGTGCTGCTTCCCGACGCCACTATGCCGTCTATCGGTATCTTCTCTCCGGGCTTCACATATATGACCGTGCCAACCTCTACCTCATCGGGATCGACCTGCTCTAATTCCCCGTCAGTTTCTATATTCGCATAATCAGGACGGATATCCATGAGCTCCGTGATGTTGCGGCGGCTCTTTCCGACAGCGACGCTCTGGAACCACTCGCCCACCTGATAGAAAAGCATGACGGCTATCGCTTCGACATAATCGCCTTTTAGCCCCGACAGATCCTGATAGACCGCAAGCACTATCGCGCCGACTGTCGCTATGCACATAAGCAGCGACTCATCCATCGGCTGGCGGTTTTTTATTCCCTTAAAGGCTTTACGAAGCACGTCATATCCGATGATGAAATAAGGAACCATGTACAGGATAAACCGCAGCGCGCCGGTTACCGGAATAAAATACAAGGCAATAAGAAGCACCGCCGATATTATTATCCTGTATAATGTTTTCTTCTGTTTCTTATTCATTCCTGCTTATCTTTTTGCTGTGAAATAACCTGGCGAAAGTCGCTTGCTTATGATCAAAAAAATATCTCGCAGTCGTCCTCGACCTTCTTGCAATTATCCAATACCCTCGGCATTACTTCCTTCGGATCTGCCCCGTCCTCGAACTCCACGTTCATCTTAAGCATCATGAAGTTGACCGTCGCATCCTTCACGCCCTCGGTATTCTTCGTCGCATCCTCCATCTTCGCCGCACAGTTAGCACAGTCCACGTCTATCTTATAGCTTTTCTTCATCTTCGATCCTCCCTTTATTTTAACGATTAAACGATTGTTTAATCGTTTGCTTTATATTATACTGAACATCAGTGGAATGTCAATACATATTTAGGCTTCGAGGAGTCACAGAAATGAAACTGCCGCATGATCATGGAAACTGCGAATGTTCAGAAAATCTAATGGAAGAAATGCCAAGTCTTGAAGGTTTTTCGGTCGCATCAGATATATTCAAGCTATTAGGCGACCCATCGAGGGTCAAGCTTTTCTGGCTTCTGTGCCATACAGAGGAATGCGTGACAGACCTTGCGGCAATGATGGAAATGTCAGCCCCTGCGCTGTCGCATCATCTTAGATTTCTCAAGACCGCAGGACTCATAGTTTCAAGGCGCGAAGGAAAAGAGGTCTTCTACAGAAGCGCCGGCACAGAGCTTGCCGATGCCCTGCATCATATAATAGAAAATGTAGTAGAGATAGCCTGCCCTGACGAAGGGAAATTATGATACAACCGCCTGTATATCTCCGCCACCGGAAGTCCTTTGACATTGCTGTAATCTCCGTCTATCTTTTCTACGAGTATCGCTCCCCTGCCCTGTATGCCATAAGCTCCCGCCTTATCTAAAGGCTCGCCGGATTTGGCATATTCCCGAAGGATTTGCTTATCAGAGTCATACATCTTTACATCAGTCTTTACATGGAAGGTTTCCATATCCCGCTCCTGCCCGTCCGCTCCTTGCGGAAATATAAGCGTAACCCCTGTGTAGACTGAATGCGTCCTGCCCGCAAGCATGCAGAGCATACCATAGGCCTCATCCACATCTGCCGGCTTACCCAATATCTTATCATCAATCTCAAGTATCGTGCCTTCAGGTAATCCCGTCATCAATTCATTTCTCACGAAAGCCGCTGCTTTCGGATGAGCACTTTCAAGCCTTTTCATTATTCCTAACATTGCGAATGGGTTCATGGTCAAATCTCCTCTCTGCCTGTATCGTAGTTACGCAGCACATATTCCTCAAATAATGGTAACGTGAATTTTATGTATCCATGCTCGCTTCCGTCAAGGATACCTCTCTTAACAAGTCTGTCTCTGTAGGGCGTGTATTCGTTGTTGGATATTGCAAGGAAATCCTTGATTTCCTTTGCCTTACCGGTCTTTGAGTTCGCTAATCCATATGCAAGCTTCCTGTCGCCTGCTGACATTTCCGCCCATATCTTCTCATAAGAATAATCTTCAAGATACTGTCTGTATTCAGATATTGCCTCGGCGTATTTGCCGTCATTATTCCATGTATAATAGCCTAACACCTGAAAAGCAAGAGAATAACCCTTCGTAAGCTTCGCCATTTTTAGAGCATCCTCATCATTAAGACTGAATTTCCTTTTATAGCTTTCAGCTATCGTACCTATATTCAATGGCTTTAATTCAATCTTAGGCGCACGGTAAAGAAAAGTCAGGTTCTTTTCATTCTGAAGATTATTTATATTTTCATATAGCCCTGTCATAAGTAAGTAGACCGGCAGATCCTGTCTTACGAATATCTGAAAAGCACCGGCAAAAGCCCTCATATATTCTGTAGAAGTAACTTCGTCTATGCAGATCAGCAGCTTTTTCTTATGCTTTTTCATGCTCTCAAGCATCTTGGATATGGCTACCTGCATATTAGTTATAGGCACGCCGCCTTTTACCTCAAGACCTATACCGAAGAATGAAAGATTTATGCTCGCCTGCTGAAAAATCCGCGCCAGATAATCTTCACTGCTGAGGCTTGCAGCTAAATCCATCATAAGGTCCTGAGACGAATTAAGCTCTGCAATGATCCATTCGTCATGCTTCAAAAATTCTTTTTCAATCTCCGTCATAAATACGGTTTTCCCGCATCCTCTGACTCCGGTAATCATAAAAATCTGTTGCGAAGCCGGTTCATCAAGGAAGGTCTCTATCACCTCTGATTTCTGCACGGTACGGTCTATAGTTTCTAACGGCTCCTTGCCGAATGTAAGAGAATAAGGATTTTTCTTCATGATCAATCACCCACATATTTATCGTTTTTTATCATTTTCAATATTTTTTATCATTCTTTATCATTTTTAAGAATTTTATCATTCTTTATCATTTTTGTCTATGGTATTATATAGCTTAGCTCTTACTTTTATTCATAAAGTACAGTAAAATCTGCACAGATGCATTTTTTAAATATTAAAAATCTGCACGCATGCAGATTTTCGGCAATTATAGTAAGCGAAATATGTAATTTCGCTTACTATAAAGCCTCCGGCGGATGCGCTCGGATTTTGTAAGGAAATATGCCGCTTTCAGCGGCCAAAATCCGACGCAGTAAACGCCAAAACGAAAAGAGTTTTGTCGTTTA
>JAFTAP010000002.1 GCA_017455525.1 Lachnospiraceae bacterium
GAACATGAGGAAGTAGCAATTTGCGTAGCAAATTAGCGGATTCCGAATGGACGGAGCATGGCGAGAGCAGCTTGCTGCGTAGCCATGCGTAAGCATCATAAACAACGCAAAGGGGCTTTTGACCCCAGCATCATAAAATAAGCTACAGCACTTTTCATGCCATAGCTTATTATTTTATCATATTTCTAAGATTGTGAAAAATACCGTCCTTAATCCTCGTCCTTAACGAGCGGAGCGTATTCCGCCTGTATCTTCTCATCATAAGATAATATAGGCTCGATGTCCTTGCCGTGTATCTTCCTGTCAACGTAATTATTCGTAAGCTTTATGACGAGCGGAGTAAGCGACAGTACTCCGATAAGGTTCGGTATCATCATGAGTCCGTTGAAGGTATCTGATATATCCCATGCGAGCGAGGAAGTCATTATCGCACCCGAAATCATAAGCAATACGAAGATGACTCTGTATATCTTTGCCCCCTTCACGCCGAAAAGATACTCGACCGCCTTAGAGCCGTAGTGCGACCAGCCAAGTACTGTAGTGAAAGCAAATAAAAGCACTGCGATAGCCACGAACCACTCTCCGGGCTTGCCGAATATATTCCCGAAAGCCTTCGCAACGAGCGTCGCATCGTCCGTGCCTTCCTTCACAAGTCCTGTCGTAAGGTCAATAGCTCCCGATGAAAGCACGACTATCGCCGTCATGGTACACACTACCATAGTGTCGGCGAATACCTCGAATATCCCCCAAAGTCCCTGCTTCACAGGCTCCTTTACGTTTGAGTTTGAATGTACCATGACCGAGGAACCAAGACCTGCCTCATTTGAGAACACGCCTCTCTTACAGCCCTGTGTTATGACCTGCGAGATAGCGACTCCCGCCGCGCCGCCCGCAACCGCCTTTATTCCGAAAGCAAACCTGAATATAGCCACAAACATCGCTCCTATACTGCTAATATGAGCGAACATAACAATCAGCGCCCCTATGACATAAGCAACTGCCATGAAGGGCACGACTCTCTCCGCAAATGACGCTATCCTCTGCAAGCCGCCTATTATGACGAATCCACCAATTATCATAAGGCAGATGCCTATAGCCCAGTTAACGAATGATACGCCCGCAATCTCGGTAGCCTCGATATTTGTGAAAAACGCCGACTTGATGTTTAAGGTGATCTTATTTATCTGTCCCATATTGCCTATGCCGAAGGAAGCAAGGATAGCAAAGACCGAGAAAAGCCCCGCAAGAAAAGCTCCTATCTGCCTGCAGCCCTTATAAGAGCCAAGACCGTCCTTCAGATAGTACATGGCGCCGCCTGACCACTCGCCCTCGGCGTTCCTGCGGCGATAATAAATTCCTAATATATTCTCTGAAAAATTCGTCATCATGCCAAGAAACGCCGCTATCCACATCCAGAAAACCGCTCCCGGACCGCCTATGCAGATAGCCGCAGAGACTCCTGCGATATTTCCCGTGCCTATGGTAGCCGCAAGCGCCGTGCATAATGCCTGAAACTGCGATACCGAGCCTGACTTCCTGCCAAGCTTCTTATGCGTGTCCTTGCTGAATACGGAGCCTATCGTCTTGACCCACCAGTGCTTCAGATGCGTTATCTGGAAGCACTTCGTGATAATCGTGGTCACAAGCCCCGTACCAAGCAGCAGGATAAGCCCGATACGCACCCACACGAAGCTGTTTATGGCGTCATTAACGTTCGTCAGCGTCTCTACAAAATTCCCCATCATATTTCCTTTCTTAAATCAATATCCGGCATCTTTTCTATGCTTACCACTCCCTGTTCGCTGCACGCACAGCAAAATTGCCCTTTTTCGTAAAAAAGACCCACTCGTCTGAGTGAGCCTCTTTGCTTCAAACAATGAATAAATATAAATTATAGCCCCCTATTTGTCAAGCCTGCGCTATGATAGGCCATGGAAGCTGTGAGAAAGTCAGAAAGCATCGGTGGATAGTCACTCAATGCTTCCTTGTATATGTCACATAAGTATACGGTATCTCGCCGTCAGCTCTTTCATTTATCTCCTTATCAAACTCACTCTCATCAAAATCAGGAAAATAAGTGTCGCCCTCTATCTCCGCCTCTACTTCCGTGATATACATCTTCTCCACGATAGGCAGTGCCTCCTCATAAAGCCTTGCTCCGCCGGAAATATATACATCTCTGTTCCCCGCAGCCCTGATAGCTTCATCAAGCGACTTCACCGTGACAAGGTTCTCCCCGGAGAACTCCTTTGTAGAGGAAACGACTATATTCATGCGATTAGGCAGAGGCTTACCGATCTCCTCATAAGATCTCCTGCCCATGATGACCACATTCCCTGTAGTAAGCTCCCGGAACCTCCTTTGCTCGCCCTTTATTCGCCAGGGAATCTTCCCCTTATCCCCTATGACCTTATTTCTCGCATAAGCTACGATCAACGCTATCATGACCATTTTCCTCCTTATAAAATACATCAACCGTTCATAGAGTATAGGATATTGATTTTTATTTAAAAATCAATATCCGTATTAGACCAGGCTCTCGCGAAGTGAGAAGCGTGTCTCGCGGAATGCGGGATTTCTGAATGAAATTCCGATTTCTCATTCAGAAAGTCATAATATTTCTGATTTTTTCACGCAATCAACTATAGCATGAATAATTAATATATATTATACTTTTAACTCAGATGATGTTCTTACATACAAAGCACAAGGGGGAATCAAAATGGCAAAGACTTTATCCGATATTCAGGCTCTGATCAAGGAGCAGGAGATCAAATTCGTGGACTTCAAGCTGACGGACATTACAGGACGGTGGAGGCACTTGAGCATACCGGCGGAGAGGCTTACGGAGAGCACTATGGAGCACGGCATAGGCTTTGACGGCTCGAATTACGGCTACGCTCCCGTAGAGAACAGCGACATGGTCTTCGTGCCTGTCCTTGATTCTGCTGTGATCGACACCTACACCGAGGTTCCGACGCTCTCAATGATAGGCGACGTAAAGATAATCGACCTGCCGGAGAACCGTCCTTTCGACCAGTATCCAAGGAATGTTGCGATACGCGCCCTTGATTATATGAAAGAGCTTGGCGTAGCTGACCAGATGAAGATAGGACCGGAGTATGAATTCTACATCTTCGATCAGGTGAATTATGAAATAAACGGCGGCACGGTCTCGTCAAAAATCCATACGAGGCAGGCTCCGTGGGTTACAGAATACGACGAGAATAACAACGGCTTCCAAGTCCCGCACGGCAAGGGCTATCACACCTCTCTTCCGCAGGACATACACAATGCGTTAAGAAGCAAGATGTGTCTTGCGATGGATACGTGGGGTATAGACGTGAAGTATCACCATCACGAGGTCGGCGGCTGCGGGCAGATGGAGATAGAGGTCGAGCTTGGCGATATGCTGAAGCTTGCTGACGACACGATGTCGGCGAAGTACGTAATAAAGAATGAAGCCATAGAAAACGGCTGCACGGCGACCTTCATGCCGAAACCCCTTGCAGGCGAGGCCGGAAACGGGATGCACGTACACATGCACTTATTCAAGGATGGAAAGCCCGTATTCTATGATGCTAAAAACTATGCGCAGCTAAGTGACCTTGCGCATCATTTCATGGGCGGACTGCTCACCCACGCAGGAGCTCTCTGCGCTATAACCAACCCTTCGACCAATTCATATAAGCGTCTGGTTCCGGGCTTCGAGGCTCCCGTGACCATAGGCTACGCCATGGCAAACAGAAGCGCCGTAATCAGGATACCGGCTTATGCCAAGACTCCGGAGACCAAGCGCTTCGAGCTTCGTAACCCTGACGCTACCTGCAATCCTTACTACGCTTATGCCGCGATACTCATGGCAGGTCTTGACGGAGTGCAGAAGAAGATTGACCCTCACGCAAAGGGCTGGGGTCCCTACGACTTCAATCTGTACGATCTGTCGGATGAGGAGAAAGCAAAGATTTCAGGACTGCCAAAGACCTTGGGCGAAGCGATAGACGCCCTCGAGGCAGACCATGATTTCCTCACGGCAGGCGGGGTCTTCCCTGAGAGACTGTTAGAACAGCTCATAGCCTTAGAGCGAAAGGACCTAGAGCAGATATCGCAGATCCCTCACCCGGCGGAATTCGCAATGTATTACGACTTATAATCCGCTCCGATATCAAAGAGCCGGCAGGAAAATCACCGCCGGCTCTTTTTTTATCAGAATTTCATCTTTTCATTTATCTTGGCAATCTGCTGATCCGCCTTATCTTCCACTGCTTTATCATTTGCCTTGGCAGCCAACTCTTTCACCTCCTGCCAGACTTCCAACTGATCCAACAGCATGCCTTTATATTGTTCATTTGTCATTCCCATAATGCGTACCTCCTTGAATTAAAAAACATTATATCAAAAATAACAGCTCTTTGCATCGAGAGCAAAAAACAATGTACTATAAATAAAGCTATATGGCCGGAGAACAGATTATGTTGCGCATATCGCATATTCACTTGCGTATGCTTCCTTCAGCCTCTCCGTCGTGTTCCATTTTTCTGCTATTATGAACTCCTTAGACCAGGTCATGTAATATGCCCAAGGAGTATGGGATTTCTCAAGGAGCTTCATGTCGGGGAGATAGCCGATTTCGGCTAAAGCGGCGACTTTATTCCTTGTCGTATTGTTTATAAGCTCCTCATATTCCTCATGGTAATCCGTAGGCTTGTATTCAGGCAGATAGATGTCAACGGATACGACATCAACATAATCATCTCCGGGATACCCCTCGGAGAGCCTGCAGTTCCAAACCCAGAGCAGATTATTAAGGTGATGCTTCTTTGTATAATGCTCAAACATCAGCTTATAAAGCTCGCGCGCAACCTCAGGTCCCTTCGCTCCCCACCAGAACCAGTCTCCGTCCGATTCATGGAAGGGTCTCCAAAGGATTGGAATATCCGCATCACAGAAGGGCTTCAATAAATCCGCTATCACATCCATATCGTGATAGAAAGCCTCTCTCTCCGCCGTTCCGTAAATCAAGACCTTAGATGCGTCAAAGTCCGTATGCTCCGCATAGAAGCTCTTATCCCTGCCGCCTAAGGGCGAGAACCAATGGAATGAAAACGTAAGTATGCCGTCCTCGTTCTTTGCCCAGTTAAAAGCCGTATCAAGCGTGCCCCTGTTATCATATATTTCCTTGAGGCACTCATATGTCGCATCGTCATAGTTTATATTCGGAGAATATGAGAGCAGCTCGAAGCCTCTTAATTTCGGCTTCTTCCCCGTCTTATCCTCAATATATACTATCTCCTCCATGTAATTCGTCTGCGTGTGCTGCCCTGTGATTACGCCCTTTCCCGCAGTCTCACACAGATATGAAAGCAGCTTCCTCGCTCCCGCACTCGCATCCTTATTCACCGGCTTTTGCATTATGCAGACCTCCTATGCATCATTATTATGGTCAAAAATCTACCTGTCGTCTAATAACCTCAAGGCACATTCTCCCATTATGATAAGGGCACTTCCACGGCTCGACAACGGGCTTATCCTTATAAGGCGCGCCGTCCTTATCAAGCTGGCTGTACCATTCCCCATCCTCTGCCTTGTATACGACCTTGTCCTTTATATATTCCCACTCGGAGAGCAGAGCCGTCTTATATTCTCCATTCTTATCAGGATCTTTCAGGTATTCATTTAAGAATCCATTCACGGTCTCCGCCTGAACCCACCAAACCCTGTCTTCATTCACTGCTCCGTCCTCGCACTCCTGCGGCAGCGAATGACCGTCAAACGCCGTATGGAGAATATTATCCGCAAGATCCGAGGTCATGGGAGCAAGCATGGCAGCATATTCGTCGTCACCAAGCACCTCAAGCCCTCTGTCTATAAGCCACGCCGTCTCTATGTCGTGCCCGTAGGAAATAAGGTCGATAAGCGAATTATAATCCCTGTCAAAGAAAACCTCCTGCCTGTGCTTTGCGGGATTGTACATCTTATCCTTGAATATGGTAAGCATCTCCCTTAGCCTGTCAGCGATGTCCTTCTTCGCCGCCGCATCATAAAACTCGGTATAGGCCTCGAATACATGAAGCAGGGTATTCATGGTCCGCTCCGCCATCACGCCATTCTCCGAAAGCTTCTCGTTGGAGGCAGGCGCAAAATCCTGATTAAAGGCTTCCAGATATCCGCCATTGTCCCTGCACTTCTCCTCTATGATGCGGGCAAGCATAGTAGCTATACCTATGCTCTCCTCTTCCTTTGAAGCCCTGTAATACGCCGAAAGACCGTATATCGCAAACGCCTGGCAGTAAGTATGCTTCGTGGTGTCAAGAGGCTTTCCGTCATAGGTCACTGACCAGTACACCCCGCCGTTTTTCCGGTCAATAAACGCCTTCTTCATGAACTCATACGCATGATGCGCATATCCAAGGCACTCGTCATCATGCAGAAGATAAGCGCAGGTCGAAAAGAACCAGAGTATCCTTGAATTAAGTATGCAGCCCTTTTCAGCCTTTTTATCAAGCTTCAGGTCAAAATCCATGAAGCCGTAATAACCGCCGTATTCATCGTCTTTAAGTCTCTCCCAGAAGGGTATGATGCGCTCCCTTAAATGCTTTTCTACTTCTTTTCTGAACATTTCCTGTACCTCGCTAATATGCTAAAACTACTATTTCCCGGCGGGAGCTTTCAAGCCCCGCCGTCCTTATCCCTATATATCCTACCCCTTGACAGCACCTTCCGCTATGCCGCTGTATATCTGCTTCTGGCAGAGCAAGAATATGAGCAGCGCAGGTATGAAGGATATTATGACTCCCGCGCATATCATATTATATTGGTTTCCCAGCGGTCCTGTAAAGGTGTAAAGCGAGGTCGCCACCGTCAGGTGAAGGAGCTTATCTGGAGATACTTCATGAGCTACTGGAATAACAGGAGGATCTGCTCCTCCAATGAGGGGCTCCCTCCCCTCATCAAGAGAAGGATGTACTATGATTCAGAGATGGGGCTTCTTCGTGTCAATAAGATCAAACTCTATTATATGATGCTGGGGTCAAAAGCCCCATCTCTGATTGAAGCTCCGCAATGAGGGCATACTTCATGGGATCCACGGGAGTATATGCCACCGCAATAGACACAGGTATCCTCCCGTGGCC
>JAFTAP010000077.1 GCA_017455525.1 Lachnospiraceae bacterium
CTTCGAGTACATATTTCCGTCGCTTACTTCCCCGTTTGCGGAAACGGACATTACCTGCCACGGGTCTTCGTCAGAGAATACATTAAGGTTCACCCTGTCGCCCGCTTTTATATATCCCGCTCCAAGCCCTATCTGCCTCTCAGAAACGCCCTTTTTATCAGCCTTTGCCCTGTGAGATATGATAAATACTGCGGACACGGCTATTATAAGCACCGCTGCGATCCCCGCTATCAAAGGAAGTCTTTTCTTCTTCATATTACCTGCTGCCTCCTTGCAAGCTCGTAAAATATTCCCTTATTATCCATGAGCGTCTGATAGCTGCCCTCCTCCACTATCCGTCCCGCGTCCATCACGAAGATGCGGTCGCAGTCCTTCACCGTAGAGAGCCTGTGAGCTATCATTACCCTCGTTATATTCCTCTTTTCAAGCGATGCGCAGACCTTCGCCTGCGTCACGTTATCAAGCGCGCTTGTCGCCTCGTCGAAAAATATCATCGCCGGATCATTCGCAAGCGCCCTTGCTATCAGTATCCTCTGCTTCTGTCCGCCGGAGACCGTGCCGCCTCCCTCCGATACCGATGTGAATATCCCCATAGGCATGCCCTTTACATCATCCGCCATGCCGACCTCTTCAAGAAGCCTCTCCACGTCCTCCGCCTTAAGGTTCGGCGCGGAGAGCGTGACGTTAGTGAATATATTCCCCATGACTAACTGTCCGTCCTGAAGCACTACTCCCATCTGCCTCCGAAGCTCGCATTTATCCAAGGTGTCGGCGTCCTTCCTGTCGTAATATATCTTGCCCTTCGTAGGCTTCTCAAAGCCCAGCATCAGCTTCATGAGAGTGGACTTGCCGCAGCCGCTCGCCCCAACTATGCCTATATATTCACCCTGCTCTATCTTGAAGGATATGTCCTTCAATACGCTCACTTCCTCGCCGTCGTAGGCAAACTCAAGATGATCCGCCTCTATCTCACCTGAAAGCCTCCCAAGGAAGCCCGCCTCGTCCTTTATCTCCGTCTCCGTCTCATATATGGGACGGAGCCGCTCCATCACGGGCAGGAGATTGGCGTAGGTTAAGAAGAAATTAACGAGCTGTCCTATAGCCGAGGTAAACATGCCGTAAGCGCTGTTAAACGCCGTGTATTCGCCGACCGTAAGAGACTGTCTCTTCTTTATAACCGTATAATATATGAACGCCGTGTAGCACATCGTCATTATCACGGAGAAAGCATTTCCTATATTGCTTATCCTCGTGCTCTGTATCTCCTCGTCAAGAGCGCTTATGTTCATCTTCTGATACTGCAGCAGGCTCCTGTTCTCTATGCCTGAGGTCTTTATCTTAAGTATCCCGGCTATGAACTGATAGAGCATGCCGCTTGCCTTTACCGATCTGTCAAGCCTGTCCCTCTCCTTCGCTATACGCAGATAGCCGAAGAAATACATGACTACCCCCGATATGAGCGCCATCACAAGCCCCCTCCATGCAAGGACCCTTGACTTATCAAACATCCTCCAGAGGTAGAATACGGAAAGCACCGCCCCTATTACAGCCGACGCTCCCGCAGTCACCGTGCGGGAGAATACGCCCGACACGGAGTTTATGCGGCCTAAAAGCTCCGTAGTTCCGAACTTCTCTATGAACTTCTGCGGAAGCCTGAATATCCTGTCGTAAGTCGCCGAGACTATCTCGTATTCAAGCGTCTTTATCGCGCGGAAGCCGCACAGGTTCTGTACCACCGTGAAGAACATATTCCCTACCATGCAGGCGAATATCGCGCCGCCCACCTGATAGACGGACGAGAGCATCCCCATCGGTATTATCTTGTCAAATAGCATCTCGTTAAGCAGGGGCAGCAGTAATCCAACCAAAGTGCTTAAGAGGTATAGCAGTACATACCATATTATGTCAGGCTTTTGTATGAAGCTTATCCCGTGCTTCATCACATCGCGGAGAGTAAGCTTGCCTTCGGGCAGATGCTTATAGGCAATATACGCCCGATCCTGTAATCTCCACGCCTCGTCCTTATCGACTATCAGACTTCTTCTTAAGTCTGTGTCGTAGAGAAGATAATTTCTGCTTCCCTTCGGGATAAGTAGCACGGGTCTGTCGGAACCCTTCTCGAAGCCTATGAGCGGTCCCATGTCCTTATGCCACCACTTACCGATAAGCTCTATCTCCCTTACGACGAAGTGCGAAGCCCTTGCTATGTCCTCTATCGAGAAGCTGTCGCCGTAGGCGCTCTGCAGTATGTGATAAGGGCATATCGCAAGCTTCCTGTATTCACAGAAAACGCTCACTATATCGTAAAGCTCGGAGCCTGTAGGCTCATGCGAGGGCTGTATGCCCTTCGCATTCTTAAAGAGAGAGCCCATCAGGTTGAACCGCCGGTCCTTTATGACATTCTTCTCGCGGTTCGCCTCGGCTATGTCTTTCTTCTCGCCCTCAAGCCTCCCTATGTACCAGCTAACCAGGGTCTCGGAGAAGCCCTTATTCTCCTGACGCTCTATCTTATCTCCCAAGCCGTCAAGGAAAGCCTCCCTGATGCTCCGGTAGTCTTCGCCTACTTTATTTACGCGTATCTCCGCCGTATCCGACGCCACGAGCAGGAATACCCAGTACTCGCTCTTATCCGCGCTTCCGTAGGCAAGTGTCGGTATGTCGCTTCCCTCATGCATCTCGCAGAGGAATAATGACCTGCCTGTGACTCCCCTTTCCGTATGAACCACGTACACGTAGACCGTCCCCTGCGTTACCGTGAAGTATTCATACGGATCGCCCGTCATGTACTTTTTTGAACCCCGAAGGCGTACTACTATTTCCTTATCTTCCATAGGTCAGTCGGCTTCAGCCACGAGCCTTCTGTACAGCCCCTGCCTTGCAAGAAGCTCCTCGTGGGTTCCCCGCTCCCTTATCCTGCCCTTCTCCATGACGATTATCTCGTCGCTGTCCCTTATCGTCGAAAGCCTCTGCGCCACTATGACGCAGGTGCAGTGCCTGCGCTTGATGTTATCCAATATCTTCTTCTCCGTAGAAGCGTCCAGGGCGGATGTCGCCTCGTCCATTATCAGCACTGTTGGGTTAGTCGCGAGAGCCTTCGCTATCTCAAGCCTCTGTCTCTGCCCTCCCGACATATTGGAGCCATTTTCCTTAAGCTCATAGGCGTAGCCTCCGGGCTTCGTAGTTATCTCGTCATGCAGGCAGGCATCCTTCGCCGCCTGCACCACGTCCTCCTGCTTTATGGTCTTATTCCATGTAGTGATGTTGTCATATATGCTCCCGTCGAATAAAGAAATAGTCTGCGTCACCATGGCGACAGAGGAATAAAGCACCTCGGTCGGTATCCTGTCAACGCTCATGCCGTCGAATAAAACCTCTCCTGTCCAGGGCTTGAAAAGCCCGCAGAGTATCTTCGATATAGTGGACTTGCCGCAGCCGCTTGAGCCGACTAACGCCACAGTATTACCGCTCTTTAGGTGGAAGCCGAAATTCTTGACCAGAGGGCTGTCAAGCTTACCGTAGGCAAAGCTTATATTCTCCATGCTTATCTCGCCACGAAGCTTCTCCGTGCCCGCTATGTCAGCCTTCTCCGCCGTATAGTTCACGTCCTCCTCATAATTCATTATGTCCTCAACCCTTAGCATATCGCTCTTTACCTGCTGTATGCCTCTTGCGAAGGTCACGACATCAGCGAAAGGACTTGAAAAGGAGCCAAGGAAGCCGGAGAATGCCATTATCATACCGGGAGTGAACACTCCGTCTATCACAAGCCGGCTTCCGAGGATAAGTATCACCACGGTATTTATCGCGCTTAAGGTATTCGGTATCACGTCCAGCACGGTCTGAAGCCTTCCCATGTACTGGTCGTTATTATTCACCTCGGCGTAGTAGCCTAATACCCTGCTAGTGTAGGCGTTCTCGGCTCCTACGGCCTTAAGCGAGGCATTAGCCGATAAGCCGTTATACAATGCGCCGTAGAGCTTTCCGCTGTCCATGCTGAACTTTATCGTGAGGTTCATCATCTGCTTCGAGCAGATGACCGCGACCGTCACCGAGAGTACGGAGAAGAACACTCCGACGAGCGACAGCCTTACGCTGTATAAGAGCATTATTATAAGGTAGGCGACAGAGGTTATGAGGCTTACTATCATGTTCACTACCTGCCCCGTGAGGAAATGGGCTACAGAGGCGTTATTATTCACTCTGCTCATAAGGTCGCCCGCATACCTCTGCTCGAAGAAATCAATCGGAAGCCTAAGCATATGGGCTATCATCTTATCCGAGGATAAAAGCGTGCTCTTGATACGAAGCATCAGGCTTATCCTTGAACGGATATAGGAGAAATACGCATTATAGAGGGCTGTAAGCACCATTCCGAGAAGGATGAACTTAAGCCAGCTCTTTCTGTCGTATATCAGTATGTCGTCCATGAAGATCTGCGAGAATACGGGATTTAAGACTCCGGGAAGTATCAGCGCTACTCCAAGTAATAGAAGCGCCGCCATGGTAGCCGTCTGTCCCTCAAGCCTTTCCTGTAAGAAGGCTGCGATAGAGCGTTTCTTCTTCGCCTTGGTAAAGCTCTCGGTCGGCTTTAATTGAAGGACGGTTCCCGAATAGCCCTCTTCCATTTCTTTTCGGGTCAGCTTCCGTCTGCCCCTCTGGGGATCGTTTATATAATACTTCCTCCCCTTCATGCCCTCGAATACCACGAAGTGGGAGAAATTCCAATGGATTATGCAGGGAGTAGTATTCTTCTGCAGCATCTTATTGAGGTCGCGCCTGCTGCCTGTGACCTCCATTCCGTAATTCTCGGCCGCTATGCCTATATTCCTGGCGTTTACTCCGTTCCTAGATACTCCCGTCTCGACACGAAGCTCCTCTAGAGGCACATACTTGCCGTAATACTGCATTATCATGGAGAGGCACGCCGCTCCGCACTCGGAGACTTCAAGCTGATATTCAAGAGGCGTGCGGGCATACCTTGCGTGAGGCGTCCTGTGCCACCTCTTTGCCCTCTCCTGCTTCTTATGATATTTCCGGGCTATGTCTCCGGCGGACTGCGTTCTCTTATCTGCCATCAGACTGCCTCGTCCTCATCTATGTCGAAGTCAAGCTTCTCTTTTATGTATGGGATGAAGAGGTCTATCGGACGCTTATATTCCGTGACGACGGTCGCCGTGACAAGGGTTCCGCTGTCAAGCGTCACCTTATCTCCCTTATCCGTGCTCCATGAATAACCGCTTGCTGTCGTATTGTCCCTTGCAAGCGTGCATCTGACCTCTACGACCGTCCCCGCCTTTCTGAAGTCATCGGCAAGGCTCTGGCTTCCAAGCTGCTCGACCATGTTCGTCATATCCGCCGCATGGTCGGACACAGAGGATATCTTACCCTCGATATGACCGTATTCCTGCTTATTCACGGTAGAGGGGAAGACATAGACGTCCATTCCCGATTTAAGCCTCCTTGCGTCGGACAGCTTCACGTAGAGGATCACAGGGTCTATCTCAAGCCCTCCGTAATAAAGATCGAGTATCTCGCTTCCCCTGCTCACAGCCCTTCCTACCGCCGTGTCTATCTCGTATATCCTTCCGCTGACGGTAGCCCTTATCTCACTTTTGGCTGCGTTATTCAAGACGACCTCTCTCTGATTCTGCAAGTCGCTTAGGGTCGCTGATTTCTGATTCTGAAACTGCTGCTTCAAGGTGTCCGCGTCAATGTCGGCGTTTCCCTCATCGAATATCTGCTGGAGCTTAAGCTGGTCTACCTCGTCAAGAAGAGAATTATATATATTCTTCGCTGCCGTGTACTCCTGCAATGCCTCCGAATACTCCGTGGAAGCTATCGTATTCTCGCCCGCTACTCCCGACTGCTCGTTTAAGTATTCCAGGTATTCCTTCCTTGCGGATTCAAGGCTTGAATTGTAGTCCTTAAGGTCCTTTTCCTCCTGCTCCATCAGATACTTGTAATCCTCGGATCTGCTCCTCATATCCTCTAAATCTGCAAGCTCCGATTCATAAGCCATGTTCTCCTGATCGGTGTGGTCATTTATGTCCCACTCGGCATACTTGCCGTCGAAAGCCGCCTTCGCCTCGTAGTAGCTCTCGGTCGCGCTTATGTAGTTATTCTTTGCTGTCTGATACATGGAAAAATGCGTATCATAGTCGCTCTCGGCTTCCTGATAGGCGAGCTGATCCTGATTGTCAGCGACATTTAGGGTCGCGAAGTACTTCTCCTTATAGGCTACAAGCAGCGCCTCCTTATCCTCCACGTCCTGCTTCGCATCCGCAAGCTTCTCCTCCTTAAGCTCAAGATTTGCCTTCGTCTGCTCGGCGGTCTGATCGTTCTTCTTCGCGTTAAGCTTGATCTGCGCCATCTGCTCCGTGTCAGAGGTCACGACATCCGCCTCGGACTCAAAGGTCATATTCTCTACGTACTGTATACGGCGGTCAAGCTGCTGGAGCTGGAAGATATCGTCCTCAGTGCCTAAGGTGCAGATGAGGTCGCCTACCTCTATGACCTCTCCCTCGGATACCTTGATATCCACGACAAAGCCATCCGTCTGCGAATATACGGCTGTCGCGCCGTCATTTTCCATGTAGATGCCTTCTGTATCCACGCTGTAGGGAAGGCTTCCCTTGAAGCCCCATATGACTAAAATGCCGATGATGATAAAGGCTCCAAGTATGGATATCCACACTCCCGGAGACACTAATACGATAGCCCGGTCAAGCCTGTCCTCCGACGCTATCCTGTTAAGAGCTTCTTTGTTATAGACGCCGCTCAATTCCCGAAGCGCTCCTTCAGTTTCCCCTCAATCATTGGAATCATGACTATCAGAGGGATGACCTGTATAAGCATAACTACCGACATGAGAATACCTGCAACGCTCACATCCTTTATTGTCAGGGAAATAAGAGCTCCGACTATGCCTATGGCAAGATCGATCCCCATCCCTACGAGAATGTACTTAGCCATAAGCTCCTGCGCATAGTCCCACGCCTCCTGACTTGCCTTGGACCGCCTCGACCTGTAGCCCACGGTTCCGTTTATTTCCTTCTTGGGATGCGATCTGCTTACCATGCCGACTATCAGCATGATGACAGGGACGATAAAAAAGCATAGAACAACCACTAACATAGCCATGACAGATATCCTCCGTTATTTATCTCTCACAATACAACCCATAGTAATTTAAGGCATGCCAGATAACAACATCTAGTCATACGAAATGATTTTAACATGTCACTTTAGGAACAAGTCAATTATTACTTGAATATGGTACATATTCTTACCTGAATGACAAAAAATTGAGCCGAAATAAAACAGAGCCGGGCTATTTGCCGCGACTCCGTTTGATGTATTGGGATGATATGTATGTAATCTCACATTCCCGCCTTCTGCCTGTAATATGACGCTATCCTGTCCCATGCGTTGACTTGGATATTGTAATAATAGAAATCGTAATCATGGCTGTGGAAGCTTGCGGGACCGAAAGTCTCCACATTATCATTATAATCGGTGCTTGTCGTGCAGATTACCGTACCTCTCTCCGTGTCAACCGTAGCGTCTGCCAGATCGGGCACCATCTCAAAGTCAAGCGTTCCCTTAACCTGTTCCCTGCTGCCAAGATTTTCAGAAGCCGTTGCCGTAACTCCGTCGCGTCTCCAGTTAACCGGATTTATTGATAGAGCACCATCCTCGACTAAAAGCGTAGTACCGGCTTCCTTATTTGCCGGTCCTTCCGTATTCCATGAAACTATGACTCCCGTATCGTCGGATGAGCTTGCGAATTTCAGATACGGATGCTCCGCAAGATATTCCTTGTCAATCGAGAAGCCTATAGGATAAGCCGCAACCATCCTGTCAAGATACTCCGGGTGAAGCTGCATATATTCGCCCAATATTATCTTGACCATGCACGATCCCTGCGAATGCCCGGACAGCATGAAGGGCTTTCCCTGATTATAATGCTCAAAGTAATAATCAAGTGCGGCATAGATATCCGTCCTCTGCTCCTGCATCTGATACTCTTCGTATTCCTTGCCCGTAAGCTCTCCCGCCACGCTTAAGTTTGTCTGACGGTAATACGGAGCGTAAATATTGCACGAGCTCTCAAACACGGAGCCGGTCTTTGCGTAATTCGCCCTCGCTATAGCGCGTATCACAGGGCTGTCGTCGATATCGGGATACTGCTCCCCTCCGAACACGGTTGGATATATGTAGAACATATCGACATTCTTATCTCCGCCCTTTCCGATATACATCCAGTTAGAGCTGTCCGAGTAATCCATAGGCTCGCCCACGAGCGGTTTTATCTGATACTCACCCGTACTGCTTTCAGCATATACTCCCGTAGTGCTCCCCATTATAAGCCCCACAGTCAGAACCAGCCCGCAGACAGTACGCAATCTCTTCCCTAATTTCATGACAAATTCTCCCCTCTGAATAATTATATCGAAAACAGATGTGATTTAGCACCCCTCAGTCAAAGGATATGGGACTCAGTCTCATCCGCCCCCCATATCCCTTAACTGACAAAAGCACGAAATGCTTCTGCTCTCGATACTATAAAGGATACAATACCATGACACCTACGTGACAAGTCAACCGGCGGTATTCTGCTGTTCCTTAGCCCATCTGCGATAGAATGCTGCTCCTATTGCAGCAAGTGCGGCTATTATGATAAGGACTATGATGAAATGACCGTAACGCTTATCTCCCAGTGCGTCGCCGCTTAGGGTAGATAGCAGGATGGACGGAAGCCTTCCGACAGAGACAGTGAAGATCCAGAAAGCAAGGCTTAGATCCGTAAGCCCGACTCCGTAAGCTAAGATATCCTTCGGGGTACCGGGAATAAGAAATAAAAGGAATATCACA
>JAFTAP010000078.1 GCA_017455525.1 Lachnospiraceae bacterium
AGAATCGAGGAATCGTTTCGAATTATGAAATCGGAGTTAGATGCACGTCCTGTATACCTACAAAAAGAGGAAACGATAACCGGGCACTTTCTGATCTGTTATCTTGCAGTCCTTCTTACAAGACTGCTCCAGTTTAAGGTACTTGAAAATAAGTACTGTTCTGAAGAGATCTTTGCCTTCATCCGTGACTTTAGAATCGCAAAAATCTCTGATCGAAAATATATGAACCTTGCAAGAAATAGTGTCTTCATAAAGGACTTGACTAAAAAAACAGGTAAAGAATAATTGCATAGACCCAAGCATCGCAACCATAAGAAGAACCGGCATCATCCCGGCGGAAAAATCGTCCCATATGATAAATTTCAGAACTATATAGAACAAAGCTACAAGTATACTGAAAACAGATAATGCAAACCCCAGTATTGTCGCAATACGAAGCCCCACCTTAGTATATGTAGTAAATGACAGCATCGCAGCATCGTATAATGTAAAGAAATTATTATGAGTCTTACCGGCCGCCCTCTTTGCTTGCTCATACAGTATATCTTTACGCTTGTATCCAAGCTCTGCCACAATCCCACGTATGAAGGGTTCAGGATCATCTATAGATTTCAGAACTTCGATAAAGCTTTTGTCATACAGTCCGAAGCCTGTAAAATGCTCTATCTGCTCCACATCTGACATCTTACGTATCATCTTATAGTAGCAAGTCCGCAGGAACCGCATAATCCTGTTCTCCCTGCTTGAAGCCTTTATTCCGCAGACTATCTTATATCCCTGCTCCCATTCATGCACGAACTGTGGTATGATTTCCACAGGATCCTAGAAATCACAGCACAAAGTTACTGTACAGTCTCCTGTTGTCTGGCACATCGCATGGAAAGGAGAATTGAACTGCCCGAAGTTCTTCGCGTTGAGTATTGCCTTTATTCTTTTATTCTCCGCACATATCTGCCTAAGCAACTCACGTGTGCCGTCGGTCGAGCAGTTATCAATAAATAAAAGCTCATAATCATACCTTTTCAGCTCATTGTCCATAAGCCTGACAATGGCTTCACTCATCGGTACAACGTTTTCTCTTTCATTATAGCAGGGTATCATAAAGCTTATTGTCTGCATATCTCCGTCAATATCCTGTCTGCTCCAAGTCCATCCACCGTTTCCTTCATGGCAGAAAAAAGCATCATCCGCCCTTCATAATTATCTGCCAATGCTAAAGCTTTATCCAGCACCAGCTTAGCCATCTCATTCATACTGTAGTCCCTAATGTCGCCACAATACTCCATCAGCCCTTTTTTTGAAAACCCTTTTGCCCCGGGCAACTGATTATCCGCTATGGTATATATTACCGACGGGGTACGAGTCGCACAGAGCTCGAAAAGAGTTGAGCCGGAAGCCGATATTGCCACGTCGCATTTTTCCATAATCTCACCCATATTAGTGATATTTTCATAAACAACAATACTGCTGCCTGTCTCTGCTTTTCTCCTGATATCGTGACTGTCCGGATTGCAGGCTCCTATTATCAGATGGAAAATGTGTTTTCCGTCTCCGCGACTTATTATTTCATCAGTCAGGCCAAGCAAAACATGATAACTGTCCGCCCCGCCAGTGGTGATAAGAATATCCTTCCCTGCCTCACGTATTTTCGACCGTTTACATTGGCTGAACTCTTTTCTCAGTGGAGCAAATCGGGGTCCAAGCAATAGTTTAGGAAGACTTATCCCCGCCTCGGTATACATCCTCCTGTAGGTCTGTTCCAATGAACCCACAAGGATATCGTAGTTCAAGATATAATCACAGGAATATGCAAAACAAAGCATATCATCTATATAAACAACTTTAGCGCCAGTCCTATTACAAAAAGATTGTATTACAGTAAAATATTTTTCAGTAACACAATATGAATCAATAATAACAACATCCGGAGCTGCTTCAGACAAAACGCTGATAAACCTTTCTATCTCACCATCCATACAGTCATACGCTGTACCTAAAACGATATCTCTGAATCCGCGAGCCTCTATAGTTTTCTTGAAATCCGATCCGGAAGTAACAAATAAAACCTCTATGTCAGGATGCTCTGATGCATATTCTGCTATAGACAAGCATCTCATTACATGCCCGCTTCCAATTATTGCATTTCCGTCAGCCCTGAAAAGTATTTTCACGAACAAACACCATCTGCCTGAATTCTTCAGTATAGCCAAGTCCTTCAAAAACTGCCAATGAAGCCTTGTTTTCCGGCTTTACTCTACCGACAATCCTGTCTACATCCGGTCTCTCTCTGCCAAGCATCTCTTCTGCCATCTTAAGCATTACCGAACCAAATCCCTTTCCTCTGTAAGCGCTGTCTATGCTGTACCCTATCTCGGCTTCACTTTCATTCACCGTGAGCCTGATCTGACCTATGGGTACGTCTTTATTCATTAGAATATACTGATAGACATCTTCGTCATTAAGAACCCTCTTAAACCAGTTTAGATGCTCGTCCCATTCTATTCTACGCGAGGAAAAGGAATTTCTTCTTACCGTCTCATCATTTGCCCATCGGAATAATAATTCCGCATCCTGAATAGTGGCTTTACGAAGACTGATATCAGGTTTGCAGATCACGACATCTCCTCCCTTACCGGATCTCCCATCCTGTAAGAATTTTTGCTCTTCTCGCCAAGCAGATTATTATAATACTTGGGCTTCATTCCATACCCGGGTCTGATAATCCTGATATTCTGCTCAGTAAACGCTTCCCCCTCAGCAATATCCCTTACTGCAAAAATACTGCGTCTGAACACTATGGAATCCTTCTCTCCGTCAGTCAACTCATAGTCAGGTCCCCTTGATATAGTCTTTGCATTGCGTACATTCCTTACCATCTTCGCAAACTCATCAACGGGCATCGAAAAACCGCTGTCCACGCTGTTCACACCATCCAGTTTGATATGCTTCTCCACCACGCATGCGCCAAGTGATACCCCGACTACTGCCCCGAGGCTGCCCTTGCTATGATCGGAAAGCCCGACCGGAAGCCGGAATCTTCCAATCATATCCGGAATATTGCCCAGATGCATATCAGCCCAGGGGGCGGGATACTCACTGCAGCATTTCAGCAGTACAATTTGTTCAGTCCCTGTTCTTTTACAAGCATCTACAGCATCCTGAATCTCATCTATACTTCCCATTCCGGTAGATATTATAATCGGCTTTCCCTTACCGGCCACATATTCTATTAAAGGTATATCCACCATTTCATAGCTTGCGATCTTATAAGCTTCTATTCCCAGATCATCTAAAAAATCAACTCCATCCCTGTCAAAAGGAGTAGAAAGAAAATCTATACCATTCCTTTCACACTCTTTCCTGATGCGCCCCTGCCATTCGTAAGGAGTACCTGCCTCCTTATAAAGATCATAAAGCTTATATCCATCCCAAAGACCGCCTTTCACTTTGAAATACTCATTATCGCAGTCTATGGTAAGGGAATCCGCTGTATATGTCTGGATCTTCAGACAGTCCGCCCCGGCCTTTGCTGCCTGCCGCACGATCTCAAGCGCGTTATCCAGCGAGCCGCCATGGTTTGCACTCATCTCGGCTATAATATAAACTTCATCATTTTGGATTTTATCATACATATGGAACATAAAAACTTTACCCCGCCTTTTGCCTGATTACTCTTTGATATATCACGAAATAATATCCAAAAAGCATAATTATCACGCAAAGATATCCTATGGAAGCCCCGATAGTCCCCCATATCTTAACTGCATAATTCAATATCACTATCCCTACAGCAACCGCAAAAAGGTATCCGTATAGGATAAGCTTCTGTCTCCTCATAAGCGTAAGGAGCACAGAAAAATACCCTGACATTGCCAAAAATCCCCCTGCAATCTGAAGAATAACAAGTTCACACCGGAATCCGGATAAATCGGTGTGATAAATAACAGATAAGACAGGTACCCCGATAATCCACGCCCCGCAGATACATAGCACGGCTATAAGAGTAACTGCCATTGTCTGCCTCCTTACATCATACCTGAATTTTTGAATGTCACCGTCATTGTACTCTATGGTCAATCTGACCACTGTAGGCTGATATATGAATTGGTTCAGAAGCCCTATGACAAAAACAGGCATAGCCACAAACCCATAGCAGGCCTGTATCTCGTCATCCATATATCTGTCAATGGAAAACTTAGGTATATTGCTTATGAATATCGAGCAGAAACCGGCAATGAACAGAGGCGTGGTCTGCCTGAATAAATCCAAAAGCCACGAAGGAGCTTTCGATACAGCTTTGCTCCTGATAAGATCTGCCCCCATATTCCTTTTCCGGAGGAGCCACATCCATATAATGAAAACTACACTCCCGCCTGTTGCGCCGAATAATAAGGACAGTACAATATCATTAGTAATGATCATCCCTGTCAAAAACAGGGAAAGGATCACGATCCATCTCGAGGTAAACATCTGAGCTCCGGCATATAATCTGTCCTCAGCCTGAAGCATCCCCCAGAAGCAATCCTCTAAAGCTTCTATCATATATATATATGCAATAAGGATAATGCAATGCGCCTTCCGGTCATCATAATGGGCTATCATAATATACGCCGTCAGGGATACAGCCATCAGTACAAGTGAACACAGCCTCTGTATCATGTACATTCGGAAGGAGAATTGTTTTCTGGCATCCGTGACCTGATATATCCTGCCTCCATATTTCCCTATGGTCATCAACACGTTACCGGACGCGAACGCAAGCGAGAGGATTCCTGCGTCAGCAAGATGCCCGTATCTTGTCACGATCATGGACATCACAACCGCTTCGGCTGCATTTATCACGCCTGCGGCCGTGTTCCACAGATAATCTTTTTGACGTGATGTATCCATCCTTTTCAGGTCATCTCGGCTTTCAATTCCTGAATTTTAGTCCTGAAATCTGTCTTGGGAACCCACCCCGTATCCCTTTTCAGCTTTTCAACAGACGGCTGAAGTGATACGAATGGTTTCGGATCCTCTCCGTACGGAATTGAAGAATTTTTGCCATATATATCGTTGATAATCTCCACATATTCCTTCAATGGGCGATACCTGCCATCTGCAATATTGTATATCTCCCCATTTCCGCCCTTTTCAGCTATCGCAAGCAGTGCTTCGCCTGCATCTTTACCATACAGGAAGTCCCAGTTCTGTCGGCAGGACGACAGTGAAATATCACTTCCGTTCTGAAAGCTCTCCATAAGCCGAGGGATAAGTCTCTCAGCCGGCTCGTTTTCCCCATATACGCTGAAGATCCTGCCCCAGACCCACTCCATGCCGTTTTCCTCTGCAATTTGTTTGGACAGATAACAGGCTGCTAACTTGGAAACACCATATGCGCAGAAAGGAGCAGGCCATGTATCTTCCGTTATCTCTTCTTCCGTACTCCCGTACTCTGCCTGAGAGCCGATCCCTACAAACCGCCGGCATCCTGTTTCTGAAGCCAGCTTTGCCATCCTTAGGGTAATCCAAGCATTCCTCATCTGTGTGTCGTAATCATATCTTCCTCCGGACATCCATGCCATATGGAAGAAAAGATCGCATTGTCCGGGGATAAGTGATGATAACGTTTCATCTGAATAAACATCTGCCTCTATGCATACGACATTGTTTAGTCCAGCTAAACGCCCATTGTGAGTCGAGCCGGGACGAAGGACAGCATAAACTCTATATCCATTCTCTGACAGAGTCTTAGTCAGATGACATCCGGCAAAACCTGCCGCTCCTGTGACAATAGCCGTTTTCATAATGAGATTATTAATCTTCGCTCATCTGCAGAAACGCTTTTCTTCAGTATCCGCACATTCTTATTCCAGCCTCTGAAAACTGATTGCAATATACGCATCTATGAATCAAACCCTATCTTTTCACTCAGAATCACGTCAGGCTGCCTTGTAACCTTGCGCAGTATTACACCTATATACTCCCCTATAATCCCCAGAAAGAAAAGCTGTATAGACCCTATAAAGAAAACCCCGATAAGTATCGGAGCAGAGCCAGCGTTAAACGTATTCCAGTAACGCAGCTTAAACACTAAGTAGAACAAGCCAATAATAAAAGTGATAAATGACAACACTATCCCCAATACGGTCATCAACCGCAGGGGAACGGTAGATGTCGTCACCATTGAATTTATGGAGAATGACAGACTGCGCCAGACATTATATGAAGACTTTCCGCTTTTCCTCGCCTGCTGCTTATACTGTATTAGTTTTACAGTATACCCCATATCAGCCAATGCAAATCTGAAATAATAGTCATAATCCGTTTTTTGAAATTCATCCAACACTTCGCGGTCCATCAAGGTAATCCCTGATATATGCTCGTATTGAGGAATATCGGAAATGAGCCTGATTATCCTGTAATAAAGATGCCGCAGAGAGTATTTCAGTCTACCTTCCTCTGATCCGACTTTTTGACCGCATACAACTTTATACCCTGCCTCCCAATGCTTAATGAACTCGGGTATAAGTTCCGGCGGATCCTGGAAGTCTGCAGCAAGCGCGATCATTACCTCCCCGGAAACATACTTCATTGTGTTTCTGCCGGATCTGCCGTCAACTCCATAGTTTCGACTGTTAAACAGCGCCTTCACATGATCATCGGTTTTAGCTATCTCCCTAAGCAGCTCTCTTGTTCCATCCGTAGAACAGTTATCAGTGAAAATGATCTCATACCGATAGCCTGTTTCCACCATTACTTTAGTGATGGACTCATACATAGGACGTATGTTACCTATTTCATTATAGCAGGGTAAACAGATAGATATTAACTTGCCGCCGTCATTTTCATTCATATACAACTGTCCTTTTCCTAAAAAATGAAAACTCTCTCTCTGTATTCTTTTCTGTCAGGCTGCCTTTTTCGATGATACTCAGGCCTCTATCAATAAAGGATTGGCAGAACTTGTTGTACATCTTATCTCCGCTTATGTTCTGGGACTCAAATAATAATATGCCGCGATCATTCAGCATGCTGCATATCCTATTTGAATAATCATCAGGCGACATGCCAATCCAAATATGTACAGCAAAAGAAAAAATGCAATCATACTTCTTCCCTTGAGAATCGTAATCATTAAAATCACCTGAAATATAATTGACGTTCTCAATGTTAAGTAATTTAGCAATATATCTTGAATAAGCCGAAAGATTTTCATCATATTCCAATGCCGTTATTTCCTTAACCTTATCAGCTATGGACAAATCCAAAAAACCGACATTACAGCCTATATCCAGCACATCATAGTCCGAATGTAAATACTGTTCCAGCTTGTATTTTTTCAAGCGCATTTCCGTAGATCTTTCGCCGCATATGCCGAACCTTGGAAAACTCTGGTAGAATGTATCCCCTCCGAAAGTATGCGTAGCCTCAAAGTATTTCTCAATTATTTCATCTCTTATTTCAATCTCATCTTTGTCAAGCTGCACGTCCGACAATATGACATTACGTTTTTCTGCCGCGGAGCACGACCCCATACTAAAAAACTTTACCGCCGGAACTATTGTTTCAAATACTCCCCTGACGTCGTCATATACCTCCGGATGGTATACCTCTGTTACTGAAACAAGAAGCATCGTTCCCTCTGATTCCATAGCTTTTACTTCATCAATAGAGTATACGGCATCACCGTCAATTCGATCGCACTCTTTTGATGTAACAACATAGCCGCGAAACTTATAAGCCCATTCACTTTCACGAACCATATTCCTGAGATGCTTTCCTACTCCGCCGGTTCCAAATATATAGATTTTTTTCCCTTGCTCAAGAATTACATTCCATTCGCCATTATTTGCCATAACCGGTTACTCTCTTACAAATCACAATCAGATTCTTTTGTAATAGCACTAAACAGTTTAGTGCCAACAAGCCTCACGTATAAACTTTTTGATATCATAACAACACTTATTATATCTTATTATCATTCTTCATCAATTCATATTCTGACTTCTTCAGAATTATGGGAACTTCTTCCAGTCCCTGCGTCAATAAGAAGAAGTACCTATGATAACCGTCAATTATATAAACCTTATCATTTTCATAGATACACTGAATTGGCATATCCCAGAAAAAAGAAATGTCCTTCTTCAAAGCATCTGAATATACTCCATACAGATCTATCCTATCCATCAATAACCGCTTCTTCGACTCTTGTGTGGTCCTCCCGCTAATGAGCATATACTCATTAAGCTTTTCTTCGTCATAGTCTTGATTTTTTAAGCAGTCAAACAATTCCATATAGGGGCGAAACTCAAAGGCAGATTTAAAATAATATCTGCTCAAAGCTTGCTCTCTTTCTATTTCGATATAACCCTCCTTCCCTTTCTTCTTACCTGAGTATAGATGACGCGCCGGAAACAGGAAAGATATATACTCTCTATAATCATTACGAATAATAAAATGATTAGCATTGTCAACATGATATTTTGGTATATCAACATCAAATTGATGGTGGTTTACTATCTCAATGTATGAAAACCTATACTGTTGCCTACGCTTTTGAGAAATATTAGCTTTTAACGGAAGAAAAAGGATCCGTTCTACACCCCGAAATAAATTTATCTTAGCTGCTATATCATCGTGAGCGAGTCCGTTGTTAAGCGTTATTAAAACAGTATCCTTTTCATCTGCCTTCTGTAAATATTCGTCCAAGGTCATCGTAGGAAGGTCTGATTGTGAAACACATTGATCTATGTATGAACATACTATATAACCGCACCTACGTAATGCCCGAGAGAGATTGTATCCAATCACCCCGGCGCCATATATGTATATATTATCATTTTTACACAATCTAAACATCTCTTCCTGCATTTAAGTGCTCCGATAGTGTTTCAAAACCTTTTTTACCGCTTTTACAGTATCACTCGCATCATCACCCGTCATTAGTGGATATAACGGTAGGCTTAGAATCCTCTCGTACAGTCTCTCCGCATTAGGGCAAAGCCCCCTTTTGTAGCCGAGATTCTTGTAATACGGAAAATAATATACCGGTATATAATGCACCTGAGGTCTGACATGTTCCGCGCACATAGCGTCAAAGAATTCACGTCTGGTGCATCTTAGTTTCTCCAGATTAAGCTGTACTACATAAAGATGCCTTGTCGTATCGCTGTCCGGTATCTCTTTTTGTAATACTATTTCCGGCAGCTTTGACAGCTCACTGTCATAATACTCAGATATCTCTTTCCTTCTTGCGGAAAAAGCCTCTATCTTGCTTAACTGGGAACATAGAAGTGCTGCCTGAAAATCTGTCATCATATAGTTGAATCCCAGATCCAGCATTTCGTAATACCAATGGCCTTCACTCTCTTTTTCCATCCACTCTGTATCATGAGTTATTCCATGCGCGTGGTATAGCACAAGCTTTTTGTAAAGCATTTCATCGTTGGTCGTTATCGCTCCACCCTCTCCTGATGTAATTGTCTTTACAGGGTGAAAGCTGAAGCATGTCATATCTGCAAGCGATCCTACCGGTCTCTTTTTATATTTTGTTCCAATCGCATGAGCTGCATCCTCTATGAACCAAAGTCCGTGTTCATTACATATTTTACGGATGGCATCATGCTCTACTGCCTGTCCTGTGTAATCGACGGCTATTATGGCTTTGGTTTTTTCTGTAATTTTTTCCCGTATCCTCTCAGGGTCTATATTGTATGTTCCGGGATCAATGTCGGCGAAGACTACTGTCGCGCCGCAGAACCGTATGCAGTTTGCGGATGCAGCGAATGTCATAGGAGTTGTTATTACCTCATCGCCCGGTTTCAATCCAATAGCCATACATGCGCAGTGCAATGCCGCCGTTCCGTTTGAAACAACGACGGAATATTTTGCATTTACATATTCAGCCAATCGCTTTTCGGCCTTTTCGACATTAGGACCGCATGTTATGAAGTTGCCCCTTAGAACATCTTCAACGGCTTTGATATCCTCTTCCGATATCCATTGATGTCCATAGTAGAGATTTGTTTCCCTAACCGGTTTTCCGCCAAACAATGCAAGCTTTTCTGTATCCATACTTATTTCCCATCTTCAATCCTGCCACTCGGGCATGTTTTGCTTCAGCTCTTCCTCCGTTAAGAAAGGATATAGATTTTCCAACTTCGACGACGAAAAAGTGCCGTCATCGTTTACGATTGTCACAGACTTCGGTATCTCATCGAAATATATACTTCCCTTAACCTCACATAAGCAGGGCTCGTTATCAGACATTATTTCCCGTATAGTATCATCAAGCATCCCGTTATTGGAGATAAGCCTATATTTCAGGTTATACAGGCTTGCCACTCCTCTTAAATCGGGTAAAACCAGGCCGCTGTCCGCATCGCACCCGCAGTATCGTCCCTCGAAGTTGTTCCTCTGCATCGTATATATAGACGCATACCCGGAATTCTCGTAAACAAACAGTTTTACCGGCAGCTTGTATGTGCCGATCAGTTTAAGCTCCTGTATGTTATGCTGAAGACTCCCATCGCCTTCTATAAGCAGTGTACGACGCTTCTTGCTTGCTATACAACAGGCTATTGCCGACGGCAGGCACCAGCCCATCGAGCCCAATGACAGCGACTCCACAAACTTCTGCCCCTTTTTCAATCGGTACGCCATATGTGATATTCCGCATGTTCTCCCGGAATCAGAGCCCACGAACACATCATCAGCTTTAGAATAATCAGACAGCGTCTCTGCCAAAAGGAATCCGTCAACCTTGCCCTCGTTGTCGTAGGGCTGTTTTTCAAGCCTTAATGGATATTTTTCTTTAACTCTTTTGCAATATGATAACCACTTTTCGCGATTCTTTTGCTTATACAGAGCTTCATTATCTATCATCTTTTCAAGGAATTTTCCGGCATCTGCGTTGATTTTCATTTCAAAGTTTATGCCAAGCTTATCCATCTCTGCGGATTCAATATCAACTATCACTTTTTTGGCTTCCGGAGCAAAATGGCCCTCATCATATACTGTAATAGCCGCATTCATCCTGCAACCTATGATCAGCAGAAAATCAGAGTTTTGAAGGACGAAATTTGAATATCTTGTAGTCGGTATCCCGGGAGCTCCCATATAATGCTCTTCGTCATCTCCGTATATCCCTTTCGCTCTCCAGGTAGCCAATACCGGGATCTGAAACTTTTCCGTAAGATATCGGATCTCTTCCTGAGCCCCGGCTGCCGGAACCCCGTTGCCTATTAATACTACAGGCCTTTCAGATTCGTTGAGCAGTTCATATATTGATTTGACATCCTCTGACTTAATATCCGGTTCAAATACGTCGCCCTCGGCAACCGGATCATATTCTTTTAATTCACCTTCATCGACTAATGCACCCTGTATATCAAGCGGTATGTCTATCCATACCGGCCCTTTTCTCCCGTGCGTCGCAAGATAGTACGCTTTTTGCAGATGATACTGTATCTCCGTCTTATCAAGAATCGTAACGGCATATTTGGTGATCGGTTTCACGCAGGGAACTATAGCGATTTCCTGCAGTCCATAAAATCGCAGTCCCCTAAGCTGCCCCATTTGCTCTGTTTTCACCTGGCCGCTTATAAACATAGATGGTGTGCCCGCAACCCAGGCTCCCGCGCACCCTGTCAGTGCATTTGTAGCCCCGGGGCCCGTCGTTACCATGCACACACCCAAATTTCCGGTATACTGTCCATAAGCCTCTGCGCAGATCCCCGACGCCTGCTCATTTAAATTAAATACGGGATTCAGTCCCTCCTGTTTTTGAACCGAATCCAGCAGATGCATCATTCCGCCTCCCGAGATCATGAAAATGTCTTTCACTCCATGATCGACAATGAATTGCGTCACGTAATCGGATACTTTAATCATGTATTTTACACTTTCTTCTGATAAGTAGTTCAAATGCTATAATAAAACTCAGGCTTATGATTGATATCACCCATCCGGGCTTTCTTCCGACCGGATAATAATTCAACTCTATATGATGCTCTCCTGCAGGGAGATTTACGGCCATATACATAATATTGGCCTTTACTAAGGGAGCAGCAACCCCATCAACCTTGCACGACCAGCCTTCTGAATACGGGATTGAAAAGCACAGCCACTTTTCCTTCTGACTATAGAAATCTCCCGTAACAGTATTAGTATTAAACTCAATATCATCCATAGTATTGTCCTTAAGATGCTGCACATCTGTAACTACCTCACTTAAATCTCTTGCAAATAGTTTAATTCCGTCAACACTAATACATTTTTCCGATCCGATATTTATGTTTTTCAATCCATCATATCCCTTGCCAAGGTTAATACATACGAATGATTGATGATTGCCATACACTGATTCTACTTCGTCCGAGCGAAAATCCTGACAATAACCATCGATTGTCAAATGAAATACAGTGTTTTTACCGGGACTTTTATCTATACCATCCAGGACAACGTACAGTTCACAATTCTTCGGCACCTCCGTCTGTATTGTAACAATGCCGCTTTCACCGAATTTCCAGACATTATCCTTTGTAACGCTTTCACAAGAAATAGTTCTGTACTGAAGTTCCCTGCTTTTCAAACCATCTGTGTATATATCGTTTTCATTCGGACTAACTCTGTCGTCATGTAAAACTACTCTCTTCAACAGCATCTCTTGCTGCTGTGCAATATTAAGGCCTGTATATTCCCCAGTCCCGATGCTTTTTTCATAGCTGTATGCAAACGGAAGACTGTTGCGATTGATGTATACATTATACTTATCAGAACTCTTGTATTCCTCAAATCCATAGGGTATTTTTGTATTATCAGTTGATGATAAAAAAAATTTCACACCGGCAAGCAATTCATCCGATATTCTCCCATCCAAATCCATAATACTGTTACATCCCTTTACCCCCGGATTTCCTGACATATAATAATAATCCATCACATCGGGATACAATAGACTATCGTAGCTCGAAATCCCATTATACCCATACCATCTCGGTAAATTGCAGCTTATATCCGGTGCATTACTTTCCTTTTCAATTCTATAAAAATCCGTATCATCTTCAATCATCTCGTATGCATAATCAGGACAGGCTTGAAAAACACTTTTTGTCTCTCCCCATTTCAGGTAATGTGAGCAAAACGAATCCGTCTCAAGCATTAATCCGTTAATGGCAATTACTATTCCCTGCGCAGAAAACAATGCAATATACATTAGTTTTTTTTTTGATAAGAATGGATGGTATTTTTGACCGGCAACAATAAGGCCCAAAAACACAATCATCCCAAATAACAGCATCATACACTCTGCCAATATATATTTATCTGTGGTAATAACGGCAATAATACAATATGTCAGGAACACGAAAACTGATCCCAATATAATATGCCTTAAATCCTTTATACTTAAACACAGAAGCTTAGGAACAGATAAAACTGCTATGTATGAAACAACAAACCCTAAGCAAAAACTCCATCTATTTGTAGAATTGCTGATCCCAGCCAATCTTCCAAACAAGGGAAACTGCATGAGCAAGATCACTAACAAAAGAAATAATCTGTTTTCCCTCCCTTCCTTCTCTTTATTAAAACAATAAAACAGCAGAGGAACCAATAACAAAGCCGATATTCCAAAATAGCCAAAACTCGCAATATACTTATATTTAGGCTGCCATATAAAAAAATACTTTATCATATTAATCCAACCATCTTTTCCATATGTAAATACAGAAAGAAGGGACACTTCGGTTTGAGTTGCAGCTGCAGGCTCAGTATAGAGTCTTCTCGAACCGAAAGCTGCCATTAAAGTAGGTAAAAATTGAAATGCAGCTATCCCAATCCCGATAAGAATATCAAGAAAGATCAGAAACAGTGTCTTTATCACCCTTAAAACTCCGGTATATAAAAAGAAAATATGCGATATTATGTATATCCCCGTTGCGACTACAAGATACCACCCGCAATACGGAGAATGCAGAAATATACATGCTGTAGCAAGTACAATTAAAATCGTATTTTTATCCGCCAGTTTATTGTCTACTCCCCAAATCATAATAGGATACCATATTAGCATTGCAATAAATCCCGGTTGTCTTAACTCAGAAATAACGGAAAAGCCGGATGATATATATAAAATGCTTCCAAACAAAGCCCATTCAGGCTCAATTTTCTTACCCACATAAGTGAATAAGAAAAACGTCAATCCCGCTCCCCACAGCCGAAATACCTGAAGGAGGAAATATGCTGTTTCAAGATAGTCAGATAGAACAAAGTATAACAGTGCGTTGCTATAACTAAAAAAAGTAATATCAGAGCTCAGATTATAGTCAAATGCCTGTATTCCACCGTTTTTCAGTGTTCGGATAATTGAAGGGATATTCTCAAAGCCCCTTAATATATCGTCATCTCTTATCAGGGTTTTACCATTTACGATGAATAAAAAGAACATTGCAAAGAACACAACGCAGAATACAATCGTGTATATGAATACCATCTTCAAATGTCTTATCGGATTCTCAGTTCTCATCACGATTCTTCTTATTTCCTTTGCTTACGTATCAACGCATTCAGTAAAGAAGGCTTCTTTTTTCTTAAATATATATATGATAACCCACCGTATACTATCACTACCGCAAACATCTCAATAATAATTCTCAATAATAGTCCCAGTTCAGCATTATCATTTAATCTTGCCAGCAATCTTATAAAGGCAAAAGTTACCGCACTGATGGCTAAAGGAAACAAGGCATATTTCAAATAGTCTTTTATATGAAAATATTGGAACAAAGGAATTATCTGCATAAATAATATTACCAAATACGAAATAATCGTAGCTATTGATGCTCCAAAGGCTCCAAATTTCGTAATTAAAAATGTGTTTGTTATGATATTGCAAACAGCACCGCATATTACAGCCCTTGAATACACTAAATCCATTTCCCTTGGTATCAGAATTTGTGTTCTTATGTAATTATTCCAGCCTACCATCGGGATAGATATTGATAAAATTATAATTATTAAAATACACTTTTGATAATCGGAACCAAGGAACAAGGTAATAAACTCCGGTGAAATTGCCGCCAGTCCAACTGCCATTCCAAAAGAAAAATACAGCACTAAACATGCAGACGCATCCAAAAGGCCTTCTATCTCATCATCCTTATTTGTCAAATATGAGTTTGACATTTTTGATATCATAACAGTTCCGATTGCTGCTATCACGCTTAACGGAACATGTATTATCCTGTCAGCATATTCATAGTAGCCCAAATCCTCTATTTTCCCGAAAGCCCCAAGCATGACTTTATCTACCATCCTGTTCAGATTAGCTGCAATTACCGCTATAAACATTATTATCACGGGCTTAAAATGTCTTGTCAGAGATCTGAAATCTACCTTTGTATACCTAACATAACCCCTTAAAGATATAAAAATGAGGAATCGAGTAATCAATATTGATCCGGCAAGAATAATAACATAATTGATCAAGTCATCCTCATTCCTGACAAATATAAAAATAGCAATAACTGATACTATTTTTACAACTGTGCTTCTGATCGTTGTTACTCTAAATTTTCCAATCCCCCAAAAAAACCAATTAACATCAAATATTACACTGAATACTTGTAACCCCTGTATCAAAAAATAAATTCGATATTCACTGTTAAGCAGTAAACAATAGAAAACATACCCCAAAACAGCAATAATCGAAGTAATAAAGTGTACTACACTGAGTTCTGTGAAAACTATGCGTAATTTATCATAATCATCTCTCACCTGAGCAATACATCTGTTTCCATACTGCTCGATACCCAGCATTCCAAAGATCACAAAATAGTAAGCTACAGTGTTTGTGTATGAATAGATTCCTGATTTCTCAGCGCCCAGAACCCTCGCAACGTAAGGAGTGGTGATCAACGGCAGTGATATTACTAATAATTGATATAATAATTGATATGCGAAATTTTTCTTTAACGAATCCATTTTAGCTAATACGTATTTTTCTTAGTCCGATATCCTCATTTATACTTCTCCAAATATCATAGTTATACAACATCAATTGAGGACATATATACTTCATTGTCAGATAAAAGGAATAAGCATCATCCAGAAAACCGTTACCCAGGGCAAACGATGAACCAAGCTTTTTTAATACTGATGAATTAAATTCATTCTTCCCTATCATAGAATAAACGTCTGTATTATCTACTAATGCATAACCAAAATCGATAAGAATAAGATTATTATCATCTTGAATGATAAAATTATCAGGACGGATATCCAAATGAAGAATATTATGCTTTTTCAACTCATTATAAATTTCAAATAATTGTGATACACAGTAGTTCTGCAGTTCCTTGTTTTTCTCGTTGAAAGTCTTCAGAGAATTGCCTTGTACTCTTTTTTCAACAATATACTTGGATGTTTTAAAAATATAAGGGGTATGTTTTTCTAAGAAAGGACTTTTTTCCCGAATATACTCAAGTGCCCCTCTTTCTCTCTCTGTGGTATCAATCCTTCCACCGGTTTTAATAAATACATCTTCTCCATTTATTTTTGCATTAAAATAACATGAACCTAATTTCCACCTTAAAGGTTTATATGGTTTTATATTTGTTGCTCTGCACTCTATAAACAAGTCATGATACATACGCTTTCTCATAACCAGTAACCATTTAAGATAAAATATAAGAGCTTTCGCTGCAGTAAATCCTTTATGTCCAATCCCATAAATCCTTTTCATTTTCTTCCATAAAAAAGCAACCGGAGGAAAACATGCAAGAATTCTCATTCTTTTCTTAACTCGATTTATTTTACCGCTCATTACTCAGCCTTTCCAAAAAGAACACGTTGACTTATCTGCAATTCTCAATTCAACGGACAAACCTGCGGAGAATAGACAGCCATAGTCCTGTTATCATTCAACATGCGAGAATCAACGTTAATAGGTCTATGATATTGATATAGTAATATAGCTTTTATTTAGATGATGAAAAAAGACAATGAACCGCTTTATTACAAAACTTCACTAACGACATTGATTTTCCAGTTATTTGGGGATTAAAGTAGACTGAATAGTCAACGGGCTCGTTCATTGAATAGTGGTTTTGCTTTAAGTATTCCAACAATGTATCCCTTAATGCATCTTCATCCAATTCAGAAAAAAATGATTTGAATTTGTTCTTATAATCTTCTGCGATAAAGGTTTTTTGCACTAACGCGTGATATAATAGTGAAAAGTAATAATTTGTTTCGGATGGTCTGTAAAAACCGCTCTGATCATACACTTTCGAATTCAAAATATCCTCTTCCCATTTTTTACAATAATAATCATCTCCAACATATCTGATGTCAAAATAACAAACCTCTTTTTCAGTATTTACTCTGTGCCGGACCCGCCGCTCTGATCTGAATACCGGCTTTCCGTTTATCATCAATCTTGCAAGATCTCTGTTGTCTGTCAGAATATCTATATCCGCATGTAAACTGTGATTGTCAGGTGAAAACAAATCATCAAAGTTCCTTAAAACAACATAAGGTATTGTCTCGTTAAGGACATAAAACAATTGTTTTACTTCTTTCCATTTGTCTTCACCGGGCATTTCAAAAAAAGATTGCTCTAGGATAGCCCCATTTTCGGTTGCCATCTTCAAATAATCATCAACACTATACCCTGTCAGCAATACTAAATCATGCCTGGTCTCTTTTTCATCATTTGTCCCATGAATCATATGTCCTCCTCCGGTCCACAGTCTATACATCTCTTTGGAGTCAAACATATTAACATTAACAGATTTTGAGCCCTTTGAAGTGAGCCTGGGTCTATATAACGGATTTTCATCTATCACCGTAACCAAAACAAAAGTATCATTTCCACATAGTTTCACTTTGTTTGAATACGGTGGAAGGTTTTCCCCATAGAATCTGGTAATGTTTCCGGAAAACCGGGATTTATCCCAGGTAATTGAGTGTATTCCAACAATACGAAATCTTGAAGAAATATCCTTTATGATTTCCGACTGCTTGTATCGTGCATTAGCCCAAATGATAAACAGATGCAACTCAGAATTCATTTTACAACAATCCTATACGGTAAAAATAAAACTATAATAAGTATACATGCTAACAGATTTGTAGTATACCTATACAGCGATGAAAAAAAGGCTACTATTATACTTGTATATAATACAATGGAGACACCCACAAAACTATATTGCTTTCTACTAATTTTGTAATCAACTATCGCACATATCAGACCTGTAAAAAGCATTAGTAAATAGGTCCCCAGGAATGAATAATCCCTGAGCAAATGCTTAAATACCGTAAATACATTTGTACTTAAATCATCATAAACCATAACAAACTCACCATGTTCCTGAGCCTTAATTCCTAACACTCGAAACAGACATGAAAACGTATTAGCTCCTAATTCTATTGAATAATCGTATAAGGATTCGAGCCAAATGTTAAGCGCACTAAATGGTCCGATAAGGTAAGATATCATTATTCTCTTAAACTCAACTGCAACGTCCATCGTTCCTTTATGACGAAAGAAATTTACCCCCGTAAAGAAAACCAGCAGGCCAGCTAATAAAACGATGCCATAAAACAATTTCTTATGATTAATCTTTTCTTTTAAATACCTTAACCCTGTTAAATAACCGGCAATCCAAAAAGCCATTCCAAAAACTAATGTAGCCTTTGTATTTGTCAAAACTGTTTGAAACATAACAAGTAAAAGATTGATAAAATGAGCTTTCCTTTTATTTATCACATAAAAAAAACCATTATATCCGCAAGTCGCGTATACTATTGCATTAACTATTCTGTTGAAAACAGGCAGTATCTCTTCATTTCCGGAATATCTTGCTTTCGATACGGCATTCATACTATTCATAAGGTTTTCTACACTGCGAAATGACGATGCTGAAAACCCCAGACTGTTAAATAAAACTACAACTCCAATAACATTTAAGCAAATAACTGCCGTATTCCAATATGGAATCTCTTTTTCGCATTTCTTTTCCGCCTGTGAAAGCCCACAATTCACACTGATACACGGCAATCTGTAATCCTGAAGTGACGATACAAGTATATACATAATTGTAAATATGCTGGAACAAAGAAGAATGAAGCTAAATGCATCAATACTTTTGGGGAGATGTAATACGCATGCGGCAAAAGACAGGAAAAACCAAATAGCGTTGAATACTACTGCAGAGTTCAACTGCATATCTGTTAAGTAAGATACTATACATAAAAACAATAATATAATACATACGATAAAATACACTTTATGGTTTTCCTCAATTTCTCAGTGATTCTCAGTATTTCGCTCTTTTATTTTCGTAATAATAAATAACCGAATCCCTTTGTATGCTGTTCTCATCTATGTTCGATATTTTAATAGAGCCATCTTCCTTATGCTCTACCTTTATTGAATCTACCATTATAGTATTTACATGATCTTTCTCGAACCTATGAGCTAAATAAGCCTCTTCAGAAAACAGGAACATTTTTTCATCATATAATTTTTCGTAATTATAAATCAACGCTCTGCTGAACAGAATAAAACTCCCGTGTCCAGCGTATACTTTCATTTCATTCCTTCCGGTTAATCTCATAAAAAACAAGCCCGTCTCTCTCAGAATTTTGTTTACGGCATAACCAAAATAACAAAGCAATACTATCTTTTTTTTCATGCCAAAATATATCATCCATTCTGCCGGCGGATTTTTTACGATCCAATATGGATTCTGGTTCTTGTGACGTATAGTTGTGATCCTGGGAGAAACAGCAATCGGAACATTGGTATCGAAACTCAAATCAACAAACTCTTTAATGATGACATCCGGATTTGAAATAATGACGTAATCAAAGCAATACTTCTGTCTAATGTAATCAATACCGGCATTATTACCATATCCATAGCCTTTATTCTCCACAGAGATAAAATCTGCATCATTAACTTGAGCTATATCGGAAAACTTTTTCTCTGTAATTTGATCATAGAAACTATTTACCATTACTACTTTATATTCACTTACGTTTTTTCTTATACTGGAAATACATTCTTCTATATCTTCTGTATTTTTGTATACAAGGATGCAAAACACATATTTATAAAACTGTTTACTTTCCATGCTTAACTGATCCTAAGTCCTTCACAATGGTTTATGCCCCGCTATCATCGTATCCCTGCTGATGATCCCTCGTCCCATTTAAATATTGATCCCCATAGATGTCACCGAAATGCTACGCCAACAACGAATCGAAATCCATGTCCGATATTCCTGCAAGGAACTGATATTCCCTCTCTCTGGCCCTCTCATGATCCCTGCTCTTCTTTACGGTATACTCAAATTCTCAAAGCACCAATGACTTACTCCCCCCTATCATACATACCTGCTATATTTCATTTTGCCATGAGTTGATAGCTCTAACTATCATAATTCGACTTGTACAACTTCTACAAGTCGAGCAAATAATAAGAGCTATAATCTCCACCATTGCAAACCAGACGCTTTCAAATCTTCAACCTTATATAGACCTTTAACATCTATGAGAACCTTCTCATCATCTGGCACATCAAACCTATACATTTTTTTTATGTCATCCAAGCTCATAACCTTAAACACCTCATGAGCAACGGCAACTATCACACAATCGACATCGTGAACTTCTTCAAGTTTAGTAATTGTAACCCCGTACTCAAGCATGGCTTCCCGCTCATTAGCCCAAGGATCTACAACAACCGGATTAATAGTAAAGCGATTTAACTGCTTGATGATATCATCAACTTTACTATTTCTTGTGTCCGGGCAGTTCTCCTTAAAGGTAAGGCCCAGAATAACCACCTTGCTCTTCTTGGGAGCCTGACCTGCTTTAATCATTTTGCGAATAGCTGCATCAGCAACGTAAGCTCCCATGTGGTCATTCACAATACGACCATTGAGGATAATCTGACTATGGTATCCAAGTCTTTCTGCCTCATAAGTAAAGTAATATGGGTCAACACCTATGCAATGGCCACCTACCAGTCCTGGTCTAAAGCCAAGTGCATTCCATTTGGTATTCATACCATCCACAACTTCATTAGTATCAATATTCATGCGGTCGAATACCATGGCAAGTTCATTCATGAATGCTATGTTAATATCGCGTTGACTATTCTCCACAACCTTGACTGCTTCAGCGGTACGAAGATTTGACACCGGATGGGTACCTACCTCTATAACAATGTCATAAACAGCCTTGATTTCTTCTAAAGACTCCTTATCAATACCAGATACAATCTTATGGATATTCTCAAGTCTATGAACCTTATCACCTGGGTTTATTCGTTCTGGAGAATATCCCACCTTAAAGTCGGTTCCACACTTAAGCCCCGATTGTTTTTCAAGAATAGGTATACACACATCTTCTGTACAACCTGGATATACAGTTGATTCGTACACAACGATAGAACCTTTGGCAAGATTCCGTCCAACTATTTCAGATGCACCGATGACAGGAGTAAGATCTGGTGTGTGATCAACATTTACCGGGGTAGGAACTGCAATTATAATGAATTTTGCTTTTTTTAATTCTGTCTCATCTGTCGTAAACAGTATCTTTGTATTCCTGATCTCTTCATTTCCCACTTCGTTAGTTGGATCAATCCCAGATTTATAAAGCTCAATCTTCTCCTTGTTAAGATCAAAACCTATTACATCTAACCCCTTTTTAGCAAACGCATGCGCTATGGGCATACCGACATACCCAAGGCCTACAAGAGCCAAATATCCTTTTTTGTTTACAAGATTTTCAAATAGTGACAAGTTGTTCTCCTTCACGCACATATTCTCTATAATGATATTTTTTCCAAATTCCATGAATAAGATTATTTAATGTAAGAACGGTTGACATTAGTGGATTCATTCCCTGTCCAATTCTAAACAACGCATAATGCCATTTTATTAAATTAAACTTACTCCCACTGGAAATAGACCCATCATGCTTAATATAAAAGGATAGACATTCAGGTAACCGATAGGCATCACTCTTCTCTATTACCCTGAGCCACATTGCATAATCATTATTCTTTTTCAAATCTGGAATTTGAATCAAACCCACCTTTTCTCGTTGATACATCACAGTAATCGTTGAGAAATAGCAGTAGTTAAACATAACTCTTTTGTTTACTTTATCCGGACCCGTGTTAATATATGGAAGCCATTTTCCATTCTCACATATTCTATAATCTGTGTAAGTAAAAGAGTATTGGTTATCATTCATGAACTCTAGTTGCTTCTCTAGTTTTTCATGACTCCAAACATCATCGCTGTCTAAAAAAGCTATCCACCTTCCTTTTGCCTCTCTTAATGCGTAGTTCCTAGAAACTGCAGCCCCAGAGTTCTTTTCATTCTGAAACAACTTTATCCGCGGCTCTTTAAACTCTTTGATAATAAAAATAGAATCATCAGTAGAACAATCATCTACTATTAAGAGTTCCCAGTTATCATATGTCTGATTTATTACCGACCTTATTGAATCACCAATATATTGTGCCGTGTTGAAACACGGCATTACTATTGAAACAAGTCCATAATCCTTCATAAACAGTTTCCATTAGTCTCTTATTGTGTTAATAGAGTAACTAGAACGTTTTCATTCTCTGCCTCTCGATAATGCTTAAAACGTCACTTTATCAACGAAAATTACACATGGTTTGAAATCGAACAACTAATCTTTCAATATTTTGCAGTATTGTATGATGGTATTATTACAGAGAGCAATTCATTCATTGCTGATCTCTTGTGATTTTTGTAATCCGGCATGGTACTCCCACTGCTGTTGCCCCATCTGGTATATCTCTATTTACCAATGAACAAGCGCCAATTATTGCTCTGTTGCCTATCCGAACTCCGTTTCCCATCCCGTCAATATTCTTACTAATCACATTGGCTTTCATCCCAATATATGCGTCGTCTTCTATAAGAATGGGATAATGCTTTTGATTCCTTCCATGACAGGCAAAATAGACGCCATAGGAGATGGTCACATTATTGCCTATGGTCAATAAGTCATAGCACATATCATCCAGATAGCATCTCATACCAATAAATACATTCTTGCCAATCTTAAAACCACAGAGGCGATATAGCAGAATTCTTATATTATTAAAAACGCAATTCGGTGCTATAACCTGACATACCCATTTCCGGAGAGGTTTGCCTATTATTGTGAGAATCGAATAATCGTAATAATAAGGTGCCGGCTTTCCATTAACTTTTTCGTATGCATATTTGAGCAACTTCATCCTTAATATGCCTCCAGAAGACTCACAGCCTTATTTTGCAAACGTCATAAACATTATTTTGACATCGGATCTAAAACTAAAACAAACATTCCCGGACGTCTATAAAACCCCCTCCAACTCTTCAGGCGGCTGGGGAATACCCGGGAGTTTTTTCCAACTCCTGCTATCTCCGCTCAACACCGCTTCAACGGTCATTCCTATAAGCCGGAAGTACATCACAATACTCTTGTGTTTAACGTACCACGCCTCAAGCTGTCCCTTATACGGATGGATAGTCTCAAAGTAGAACTCATCTTTCTCTTCGTGAGTAGCGAAGTTTTGTAATATCTCTTCTTCATTTCGGAATACAATACTACCGATCCCACTCAATCCCGGTCTTGATTCTCTTAAAACCGTCCTGACTTCTTCCGGATACTCTTTATACTCCTTGAGCACCAACGGCCTGTACCCGATCACACTCATGTCGCCTTTTAATATATTCAGCAGCTGCGGCAACTCATTGATCTTGGTCTTCCGAAGAAATCTGGTTCTTCTCTTTATTGTGGGTTCTTCTCTTTATTGTGGTGATATCTCCATTTATGTTGGTGAATCACCAACATATCTAAGAGAACTCCTCAGTTTGATAGTGTTTCACAAATATCTTCTAAATTTCCCGGTGTTTTTTGTGTATCCCCATTTTTTCTTGTAGTTCTTCTCATTTTGTTGGGGATTGTAGGAATTTCACCGGTCCCGTTCATAACCGCAGAGTCCATTCTGATGTATCATTTCATTTGCAAACAACAAAAAGCACACGCAAGCATGACTCCGCGGTCATGAATGAAGTCGGCTCTTTTTCTCTTTATTCAGTTCTCTCTTTTCACTTTTCTTAAAATCTCCAAGCTCATTCCACCTGCCAGCCATTCCTGCGTGTGCTACTAAACACAAGGAGGATTTTTATTATGTTTATCGTTCCTAAGAATGTTCAGAACCGTCTCGCAAAGCTCCCTGCTGAGCTCCGCATCACACGCTACGAGTCCCATCAGAACTGCGATGAGATATTCGTGGAGATCCCCAAGCCCACGGTCCAGCCCTGCCCTCACTGCGGCTCTGAGCACACCGTCATAAAGGATCAGGGACGCATGCGCACAGTCAGACACCTCTCCTACGGTGGACAAGGTCTCCTCATAACCTTTCATCACAGGCGATACGTGTGCAGGGACTGCAGGCGTTCATTCCAGGAGCCTGTCTACTGGATACTCGACAGAACCCGTATCACCGTCTCCCTCTATCTCGACATATGCCGCGAACTCCAGACTACTTCCTCCATCAAGGACATAGCTCTGCGCAATGCCGTCACGCCCGCAATCGTGAACCATGTCCTTGAGGAGATCCCTTTCGGTCCGCCTTCCTTCCTGCCATCCACCCTTTGCATCGATGAGTTCTCCGGCTCAGCGGGCTACTGGGACAAGGTTAATTACAGATGGGTTGTCACCGACTACCACTGCAATCTTGCAGATGGTGACAACGGATGCGTCATTGACGTGCTGCCCTCTCCCAACAAGGACTTCCTGTTGGAATACTTTTACGCCTTTAATCCCATGGAACGTAAGAATGTGCGATTCTTCTGCTGCGACATGCGCTCCGGCTTCCTCACGCTCGCTAAGACCGTGTTCCCCGGTGTGACCATCTGTATAGACCCCTTCCATGTCGTCAAGCTCCTTTCGGATAATGTCACCTCGATACGCCGCGCACTGCAGCGCGAATACCGTATCAGCGGTGACGATACCACTTATAAGCTCTTAAGAGGCTCCGCCAGGCTCCTGACTACTTCTGAATACAATCAGGGCGTTTACTGGAGCGGAAAACGCATAGAGGAAAATAAGGAGCGCCTCGACTCCGTTCTCGCCTTATCCGATGAGCTTTCCGACGCTTACCAGGCTTACCAGCAGATGATACACATCGTCCATATGTCATCGTATCAGCAGCAGCGCCTCTTCCTTGGTGACTGGCTTGGCACCTTCTCCGGATCTCCTTATGAGTCCGTTAAGCACTGCGCTAACACCGTGCGGCATAACAAAAGCTATATCCTCAATGCCTTCCATTACGGAAAGAGCAATGCCGTCTGCGAGGGCCTCAACAATAAGATAAAGATCCTCAAGAAATGCGGCTATGGCGCCCACAAGTTCGAGAACTTCAGGAAGCGTATACTCCTCGCCTGCGATCCTTATAAGCAGGTCGTCGAGAACTACACCGTATTTGCTGAAAAAGCTACAACAGAAAAGGAGGCTATGTCATGAAACACTTGTCTGTCACCAAAATGAACCACGTGCTGCTGGATTCCCTCTCGGATGCTCCTTTCGATGATCTTGCAGCCACCGACTTTTCCGGGAACATTGAGCTGTACTCTTTTGACAGCTTCCGCAGGCTTTACAATGATGCCGTGGAGTCCATGCTCTCTTACCGGCGTCTGGCTGAATCTCTTGAGGAGAAGGCCATTCATTATGAAGCGCTGTATGAGGATGCCATGCATCAACTCCATGACATGTGAATTTTGTGCAGCTTGTACAACATGAAAGGATGTGATGCTTCCTTTAAGTCATTAAAATAAGACCCTCTTATTGGGTCTCCAGACTGCTCTCACTTTTCATAAGCCTTTCCTTTTTCCTGTCTTTTTAATAACCTTATATGGACAGGCTTATTCAGTTACGCCTTTTTAACGTTTATCCTATACTTAATTCCTCCTAAACCCTCGTATTATCTATATCTTTAGCCTATTGTCACCAACATTTTTAGAAGAGCCGGTAATCATCATCAAAGATGTGCACCATAATCCGGTCAATATAGGCCTCAGCTCCGCCACGCTCCTTAATTCTTACATCAGCCTCGTAAGCTCTCAGTCCGTTTCTAATAGGGTTCACAGATACAATCAAACTGGGCTGTCCTTCTACCACAGTCCACGATGAAGTAGTCTTAAAGAAAAATTGCGAAAGTGTCTCAGCAGAAGCTGAAGAAGTAAAAAGAAGTACTACAAGCAACATTGCTGCAAATCTTTTAAACACTCACAATCGTCTCCATTCGATTTTTGTTCAATGCGAGCCCTTTACTCAGCTAACGGCAGATACGATGTGACCCCTCATGCATATCCAGCAGATGCACATATACGCCCTCATGCATATCCAGCAGATGCGTATCTACAGTCCTAATGCATGTCCAGCCGATACGGTATCTCCCAATCTACGCTCCTCATGCACATGCAACCGATTTATAGGAAGCACCTATGAATGATCTCAATAATCCGGTCCTGCTGCTCTTCTGTCATCTTGTTATCGCTGGGAAGGCACAACCCTCTCCGGAATATATCCGCCCCAACGTCGATGCCAGAGCCCTTTATATAAGCATTTGTGCGCCCTCTGCCATTACCCTCAACCGTAACGAACGGATTGATCCTATATATCGGCTGCATATGCATTGGCTTCCATATAGGACGTCCTTCACCGCCAAATGCTTTAATAGCATCAAGTATCTCAGTAGGGCTTGACTTGCCAGGTTCGTGATTCCACAGGACTTCCTGCTCACCTCTGACCTGCGGTGCAAGAGCTTCACTGTCTATAAGCAGGCACGAGAGCCAGAAGTTAGGCTCGGAGTTCTCCCTATCGAATGGATTCATCATTACAGGCAGGTCTGCCAGACCTTTCTTGTATCGCTCGTATATCGCCTTTTTTTGCTCAATATGCTCCCTTAGATAAGGTATCTGCCCCCGGATGACTCCAGCTATCACATTAGACATCCTATAGTTGTACCCTATCTCCTCATGCTGATACCAAGGTGCGGCCTCACGGCTCTGAGTACTCCATTTCCTGACCTTATCCGCATCCTCCTTAGAGTCAGTAATGAACATGCCACCGCCACTGCCTGTAATTATCTTATTGCCATTGAAGGAAATACAATTGTAGTCGCCCAGTGCGCCTGTCTCCCTCCACTCATCTTCAGGTCTATACTTAGCCCCAAGCGATTCTGCCGCATCCTCTATTATCAGTGCTCCATGCGCATCACATATCTCGCGGATCTCCCTCATCCTGCACGGAGTACCGTAAAGGTGAGCAACTACTACCAGCCTTACATCGGGATATATCTCAAAAGCCCTCTCCAATGCTACGGGATCCATATTCCATGTGTCATATTCAGTATCAATGAAGACCGCCTCGCCATCCTCATACGCCACAGGGTTTATGGTTGCGTCAAAGGTCAAGTCAGAACAAAAGACTCTCCGTCCGGATAATGTGCCTTCATTCGGTCGCGCCTGTCCGTACAGCCTCTCTCCTGCGAGCTTCGTTGCCATATGGAGTGCCGCTGTGCCGGTTGACAAGCCCACCGCATACTTCATTCCTATATATTCTGCAATCTGTCGTTCCACCTCGTTGATATTGCTTCCGGCTGTCGTAACCCAGTTAGTCTGCAGAGCTTCATCAACCCATCTCTGCTCATCTCCGTGCATTGACGGAGAACTCAGCCATACTTTTCCGTCGAAAGGCTCTATGCCCTTAAACCTCGGATCTTCTCTTAAATCAGTCATACCCTGAACTCCTCTACGGATACTTCCACCGTATCTCCCATAGCCCTGTACGAAGTGATATTGTATTGCTTATCAAAGACGGCTTCCTCTGCCTTCCTGCCGTTGGCAAACTCCCATCTGTTCTTTCCGTCTGTCACCACTACAGGCGATATGATCTTTTCTATCTCCGGGTTTAATTTATATGTCATACATCAATTTCCTTTTCCTTATTTTTTCAAGGCGTTACACCTTACCTATAGATACTTCCTAAGCTCCTTCGGAGGCATAGGTAAGCCTTTTCCTTTAAGTTCCTTCCACCAGCGGCGGCTCTTCGGATTCTGTACTGCGTCCACAGTCAGGGCTATAAGCCTGAAATACATGAATATCGACTTGTGATCTATGTACCAGCATTCAAGTGCTGCTTTATAAGGAGATATTATCTCACGATAAAATCTTTCTTTACCCTCCTCATCATCCGATGCTTCCTGCAAGATCTCCTCTTCATTACGGAAGACTATAGATCCAATACCTGAAAGTCCAGGAAGAGACGTGGCAAGCTTCTTCCTCGACTCTTCCGGATAATCCTCATACTGATTCTTCACCGTCGGCCTGTAACCTATGATGCTCATATCACCCCTGAGTATATTTATAAGCTGAGGGAGCTCATTGATCTTGGTCTTACGAAGAAACTTCCCCATCGGAAGTATCCTGGGGTCATCTCGCATAGTAAACATGCCTCCGGGAAGATTAGGCGAGTCCTTAAGCATCGTAGCGAACTTAAGCAACTGAAACTCTTTTCCGCCCTTACCGATACGTGTCTGCTCATAGAATACATAGTGCTCTCCCGTAAGCTTAAGAGCGATCATTATCGGTATCATAAATGGGAGTAATACCACTATTGCGCATGTCGAAAAGAGTACGTCAAAGAATCTGGTCATCACATCCTCCCGTCCAGGAACTTCCCCGTCTCCTTATGGTTGAAATTAGGTATCATCTCGTTGAAGAGAGCTATAAGCTCGTCTCTTTCCCAGTAGCCTCTGTCCTTCAGAGCTTTTATTTGCTTCGTAAATTCGTCAAGCTTCGAGCCTTCATAATTCAAGTTATTCTTTATGATCCCTATGGAATCAAACCTCCCCATATCAAGTGTCTCATCACTTGTATAGAATTCCTCGAAATCCTTCTCTCCCGTCGTATCGCTCTCAAAGAAATACACAGGATACTTACGCGCCACCTTTAGTTCAGATACTCTGTCCCTCGCCTCCTGCTCGGTTGCGCACTTCACGGGCTCGTATCCGAGATTCTCCAGATACTTCTCCGCTATGCTGCTGAAGGTAACAAGGTTCAGCTCCTCGTCGAGCTTCGGGAAATAAATATCCCTGTTCTTCCCTGTAAGGCATGACAGAAGGCACAGCTCGCCTGCTTCCTTCGGCGTCACGAAGTATCTTCTCACATCACAAGGTGCCGATATTGGCTGACCCTTCTCTATCCTCTTATTGAATCCATACAGCAGGCTCCCGTCCGAGAAGGCTACATTAGCGAATCTCGCAGTAGACACCGGCATGGTCTCGCTTCTGCGGTTAAGATACATTTCCATGATGCGCTTCGATGCTCCCATCATATTTACGGGATTAGCCGCCTTATCGGTAGATACGCAGAAGTATTTCCTCGCCCCCATGTCGGATGCCATGCGCATTGTCTCATCCGTGTTGAAGATATTAGTGTCTATCATACGCATAAGCGTATAGGGATCCTTCTCCGAGCGCACATGCTTCAGGGCAGATGTGTTAAAGATATAGTCATATCCGCCTATACGTTTCTTCTGTCCTTCTATGAAGGCTTCAAAGATAGGGCTGCCACAGTCAATAGCGAATGTGGCAAACTCACCGTCACCATATCCCTTAGACGATCTGATATCCCTTACCAGCTCCACCATATTGTTCTCGCTGATATCGACGACATGCAGTACTTTGGGATTCCTGTCAAAAAGCTCCCTGCATATTGCAGAACCTATGGTTCCGGCTCCCCCTATAACGAGAAAACGGGAACTGCTGACAGTATCAGACAGTTCCCTCTCATTATTTTCTATATCCTTTTCAAATAGCGGATTCCCTCTGCCAACCAGGGCTAAGATATCATCCTTCACTATGCCTCCTTAAAGCGTATATTCGTGGATTTTGCGTAGGCTTCGCCACCGGGATGTCATTTATGACACCTCCGACATTCAACATACGCTATATCCGCCTGTCATCTGCAGGGCGCCCGCGGCGTCCGCTGCGAATCATGGTTTCCTGATGCGTAGTATTCTACCACAAAATCCGGTAGGTGTAAAAAACAGACCGGACAGATCGATCATCTCACATATTAATTTTAAGGAGGAAACGAAATGGAAAAACAAAGATTCAACAAAGACTTCGCTCTGCTTTATGCAGTGCTCACCTTTGCGGGGCTTTTTACCCTTCTGACAGTAGCTGCTGTACGGAAGGGCGACTATTGGCCTTATTTCTTCTGGAAGGACAGCATGGATTCTTCCATGGACTTCTATAACAGTCTCGAGGAAAGCAAAGGCGATGATATCTATGAGAATTATAAGCTCATATATCCTTTCCCGGCATCCGTCATGCTTAAGGCTACGCTCCTGATGGTAGACGATGAAGCTCTAGAAGGGCTTCCCACAGATCACTCCGCTGTAGTCGGCAGACGCAGGACTCCGCATGATCCCAGGACCTTCCAGTCGATGGTAATAGCGCATGGCATATGGTTCATATCCTACCTGCTGCTAATGCCCTGTTTAGTCGCATATAAATTCAGGCATCTGGGAGTCGCGGCTTACTTAACCGGCATGGCGTCTGTCCTAAGCTACGGCAGCCTGTGCGCGCTTGAGCGGGGAAATATAGTCTGCATCTCCGCCATGCTCTCCGCCGTATTCCTCTTCAGCTATGATTCTAAGAGATCGTGGGTCCGCGCAGTCTCCGTGGCCTGTCTCGTATTGTCCTTTGGGATCAAGCTTTATCCCTGCATTTATGGTCTGATACTTTTAGACAGAAAGCAGTATAAAGAAGCCATAGCCGCCGTATTATCGGGAATGACTCTATTCCTAGGCTCGATGATGCTCTTCGGCGGATTTAGAATCCTGCCTCTGTATCTTAAGAATCTGTCAGGCTTCAATGCCGGAGAAGGCGACGCCATCTTCTACCGTTACGGGATAAGAGGTGTAGCGGAGCATCTGTTCAGATATTTCTTAAGGATGTCGCTGCCATGCGGGGACATTGCCACACTTGTATTACCCGCAGTATGCTTTATGGTACTTATCGCAGCCTTCTGTATCCACCGCAGGAGATGGCAGAAGCTCTTTTGTCTGACCCTGCTGATGGTGCTCATGCAGGGCGAAAGCACTGACTACACGCTGTGCTTCTTCACGCCAGTGCTTCTGATCATGATATATGACGAGGGATGCCTTCCCGGCAGGCTTCATATCATTTATTTCTACCTTACTGTCCTGCTCGTATTCATCCTGCCTTATCCCACTCCGCCAATCAATGACGACCGCAACATGGTGCTTCACAGAGTGGACGGGGTACATTTATTTATATGCCTGTCATTGATTTTCGAAGCTGCTGTGTCCGCAAGGGCAGTGACCGGATACCTCATTCGAACCCTTCGGTGCTCTCTCTTAAGAACAGGATCTTCACAGTCTCAAAGATGATCTGTATATCGGTAAGCAGGCTGTAATTAGTTATGTAGGTGAGGTCGAGCTTGAGCTTGTCCAGTGCGCTGGTATTATACTTACCATAGACCTGGGCATAGCCGGTGAGACCTCCCTTCATCTTTAGGCGGAAGGAGAACTCCGGTATCTCCCTCGTGTACTTCTCCACATGCTCGACTCTCTCGGGTCTCGGTCCCACTATGCTCATGTCGCCCTTTATAATATTCAGAAGCTGAGGGAGCTCGTCTATGCGGCAGCTCCTTATGATCCTTCCGACCTTCGTGATGCGGTCATCCTTCTCGCCGGCAGGGTGAGGCCTCCCGTCAGCCTCTGCATTCACTATCATGGAGCGGAACTTAAGGATCATGAACCTCCTGCCGCCCTCCGTGACTCTCTCCTGTCTGTAAAAAACAGGTCCCCTGTCCTCAATCTTGATCGCTATGGCCGTTATGATCATGACGGGACTGAGTATTATCGTAGCTAACGTGCAGGCAAGCAGATCCAGCACCCTCTTGATCACACGCTGCCACAGGCTTATCTCCCGGTTCCTGCACAGGTACAGAGGCGTGTCTATAAGATTCAGCTCCTCCGAGTACTTCATAAGGACGTCTGATATCTTGGGCACCACGTAAACCCTCTTATCCATATCGAAACAGGCCTTAAGGATCTTATTCCTCTTCTTGGCCGAGAGGTCATTTATCAGGACGGCCTCGTGCCCTTCTATCTTCTTAAGCAACTCCTCTATCTTGTGCTCGCCTGCATCCACCGACTCGCTGATATGGTACTTGAAGGTAAGAAGGTTCATCTTATAGCACAGTCCGTTCTCCCTGCCGTATATCTCTATGATATCTATAGGGGGAAACATGGTGCGATACGCATATATCATTATGACGGAAACTACCGGCAACACAATACTCTGGGCAACCCATAAAATGGCATAGTCGGTAAGGAAGCTCTTCCATAGTCTCCAATACCCCGTCACCGCCATAGTAACGAAGGTCTCGCAAAGATCTGTCACAAAGACCGTCATAACCTGAGAGGCGACTATATTCGTCGTCCTCTCCACGCCTATCCTGAATGCATGAATCCCAAAGCCTACTATCAGATACATGGTGATATATATGATAAGTGACATGCCAAGGTTCCCTAGTCCCCGCAGAATTCGCCGATCCTTATGGGAAAGCACGAACTCATGCACGAGTCCGTACCACACATAGAACCACATCCCGCCGGCTATGGCCGCAAGTATGACCGTACACATGCTTCTGTAGGCATACTTCCATTCGAATTTTAGAGAGTTTTGCCTTCTATACACTATATATTTCCTCTCTGTGCCTCAAACCCCCATATATTGTATCGCAATCATAAGAGGATTTCCACTCCCAATGTAATCTCCATCTTCCGTCCGAACATCTCTGTGGCTACGACCGCCTTCCTCTTATGAGGATCCACCTTACTTATTATCCCCTCCTTGCCTACGAGCGGGCCTGCGTCTATTACGACCCTGTCCCCCTCCTTATGTCCCCTTGATATTCCTACCACATCGTCCTCACCAAAAAAAGCCCTGATAAAAGTTTCTTCCTGCTTGCTTACACTCAGTATATCCTCGTCAATACGGAGAAGGGAGGTGCGTTTCGGAATCTTCTTAAGCGCAAAAAAAAGTGCATCCGGATCATCCGTCTCAAAGAATACGTACCCCGGAACGAACGGCATGAATCTGTCCTTCCATTCACCTAATGCCCTCTTCTTACGCACGACCTTAGGGATAAAGGGTCTGCCGAGCTTATCGATATCCATGATGGATCTCATGAATACGATCGCTTCTTCCTCCTTGCCCGTATTCACTCTTATCACGCACCACATACTATTTCGCTCCGCGTCCGGTCAGGACTATGAGGACGGTGCGGAGCAGTATCCTTATATCTCCCGCTATAGTCCAGGTCTTAATGTACTTCATATCCATTTCCATGATCTTATCGAAGTCTCTTATATCACTCCTTCCGTATGCCTGCCACAGTCCGGTGACTCCCGGCTTCATGGAAAGCCTCGCTCTGTACTTGCTCTCATACCTCTCCCACTCATCTAGAGTAGGAGGCCTCGTGCCGACTAGAGCCATATCCCCGATAAGGACATTAAAAAACTGGGGGAACTCATCTATGGAGGTCTTGCGTATGAACCACCCTATGCCATGCCTCTTCCCGTCAGGACCTGACCCTATGATGCGGGGATCGTCCTCAATCTTGAACATGGGTCCGTGCATCTCATTCCTTTTCATAAGCTCCGCCTTATGTAGCTCCGCATCCTTATACATGCTTCGGAATTTATATATGCGGAAAATCCTCCCGTCCTTACCCACTCTTTCCTGTGAGAAAAATACTGGTCCCGGATCAGATATGAATATGATAGGACCGAATATCAGTGTAAGCACTGCTGTAATGGCTAGTCCTAGTATAGCTCCGGACACGTCCATCAGACGTTTAAGAGCCATCTTGTATCTTCCCGCCCTATGCTCCATGACATTGAGTTCCCTTCTGTCTCCGGCTACAGTTCCGGAAGCGACCTGTCTTTCCTCGTAGGTATATCCCATTCCGCAAATGGAAGGGCGATCAGAAAATTAAGTCCCACATCCCAGGCAACCGGATCTGATATGCTGAATAACGCCATCACCATGAAGACTATATATATGACGCCCTCTTCCCTATGTCTCGCCTTTACCATGAAATAAGTGGTGACGATCATCAGAACCGTGAATACTGCTAACCCGTCATACAGCAGCGTCCTGGAAAATAAGGGATCAAAGAGAAGCGACGTGGCGTTTCCTCCGGCGTACTCATGTATGTAATTACCAAACAGGGTGAGTGGAAAAGCCCTCCATATCTCTGCAGTATCATCAAGCCTTACCATAAAGGACCTCAGCCAGGGAAGCGTCGGCTGCAAAAGCCTTATATGATCCCTTAAAAATACGCAGATCATGAAAACGGCATACGCCAATATAAAACAGTAATCGAAGAAATACTTTTGCAGACATTTAATAAGATGTCCCGCTCCTTCGCCCCTTCCATACCTTAAATACACCTGTCTGATGATGAGCATAGTGACAAGGAGCGTCATGCATATATTCGCGTTTCTTTTCATGTATACGTATGAGTTAAAGAAAATGATGATGTACATGGCCAAATATTCATAATAAGCAAAAATACCACCTCTTAAAACAGCCGCTCCCATCATCAGGAAGAGCAGCACGAAGCTGATCTGTCCCTGAGTCGCCATACCGAAGAAATTGCCTTCCCATGTTCCATGCCTGCCCATGCCTATAATCCCCATACAGGAGCTGGCTATCGTAATGGCAAACATCGTGATCACCGTACCTACTCCTACAGAAAGCCACGTCTTCATCGACCTTCCCGCAAGAGATACCCATAAAACAAGAAGCATAACGGACGTGAACCATCCCAGCACTATAAAGAAAGAGTATAAGATCTTCCGACCGATGTCCTCCTCCTTCACTACATTATAAATAGCGAAGAAAAGAATTATGATACGGCAGACCCTTTCTATTGACAAGGGCAAGCCATATATCCCGTTCCAGTTAAAAGTAAAATTCGTCCTTTCCAGGAATTCATACGCAATGATCCAGATCACGGCGGGATATATTATTATATCATCTTTTATCTTCGGATATGATCCTGCGATCTGCATCATATTTCCTCCTGATAGTATTCACGCCATCCTTTATAGGCATGCCTTCCGCATCAAGATAAGTCTCACCTATGACATTCCTTACGTCATCGTACTCATATCTTACTGTTGCGTAACCCTTTTTCTTATTGATAACAGGGCTTCCCTTAAGACCTATATATGTAAGCTGTGTCAGATTCCAGTCCTCGTCGTACGTCCTCTCAAGCCCATGGCATCCTGAAGAGGCGGTGACCGGATTTCCTCTGCCATCGTCATACTCTTCCTTGATACATCTGCGCCTGAGGTAGGACATGCCGATACCGGCATACCCCGCTTTTATCATCACAGGCTTGCCGCTTTCATCCAGATAACTTGTATGTATCTTATTTCTCAGATCATCATACTCATAGCTTATGATCGCATAACCCCTCTTAGTCATGACGACCCGATCATCGGCATCCACGTATGTTTCCTTCGATACCAGATCTATCGCTGTATGCTCATACAGTCTTGAGACATAGCCCTGATCATCCATCAGTGTTCCGTCGAGATCCTGCAGCTCATCCCTGATCAGTAACGAGTCATCGTCGTAAGTATTGAGCACTCCTGAGATATGCGCCTTATTCTCTGACGGACTGCCCTCTACATCAAGGTAGGCTTCACTTGTCTTAAGACCTTCCTCATCATATGTATATCGGACTGAAGCAATTCCCTTCACATTCGTGACAGCCTTTCCCGCTGTGTCAAAATATGACTCCTTTTCCACTCTCCCCTCGTCGTCATAGTCCTTCCTTATCTCCGCATATCCATAAGAAGGCACTATGACAAGGCTGCCGTTTAGATCGTAATACTTCGTGGAAACAACATTCCCCTCAGCGTCGCATGTGTTGGAATATGAAGCATAGCGCGACTTGCAGGTCATTATATTCCCCTTTGTATCTACGAATCTTGCTGCGGCAAGCTTCCCGTTTTCATCATACTCATACTTTATCCCATATACGCCGATCGCAGACGTGACAGGCTTGCCATACTTATCATAATATGTCTCGCTTATCTTCCGGTTTCCCTCATCATATTCGTACCGGACCTCTGCGTACCCGTTAAGGAGCGCCGCCGGCTCGCCTTCTTCATCATAGTATTTAATCACGGCCCTATTGCCATTCCTATCATATTCGTACGAAACTGAAGCATATCCTCCCTTTGCCGATGCAGGATTTCCATCCGGCCCATAGTAGGACTCCCGGCTTACATATTGCATACCGTCATATTCATATCTGACCTCAGCGATGCTATCAGACTTATCCGCAACACGATTTCCCTCATCATCTACAGTCCATTCTGACAGAACCAGCCCGCCATCACTATACTCCCGCTCAACTCTATAAACCGGGACGGATTTCGTCTGATTCCTTAATATAACTCCGTTATCAGGCATACACGCGGTAATAAGTGAAATGATCACCACCACTGCGGCGCATACCGCATACCTTATCCATTCCTTGTTTTTACCTGATCGGATCATGTAAGATAAGCCCTCATCCTGTCAATAAAGCCACTGGAGCCGTCATTTATCCCAAGCACAAGGACATAGTTCTCTCCATCACTGTCAGGTCTCCTGACGCCGTAAACCAAGGGGTTGGTCGCTGAAACATATACGGGAATACGCTTTTCGATGCAATGCCTTATTATAAGCGGAAACGCCTCGTCCCTTCCGGATACTGCTACAGCATCATGGCTGTCTATCCTGTCAAACAGGTGTGATATGCCCGTCATATCATGTGACCCACGCTCAACATCTGAGACCTTATAACCGTCTATTACCTGTCCCTCTTCTATGCCGTCTCCTACCGCTATCATACTGCCCTTAGCCCTAAGCCGTTTTTCTATAGCATCCGAGATGATCGCATATACTACTATCAGGACGGCCTGGATCACTGTCGCGTCAAACATCGGTCTCTTGGCCACCAGATGCTTCGCCGTAAGGCTGAGCTGCATGTAGGTGATCACGTTCACCGCCAAAATCGTAAACCACTGCCTGACAATGATGCTCACCGGCTTGAACTTACCGTAACTGAATCCTCCGCTGAAAAACATGACCACGACCAGCATGAAAGCATAGATAGCCATAAGGACGAACTTACCGAATCCGAGATACTCAGGGTAACCGGGTATCCCATGCGTATATCCTATCCTCCATAAAAGATAATAAATCCCCGTCAATATGACAGTCTCTATTATCCCAAGTATGCAAGTAATATATCGTCTGCCCTTACTCAAATCGTTACTCCTTGCTAAGTACCTTGTATAATAATTATCCGGCGCCTTCGCATGTCTGATTGTGTACTAGTATTATAACATCTGTGTCAATTGAAGCCTGTATCAGGTGGCCTGTTGCGTTTCGCCCCCTATGATCCAGTTTATCGTCTTCCTGATCCCGCTCTTGAAATCTGTCTCAGGGACATAGCCTGTGTCAGCCGTAAGCTGTGTGATGTCTGCCTCAAGGTGCATTACCTGCTTTGCTGAGTAGGGCCTTGCACCGTATACAGGCTTTACGCGCCTTCTCGCGCTGTCGGATTGCTGTCTCTCTGGCACGCCTGTTTTTACCACGCTATCCGCTGTTACCTTGCTTTCGGTTTCTGCGCAGGCATCGCATATTTCCTCTATGTAATCCTTAAGATGTCTTGCGTCTCCATTTCCCAGTACGTATGTCCGTCCGGGCTTTCCCTTGCTTCCGAGCAGGAAGAACGCCTCTCCCGCATCATCACTATATAGGTAATCCCATATCTGCTCTGCTTTTGTGCATTCGGGATTCCTTCCCTCTAATGCGTCCCTTATTACGGACATGATAAGCGTTCCCTCTCCATCATAGGGTCCATACACGGACAGTACCCTTACCCATATATGACCCATGTGAAGCTTCTCACACTCAAGCCTCGTCATCTGTCCCGCCGCAAGCTTCGCCATGCCGTAGCCATTCTCCGGAAAGCACGGCGTGTCGGGTGCGAGCTTTCCGCCGTATCTGCCGTACTCCGCCTGTGATCCTGCTCCTATGAAAAGACGACAGCCAAGTTTATTCGCAAGACGAACGGCATTAACCGAGTATGATATATTCTTTATCTGGGTGTCAAGGTCGTCGCGCGCCTTCTCTCCGAAGGCCTTCATCCATGCAAAATGATAAAACACATCTATCTCAGGCAAGTCTTGCGGATCAAAGTCTCCCAGCTCGTCAAGCTCGCAGTATACTATATGCATGAGCGGATGCTTCGGTATGTGGTCATTCCTTTTAGATCCTTTATGTGTGAATACATATGTCTCTACGCCTCGCTTTATGCAATGCTTTATAAGCGCTATGCCTATCGCTCCCGTAGCTCCGGTTATGGCGACCCGATTCATGACAGATGCCTCTGAATTGCTTCCTTGCTCACTTTCCATACTATTCTGCCGAATGGGACCCGCTCCGCTATTTCTCATACTCATACATTAGCCGGCCTGAGCAAAGGTCTCAGACTCCTTGCCATGCTCTTTAATTTCTTCATTCAAGCTCATCATCTTGGCGTCAAGGTCTGATACCATCTCCGCACACTCTCCGAGCTCACGCTTTATATGCTCCGGCACAGTTCCGTCGTACTTATAATTTATCTTATGCTCCAGAGACGCCCAGAAGTCCATGGCGACGGTCCTTATCTGTATCTCGACCTTCGTCTCCATGGTCTCATGCGACAGGAATATCGGCACCGACACTATCATGTGGAAGCTCTTGTAGCCTGAATCCTTCGGATTCTTGATATAGTCCTTTATGGATATGACCCTTATGTCGTTCTGTCTTGCGAGCATATCCGCTATCCTGTATATGTCGGACGTGAAAGAGCATATGATACGCACGCCCGCTATGTCGTTCACATACTTCACCATATTGGAAACCGATACCTCGTATCCGCGTCTTTTAAGCTTCTTCACTATACTTTCCGGCGTCTTTATCCTGGATTTTATATGCTCTATCGGGTTGTACTGATGCACATGCTGGAACTCGTCATTAAGTATCTCAAGCTTCGTGCCTATCTCCTTAAGCGCAGAGTTATACAGTAATATGATCGTATTCCAGGAATCCACGTCCTCGTAATTCATGATGTTATCCATTGCACTCTCCTATTTAAAGTATATAACTCCGGACTCGAATACTCCCATATCCTGCTCTCCGATGATATTCTTTGCTACATCGTTGCCTCTACGCTCGATATGGCACATCTTACCAAATACTCTCCCGTCAGGCGAAAGTATGCCCTCTATCGCTTCATAAGAACCGTTCACGTTCCAGTATTCATCCATGGCTATATTACCATCGGCATCGCAATATCTTGTCGCTATCTGCCCGCCATTTGCAAGTCTGTCAAGCCATTCCTTAGGCGCCACGAATCTTCCCTCACCGTGTGATGCAGGATTCACGTATACCCCACCAAGCTCCGCCTCCATAAGCCACGGGGACTTATTACTTACGATCTTCGTGTATACCATCTTTGACACATGGCGGTTTATGGTATTGAAGGTAAGAGTAGGAGAGTCCGGCTTCTGCGCATCTGTTATCTCACCGTAGGGCACTAATCCCAGCTTGATTATGGCCTGGAATCCGTTGCAGATACCCAGCACGAGCCCGTCTCTCTTATCTATAAGCTCCTGCACGGCTTCCCTTATCTTCTCATTCCTAAAAGCCGTAGCGAAGAACTTCGCAGATCCGTCCGGCTCGTCTCCTGCCGAGAATCCCCCGGGGAACATGATTATCTGCGAATCCCGTATCTTCTTCACATAGGACTCAACCGAATCCCTTATCATGCCTGATGTGAGATTGCCGAAGACTCCTACCTCTGTCTCTGCTCCCGCTGCCTCAAAAGCCCTCGCCGTGTCATACTCACAGTTAGTACCCGGCATCACGGGTATGAATACCTTAGGCTTTGCAACCTTATGCCTGCATACATGCACCGACGGAGCGTCAGCAAGGAAATCAGGAAGCTTCTCCTTATCATCAGTGCTCTTAGTCGGAAATACCTTCTCTAAGGTCTTATCATAGCTATCCAATATACCGGACAGTTTTATCTTCGTATCTTTATACGTTATCACAGGGCTTTTAACCGTACGTCCTATCACACGGTAAGGCACCTTGATCTCTTTAAGCTTATCACTTACGACCTCGGCTATTATATTTCCCGTCTCCGATAAGAAAAGCTCCTCCGCAAGCAGTGACTTATCAAGCGTCACTCCTATCATGTTGCCAAAAGCCATCTTGGATACAGCGGGAGCTATGCCGTGCTCGTCAAGGGCATAGGCAGATACTATCGCTCCCTTGCCGATAGCCTTGGTTATTCCCTCATAAAGCTTCACCGCCTCAGAGTATACAGGCAGGTCGTATTCATCTATCGGAAGCGTGAACTTGACTATCGTATTACCCGCAGCCTTTAGCTCGGGAGATATTATCTTTCTCGCATCAGCGACATCCAAAGCAAAGGATACGAGCGTCGGAGGAACGTCTATATTCTCAAAAGTGCCCGACATGGAATCCTTACCGCCTATGGACGGAAGCCCGTACTTCATCTGTGCGTCAAAGGCTCCGAGCAACGCCGTAAACGGTGCGCTCCATCTTGTCTCGTCTTCTGTCATACGCTTGAAATATTCCTGGAATGTAAAGCGGATCTTCTTCATATCACCGCCCGATGCGACGATCTTCGCTATCGAGTCAGTGACTGCATAGACGGCTCCGTGATACGGACTCCAGCTTGATATATAAGGATCGAAGCCGTAGCTCATCATCGTAGCTGTATCGGATTCATCGCCATCCGACATCGGAAGCTTCGCCGCCATAGTCTGTATCGGAGTTGTCTGATACTTACCGCCGTAAGGCATTAGTACGGTAGCCGCACCTATTGAGGAATCAAACATCTCGACAAGCCCCTTCTGTGAGCACTCATTAAGATCAGCCATAGTATCAAGCCACTGCTTCTTCACGTCCTTCACGGATATCATCTCACGGAAGTATGGCTTCTTTTCATCAGGCATTACGACCTTCACATTAGTTTCCTGATGCGCGCCGTTCGTATCGAGGAAAGAACGTTTCAGGTCTACTATCTTCTTGCCCCTCCACTTCATCTGAAGCCTTGGCTCCTTAGTAACTACCGCAACCTCTGTAGCTTCGAGGTTCTCCTCAGCCGCATAGCCCATGAACTCTGCAACATCTTTAGCCTCAACTACTACAGCCATCCTCTCCTGCGACTCTGATATTGCAAGCTCCGTGCCGTCAAGCCCTGCGTATTTCTTCGGAACCTTATCAAGATCTATATCAAGCCCCGGCGCAAGCTCACCTATCGCGACCGATACTCCGCCCGCTCCGAAGTCATTACATACCTTTATAAGCTTCGATACCTCCGCTCTCCTAAAAAGCCTCTGAAGCTTCCTCTCTGTAGGAGCGTTGCCCTTCTGTACCTCAGCCCCGCAGGTCGTGGTCGACGCCTCCGTGTGAACCTTAGACGAGCCTGTAGCGCCGCCTATTCCGTCCCTGCCTGTGCGTCCTCCGAGCAATATGACCACATCTCCGGGCGCCGCGTCCTCTCTTATCACATTCTTCCTCGGCGCCGCTGCGACCACTGCGCCTATCTCCATGCGCTTCGCCACATAGTCCGGATGATAGATCTCATGCACGTAGCCCGTCGCAAGCCCTATCTGATTGCCATATGAAGAATATCCCTTCGCCGCTCCCCGCACGAGCTTCTTCTGCGGAAGCTTGCCCTTCAAGGTTTTATTCACTGGAACCGTAGGATCTGCGGCTCCGGTTATCCTCATCGCCTGATACACATAGGACCTGCCCGAGAGCGGATCTCTTATCGCTCCGCCAAGGCAGGTAGCCGCACCGCCGAAGGGCTCTATCTCCGTAGGGTGGTTGTGCGTCTCATTCTTAAACATCACAAGCCACTCCTCGGTCCTTGCCTTTCCATTGCTGTCCTTAAGCTTTACAGGCACCACTATGGAGCAGGCGTTTATCTCATGGCTCTCCTCCTGATCCTTAAGCTTTCCCTGCTTCTTTAACTCCTTCGCCGCAAGCGTGCCAAGGTCCATGAGATCGATATACTTATCTCCGCCCTTTTCTGCCTGACGCTTGCCATAGAAGCTGTTCCTTACCTTAAGATATTCCTTGAAGGCATCCTCTATGGGCTTCCTGTAGTAGCCGTCCTCGAAGGTAATATTCTTTAACTCCGTAGAGAATGTCGTATGCCTGCAATGATCCGACCAATAGGTATCTAAAACCCTTATCTCCGTTACGGAAGGATCACGCTTCTCGTCCTTCTTAAAATAATTCTGTATATGCAGGAAATCCTTGAAAGTCATAGCAAGATTAAGAGAATCATAGAGCGAGCGCAGCTCCTTCTCCTTCATCTCAGTAAAGCTTATAAAGCTCGCCACATACTCCGGCTCGTCATACTTCTCTATTAAAGTCTTTGGCTTATCCATGCCCGAAAGCCTTGAGTCCACAGGGTTTACAACATATGACTCAATCTTGCCCGCATCAGCCTTGCTTATCTTGCCGCTTACCACATAGACCTCTGCCGTATGGATCACGCATTTTGACTCATCATTAAGGAATCTTACGCACTGCTCCGCAGAATCAGCCCTCTGGTCATACTGTCCAGGGAGCGCCTCGACCGCAAGAACCACATCGTCTTTATTCCTCGGGAAATCCTCCTCGTAGAGGATATCAACCGGTGGCTCCGAGAATACCGAGGTACAGGCCTTCTTATATATAGCATCCTTAATGTCCTCTATATCGTACCTTATGAGATAGCGAAGCCCTGTCATGCCCTTCACTCCCACGAAACTCGCTATCTCCTCATATAACTCCTTCGCCTTTACTGCGTACTCCGGCTTCTTCTCTACATATATGCGTCTTACCATCTTGATGCCTCTCCTTATACGTCCTGTCCTATCCTATTGTTATCTCTCGTAACGAAATCAAATAATTCAACGAATTTAACGAGCACATCATAGAATATCCCTCGCTCCGTAGCTTCTATCCATCTCACTCCCTTGAATCTGCCCTCCAGCACGTACCTTGAAAGGATAGCCCGAAGCAAGTCTATATCTCTTATCTTCGCATCCTTTATGGCTTCCTTCTCTGCCTTCTCCGTGGATATGCGGTACTGCCTGTATTTATACATATAGTTCTGATCCATAAGCGAAGATGCGCCAGCCTCTTTAGTAAAGCTGAGCAGCGTTGAATCATATACCGGGAATTTAAGCTTGCTCTCGCCCTGCTCCCCGTCATACTTCGTCGCCACGTCGTCACCCTTTTTATTCTCAAAATAATGGATATATCTTGAAAGGTTCTTGATATCCGCCGCATACTTTATAGTCAGCAGCTCCGTATAATTCTCGCCCTCATACATCAGATCATTCATGTCCGCACCTCAACTAAATCAAATCTTGCAGCACTCCCGCTCTGCATACTGCCGGATCACATCCTTATCCTGTCGCGTGTCTTGCTACTTATCAAGAAACTCCCTCTGCATCTGTATCTCCTTAGGAACCTCCGCCCCTGCCTTCTCGATCTTGGAATAAACTATCTCCATGAGACGCAGCTTCTGCGCCCGCTTGATATCGAATCTCTCTATGAGCTTCTGGTAAGCAGGGCTTGAGGTCTGAAGCCTCGCCCTTATCTCGCTCGTGAACGGGCAGAACCTGAAGAGTATGTCCCTCGATACCTTATTAAGCCTTAGCGAACCTGCGCTCTCATACATGACATAGTTCATATAGTCCGCTACGAATACTGCCTTTGCCGAGTTTCTCGCCGACTGAAGCTGCGCCTTTATCTTCTCCCTGAGATCCGGCGACAGCTCGTGATTCTTCCTGTAAAACTGTAAATAATCGGAGAATAAGGACGTAAGCGAGGGCGTCGTCACATCGTTCCAATGCACTCCCTGCTCCCTTCTGCACATCTCCCAGCGGAACTCCCCCGCAAGGCGTAATACATGCGAGCTTGCTTCCTTATCAAGGAATGCCGGCATCATCATGCGTCCCGGAGTATTGCGGTATGCCCCCGATATCTCCTGCCAGAGTCCCGATCTGGTACCTCCCACGGGCATCAGGATAATATACGGCAGTATCTCCGTATCTATAAATTCCCTCGTAACCCCTATGTCTGTATTTGAATAGACTATCTGCCTCGTAAAGCAGCTGTAGTCTATATTCCTGATCATATCGAGAGCTTCATGTACCGCCTTATGGGTAGTAACGCTTGTCTCCGGCGGTCTTAACGTGCTCTCCTCCGTGAATACGGGTACGAAGGTAGTGATTCTGCCGTATGTTATGCGGGAGCCGAGCTTCATGAAATTATGTATTTCAAATGAAGTCTTCGCCTTCCTGTCATTTGTGAGGCGCTTCATCTCCTCCTGCTTTATCTCGCCGTCGTCATACCTCTGCTTCAAGTACTTCGGCCATTCCATGTCAAATTCATTCTTGGAAGGCTCGACCTTGCCGTCAAATATGAGCTTCATCCACTCATACGCCGTGACCACGTTTCCCTCGGGATCGGGCTCGTATGCCGCTGCAAGCTTCTTCAATTCCTGAGTATTTCCCTTGCCCGCGAGCTTCTCATCCATGAAGCCGAAATAAAAGAACATCTTCAATACCAGCGGTACGTCCCTGTCCACAAGGCTGTGGAAGAAAGCCCCTTCGTATATATCATAGAATATGTCGGATATCTGCCTTCTCATGTGCCTCACGGCGTCATCCGTTGAAGTCTTATCAGACAGCGCCGCATATTTCTCCATCAGATTCCTGAAGGTTTCAGCCTTCTCATCGTCTATCTCGGAATATTCGAGTATCTTATCAAGCGAACCTTCCATGCTTTCATTCGCTGCCTTAGCGGAAGCCGCGCCTGTCTGATCGTCATTAGCCTCTTCATCTGCTTCGCCGTCCTCCGGGATATCTCCTGCCTGTGCATCCTCTGCGGACCCATCTGCAAGGTCTCCCGCCTCATTATCCTCCATAAGGGTAAGCTGCATCTCGTACTCACTCTTCTTGTCTATAAGCTCCGCAAGTATCGGAGCCAGCTCCTGCATATATTCATAAGTATAGAGTATTGTCCCCGTACAGAAGCCTATGTCCTTCGACGGAAGCAGCTTCATTATCGACCTGAAGTAATCATTGCGCCATGCGTGAAGGTCGTACTTCTTCTTATCATCCGTCCCTATCATGTCCGCAAGCTCCCGGCAAGCCTCTATATGCTGGGCGGTCTTCTCAAAAAGGCTCTGTATCGAGGATATGACGGCGTTAGTGATGAGCGGCGTGATCTGCGGATTAGACCGTATCAGTACTCTTACGTTATCCTCACTGTGGTATGAATAAGAGACGACCATAGAATCTTCCTTAGCCTCATAGTCGAAGCGGTACTTCTCTCCGGGTGTCTCAAAAAGCCCGATTATAGAGCCGTAAGGAAGCTCTATTGCCACGCTCCCTGACGTGGCAATAAAAGAGCCCTTTATGACTATCTCGAGCTCTTTCACCCTCTCATTAGAGGCATGCAGTATATCGCCTGATTCTATAGTTTGCTTCGCCATGTAATAAATAATACCATATTTGAGGATATTTTGATATAATAAAGTAGCTTGCGAGCCACTATACCCTATCCGGGTCAGTCATATCACAGTCTGGGACAGGAGAAGGCCCGCAGAATGGAGGCCATTATGACAGACTTTTCAATGAATAAAAACATCCAGATATTCGATCATCCCCTTATACAACATAAGATAACAAGACTCAGGGATAAATCCACGGGCACGGCGGAATTTCGGAAACTCATAAATGAAATTGCTATGCTGATGGGCTATGAAGCTTTAAGGGACCTTGAGCTTGAGGACATAGAGGTTGAGACTCCCATAGAGAAATGCAAGTCACCTAAAATAAAGGGTAAAAAACAGGCAATAGTGCCGATCTTAAGGGCAGGTCTTGGCATGACAGATGGTTTGCTGAATCTGCTTCCGACCGCCAAGGTAGGTCACATAGGGCTATACAGGGACGAGAATACCCACAAACCTCACTCCTACTACTGCAAGCTTCCTAATCCGATAGATAAGAGGATAATCATAGTCACCGATCCGATGCTTGCAACAGGCGGCTCGGCGATAGATGCTATAAAATTCATTAAAGAGCGTGGCGGAAAGAAGATCAAGTTCATGTGCATCATAGCCGCCCCTGAGGGATTGAAGGCCTTAAGCGAGGCTCACCCCGACGTGCAGATATACGTGGGACACCTCGACAGGGAGCTGAATGAAGACGCATATATATGCCCGGGACTTGGTGATGCGGGCGACAGAATCTTTGGAACTAAATAATAAGCCGTAATTATTTATGGGCAGCCGTTGATTTGCGGCTGCCCCTTTTATTTAATCTACTACCACGCCTTTTTTAAGGATTATATTCGCATATAGCGCTGACTCGCCGGTCTGAATCACGACTGAGGAGTGCTCCTTCGTCTTGTCGTAAAACTCCCACTTGTCGATTTCTTCAAAGCAGGCGTCGCCGCGGTCGTCGTATTTCCTCACTATCTCCTTATAGGTATCCCAGATAGGGGTTTCTACGGTATCGCCCTTGACTACCGCCATGAGCGTTACAGGATGATCCACATAGGTATCAAGCGGGAAGACCTGCAGTATCGCATCGAGTATCTCCGGCACTCCGTGTCCGTCCATGCGGATGACCTTCTTGCCATAAGTGGTTCCGGGGAAATTGCCGTCGCCGATAGTGAGCTCGTCAGTGTGCCCCATCTCGCATAAGATTTTAAGAAGCTCCGGCGGTAAGATCTTAGGTATTCCTTTTAACATAGTCCTTCTCCTTTATTTGTTTTTATATTAAGAGTGGCTCTCTCCGAAGAGAGAGCCACGAGATAACTTTACGTTGCTATATGACTACGCATAGCTCCGCTGCTTCGCAGCTCTCGCTCTGCTACAAGCATTCACAATCCGGGCTGTCGCCCTTCTTGCTCATGCTTGTTCGGGTCATAAAGTCATAATGCTTATCATGCGAGCATGAACGCATTCTGACTTTCTTCCCCTTTAGTCATATAAGTTCGGAGCAATCGTATCATCGTTCATGTTCGATGCATCATACCAGTAACCGGCTGTAGGGAAGTCCTCAACCTTGTCGCCGTTTGCTGCCATCGTCAGAGCATAGATCGCATAGTAACCCATCATAAGAGGAGACTGAGTAACTGCACCATACATCGTGCCATCCTCGATAGCGCCCTTGATGATAGAACCGGCATCGAAACCAACACCGATCACGTCTCCGCCTGCTGCATCAGTACCAAGGATAGAAAGGTTAGCATCTGCCGCAAGCACACCCTCTGCTGCGGTCTGGTTTGATCCGAAGATACCGATCGTGTCAGACTTAGACATGATTGCCTGTGCTGCTGTAGAGCAAAGCTCAACCGTCGTCTGTGCAGGAACAGAAACCTCGATGACTACATCTGTGTCGCCGCTGTCAGCGCCCTCTGCTGCGTTTACATAGAACTCATTACCCTCGACTGAAACTGTCTTGCCGTCAGCCTGAATAAGAGAGATCATCTTATTAACGAAGCCAAGTCCACGCTGCTGGATGTTAAGAGCCGTAGCGTCCTGGTTAACCTCACCGATACGAACCTGTGAGTCAGCAGAAGCGATAACGTCCTTAATAGCTGTGTACATATTCTCAGCAGCAACCTCGCCTGCCTGAGTATTGTCTGTAGCGACAGTCGCAACTACAGATCCCTCGGGAGCGTCAGCAACACCTGTATCGAAGCAGACTACAGGGATACCCTTGTCCGCGCAGTCCTTAAGAGAATCAAGAACTGATGTGGTATCGCAAGCTGCAAGTGCGATTCCGGGAGGGTTGCTGTTGATATCGCTGTTCAGCATGTTAACCTGGTCAGCTATATCTGACTCAGAGTTAGGGCCGTGTGCGTCATAATCAACGCCAAGCTCTTCCTTAGCCATGTCCATACCCTTAAGTGCTGCCTGCCAGTAGGTTGACTGGAAAGACTTAACGTCTACAGGGAACTTGTAAGCTTCCTTAGCTGTTACGCCGTCAAACTGTGTGCCGCCGGTGAACTCGCCTGATCCGCCTGTTGCTGCAGGAGCTTCCTCCTCTGCGGGAGCTGCTTCCTCTTCTGCAGGAGCCTCTTCCTCTGCAGGAGCTGCTTCCTCTTCCGCGGGAGCCGCCTCTTCCTCTGCAGGAGCTGCTTCCTCTTCTGCCTCTGCTGCAGGCTCTGCTGCGGGCTCAGCTGCTGTGCCGCCGCAGCCTGCGAGCAATGACATTACCATTGCTGCGCTAAGTAACGTTGCCAGTAATTTCTTTTTCATAACTTCTCTCCTTCTTAAAAAAATTTTTGCTTATATATGAAGCACGGTTAATTGTGCTACATACCATATTGATTTGTCAAATCGGGCGATGCGCCTTTTAAAACGCTCAAGGAAAGCGTTTCAAAACCCCTTACGGGGTACGCCCCTGCGGGCCTAGGCAAATACGGATCCGAACCTGCTGATGCAGTTTCGTCTCCTATTGTTCCTTCGCCATCCTTCTTCTCTTCGCCACGTCTATCATAACGGCTCCGATAAGGACTATGCCTGTGATTATCTGCTGCCAGTTAGCCTGTAAGCCGACATAGGGAAGCCCGGTCTTAAGGAGCACTATGACGAAGACTCCTGCGAGAGTTCCTATCACGGAACCATATCCGCCGGTAGCCGACACGCCTCCTACGAAGACGCCGCCGATAGCGTCAAGCTCAAGTCCTGCGCCTGTTCCCGGCTGTACTGTAGGTACGACCGCCGCATAAGCTATGGCTGCAAGTCCTGCGAAAAGCCCGCAGATAACGTAAGCCATCACATGATAGAACTTAACATTAACGCCTGAGAGCGTCAGAGCCTCTTTATTGCTTCCTATACCTATCGTATAACGTCCGAACTTCGTATGATTAAGCACGAACTCCATGACAAGGACGAGTATCACGCATACAAGGAAGCCTATCGGGATCTTCAATGCATTCCTGCCCGTGCCGAAGGTCAGCTTGAATATTGAATGGAACCAGCCTCCGGGCTGTTTATTCGTAGGCCAGGGCGTAGCCATGACCATCGAGCTTATTCCTCTCGTTATCATGCAGGTACAGAGTGTAGCAAGGAATGGCGGAAGTCCCATGACTCCGATGAGAGTACCGTTCACTGCACCTACGACTACTCCGAAGAGCACGCATATAAGCATAGCGAGCGCAACCGGACAGTTATAATCCCTTACAAGCCTTCCCGCAACCAATGCGTAGCACACAAGTCCCGTGCCTATCGACAGGTCAACTCCTGCCGTGATAAGCGGAAAAGTAACCCCAATCGCCATTAAGATATCGTAATAAGAGAAATCTAGCATCGACAGTATCGATGAGTATTTCCTGAACTCCGGACTGAATATCATATAAATGACTACCAGAGCTATGATGACGAGGAGCACTATGAACCTCTGATCTGATAAAAGTGATTTTTTCTTAGTCATTGTCTCCTCCTTTAAGCGATGTCCCGCGTTGCCCTGTCCATGATCTTTTCCTGCGTAGCCTCTGATATGTCAAGCTCGCCGGTCTTCTTACCCTCGCACATGATGACTATCCTGTCACTCATACGAAGTATCTCCGTCATCTCGGAAGAGATCATTATTATCGATTTGCCCTCTTCCGCAAGCCTGTTCATAAGCTTGTATATCTCATTCTTCGCTCCGACGTCGATACCTCTGGTCGGCTCGTCGAATATAAGTATGTCGCAGTTCCTTACAAGCCATTTCGCTATGACGACCTTCTGCTGGTTACCGCCTGAAAGGTTGACTACAAGCTGGTCTGCGCTCGGCGTCTTGGTTGCAAGCTCCTGGATATACTTCTCGGTTATCTTCTTCTCTTCACCCTTATTTATGAAGATGCCGTTCATGTATTTCTCAAGGGTTGCCATCGTGGAGTTCTCCGTTATGGTCTTCTGCACGACGATACCGTATCTCTTCCTGTCCTCGGAGAGATAACCTATGCCATGCTTAACGGCATCCTGAGGAGAATTTATCGTGACCTTCTCGCCGTTCACATAGATGTCGCCGCTCGTCTTCGGGTCTGCTCCGAATAAAGCCCTCGCCGTCTCCGTGCGTCCTGCTCCCATAAGTCCCGAGAAACCGAGTATCTCGCCCTTGCGAAGCTCAAAGCTTACATCCTGAACCATCCTGCCGGCATTTAAATGCTCAACCTTTAACACTACCGGTGCGTCCTTCGCAACCTTGCTCTCCGTCTTAGGAGTCTCATAGATTACACGACCGACCATCATGTTGATGATGTCTTCCTTCGTGCAGTCCTTCGTGATAAGAGTGCCTACATATCCGCCGTCTCTCATGACCGTGACGCGGTCTGTTATGACCTTGATCTCGTCCATGCGATGCGAGATATAAACTATCGCAAGACCTTTCTCCCTAAGATCCCTTATTATAGTGAAGAGATCTTCTATTTCTTTCTCCGTAAGCGCTGCCGAAGGCTCGTCGAAAATGATGACCTTCGCCTGATGGGATATAGCCTTCGCTATCTCGCACATCTGCTGCTTACCGACCGTGAGGTCGCTCATCTTATCCCTTGGATTGATGTCGATATGAAGCTCATCGAAAAGCTTCTTCGATTCCTCGATCATCTTCTTATCATCGATCTTGAAGCCCTTCATGAACTCGCGTCCGATGAATATATTCTGCGCAACCGTAAGGTCGCCTATCATGTTAAGCTCCTGATGCACTATGACTATTCCTGCGTCCTGAGCCTCTCTTGTATTCGCGAACTCGACTTCCTTTCCCTCGAAGGTGATCGTGCCGGAGTCCTTAGTATATATGCCGGTCAGCACTTTCATAAGAGTTGATTTGCCGGCTCCGTTCTCTCCCATGAGCGCATGAACCTCGCCGCACCTCACATCGAAGTGAACATGGTCTAGCGCATGAACGCCGGGGAAAGACTTATCTATTTCTTCCATTGTAAGAATCGCGTCAGCCATTTTATTCCCCCCTTAGTTCTTCCTGCGGCGCGCCATGACGTCCGCATAAACGACTACGATAACTATGATTCCTGTAACAATAAGCTGTATATCCTTAGCAAATCCAAGAGCAAGTATGCCCTCCTGCAGCAGCGATATGATAAGAACGCCTATGACCGTGCCGCCTATGGAAGCAAGTCCGCCTGCCATCGATGTACCGCCCATGACGCAGCCAGCGATCGCTTCGTTATTATACTGATCGCCGTATCCGGGCTGCACCGTCGTATACGCTCCTACGAAGAAGATAGCCGCTATGCCGACCAATGTACCGCAGATAACGTAAGCGAGCATCTCCCATTTCTTCGTGTCAACACCGGAAAGCCTTACCGCTTCACGGTTGCTTCCTAAGCATAGGATGTATCGCCCCGGCTTCGTATTATTAAGGACGACCATACAGATAAACGCCGCTATAAGGAAGATCACAAGTCCTACAGGAAATCCGTTGTAGCTGACTAAATTCCTGAACCATCCGTTCACGGGATCGGTTGACAAGGGCCAGCTTATCGATTGTGTCTTCGTGTAAACCGCAGCTATGCCCTTTGCGATATTCATCGACGCCATAGACACGATGAAGGGCGGTATCGTCCAATATGAAACCAGATATCCGTTGAATACGCCAAACAGGAATCCTATCAGTATACTCATGATCAGAGACACGATTACGGGCGCTCCCTTGAACACCATCGTATAGCCCGAGATCAGTCCGCAGCAGAACATGACCGGCCCTATCGAGAAATCAATACCTCCCGTCGCTATGACGAATGTAACTCCAAGTGACAGGAACCCTAGGAAATACACGTAATTCATAACGCTCATGATACGCGCTTTTCCGAAAAACCCCGGCACCATCAAGCAGAAAGCCACATACATCAGGATCAGCACACAGAATAATATCACTCTGTTAAATCCTACCTTTCTCACAAAAGGATTCTGTTTGATCTTATCCACATTTCCCTCCGTTCTTTGAAACTATTGATTTTCGTTCATTTTTTATATAAACGAAACGTTTCGCCCTATACTCTACTATAAAAATTGCCCAATGTCAAGACATTAGCGTGAGCTTACTTAAATTTTTCGTACCGATTCGCCTTCCTTTAATGCTGCATACAGGCTCATCCTCTGGCGCGGAAAATCATTGCCCTCTTCTATTCTTTTCAGCAGTATCCTCGCTCCTTCCGTGGCTATGTCCTCCATAGGCTGCGCTACCAATGTCAGCTTCGGTCTCATTACCATAGGAAGAATAAGTTCATCGAAGCCGATAAGCGATATGTCCTCCGGACACCTGATGCCCTCTTCGTTCATCGCCATTATGACGCCAAGGCTTACCTCATAATTCGTCGTAACGACTGCGGTGGGACGCTCCCTAAGCTTAAGCAGAGCCTTCATGCTGTTATAACCCAGCTCTGTGGAGTGAACGTGAGCCGAATAAATATACTGCTTCGGTACCTTCACGCCTGCCTTTTCCATTGAAGAAAGAAAGCCCTTGAAACGTTCGTTCCCCGTATATTCTTCTGAATGGATCACGGCTATGCTGTTATGACCATTGTCTATCAAATAATCCGTCGCACGCTCTGCTGCATTTTTATTATCTATCGTGACGCAGTCAAAGGCATCGCTTTCTATCTCGCGGTCAAGCAATACTACCGGTATCTCCGCTCTCACGGTCGGAGCAAGGACAGCCGGATTATCCGATACCGGCATAAGAAGTATGCCGTCAACCTGCTTATCAAGGCAGAAGCGTATGTTTTCCGCCTCCTGCTTCGCATCGAGATTGGAATCACAGATCATCATGCCGTACCCTCTCTCATGAAGATAGGCGGACGCATGCTGGAGAAGCACGCCTGAAAAGTTTATCGCAATATTATGCACTATGAAGCCCACGGTCTTCGTGCGCTTCGTCACAAGAGAACGCGCAGTCTCGTTCGGATGATAGTCAAGCTTCTTTATTGCCTCTTCAATCTTCTGCCTGTTCTCATCACGGACATTTCCGCCGTTTAGATACTTCGATATGGTAGCGAGCCCCAAGCCGGTCTCCGCCTTTATGTCCTTTATCGTAGCTGCCATTATATTATTCTATATCCGCCGCATCCTCAGGAAATTTATACCTGAGCGCTTCCTTCGCCGCATTGATGAAAGGCGCAAACTCCTCCGTAATGCCAAGGTTCTCAGGTATCGTCTCCGTTATTTCCTTTACTTCCTTCGCTATCTTCACGGACCTGCGCTCGTCTGAAATATGCCCCAAGCCCAGCAGCACGGAATTATACGTCTTATCCTTCTCGCAAAGGTCGAAATAAAAAAGCGAGATATTGAAAAGCTCATCATATAGCGCCTTCTCCCCGACCTCGCCGTACTCTGCGCACAGCGGAAACTGCCAGTCGCTTTTTATTCCGCCTATTTCCTTCTGAAGTCTTTTCTTCTCGCCGGGAAGATATATCCGACGCTTCGTGGACTGCAGATTGACCCAGCCGCGGATGCCGTAATCGATATTCATGCCCTTTTTCTTATCATATCTGGCTTTCCATATCTTCTCCCTTATCTCGAATTCGGGAGTGCCTCCGTGAGCCTCCCGCTCCCTGTCAAGGATGGCCTTCCTGCGAGCCCTGTCGGTTTCTTTCTTGTATTCTGCAATCCATGCTGCGTCCATTTTTTATTACCTCACTATGACTTACTGCAATGCCAAGGTTCTTACATATTCACCAAACCCTAGTGTAGCATAGTGCCAACACCCTTACAAAAACCACAAATCTATCGTTACTTGATGTACCCGACTGCATAGTTATAGTCGTCAGCCGCATCCATGACGAAATCCATGAGCAGGGCTTTCGCATCCTTTTTCAGCTTGCCGTCACGTACCTTCTTGTACTGTATCGGCATGTACTGATAGAGAAGCCCCGTCGGAATCTCCTGCTTATCTATGTTTCTGATAAGCTTCTCAATCCCATCCCTTATCTCAGGCATAGCGAAATAATAACGGCATCTGTCGGACAGGCTGTAGCGGCGCTTGATCGCTATCTCCTTATCCGTGCCATGATAATACTTCGCCCACTTTGAAGTGTCGTCAAGCATGAGCTTCTCTAAAAGCTCAGGGAACTTCACCTGATCGCTCTCCGGCACAAGCACCTTCTCGATCTCGCTCATTGCGAAAAGCCCATCCCTTAAAGCAAAGGTAAGAGCAGGACCTACCTTAAGTATAGCGACTCCGTCCTCTACCATCTGCTTCAAGCACTCAGGCGGCTGATAATCAGTCGAATGCCCCTCCATATATATGCCGTCAAAGGTCTTTATTTTACTGCAAAGCTCCTTCGCATTATCACGGTTATAAGGGAACACTTCATCATCACCGAACTCCACGCCCGGCTGCACGACTATCGCTATCACGTTGTCAAAAGCCTTAGGATCAGATATACCCGCAAACTGCTTCTTATATTCCTCAAGAGTCGCAAGCACCGCCTCCGGCTTCGTGACGCTGATGCTGTCCTCCTGCTCCTGCGCCCCGCCGGGAATAGGAACCTCGCTTCCTATGATAAATACGGGACGCTTCTCGTCAGGATTCGACTTCAGCATCTCCTGATAGCTGTCCTCGCAAGCCTGATAAAGCCTCGCTCCGCGCCTTGCCACGGTCTCATCGGTAAGCGGTTTATCCGTAGGATCGTCCGCAACCCTCATGCTCGTGTCGAGATGGATCTTCTTATAGCCTGCCTCGACAAAAAGCTTCACGAGAGTCTCCGCCTTATCCATAGCGCTCTCCTCAGGCTCATTCACCCAGGTAAGCGGTCCCAGATGATCTCCGCCGAGCACTATCCTGTCATGCGGATAATCAGCTCTGTCCGCTATCTCATACACGAAATCCCTGAAATCCGCCGGCTTCATACCTGTATACCCGCCGAACTGATTGACCTGATTAGCCGTAGCCTCTATCAGAATATCAACATCCAGCTCCTTAGCCTGTCTTATCAGTGCTTCTATCACTATGTCATTCGCCGTGCAGTAAGAAGGCACCCCTGCGATCTTCCCCGCCTTCCTCTCCCGCACCATATTCTGCATTAAGTTACTCATTTATGTTGTTCTCTTTTCTATTAATATTAATTTTGTTCTCAATCGTCAGGGCTCGTGGGTGAATATATATTTGCTGAGGGCAAAATATGCCCTTTGGCATATTTTGAGTGCCGTTTAGACACGCCATGCGTGTCTGGCACCGGGGCGCCCCGGGGTGCTGATGCGCATAGCGCATCAAAACGCACCCGCAAAACGTCCACTGGACGTTCCGCCACTTCCCGTAAGCACTTAGTTTGAGCGTTAAGATATGCGAGATTTATCGAGCATATTAGCTCAAACTTAGTGCGTCGAGGAAGTTAGTTCGGACAAGCGTTGGCTCTGACCGAAGCAAATATATATTCACCCACGAGCCAAAAACCACATCCTAAAAATTATTATTTCGCATCAGGGCAATCTACGATCACTCCGTCTTCATCCCACAGATCATGCCAATCCGTAGCTCCGGGCCATAAGAACACCTGCCCCTTCACAAGCCTGTTATTCTTCTCTAAGGTAGCTATCGTAGCCATCTCCTCATCGGTAAGCGGCTCCGTCTGCGTTGATTCAAGATTGCTCACATATTCCATCTCATGGATAGAGAAAGGAATCGGGATCTGTCCCCTCTGTACCGCCCACTTAAGAGCGATTATAGCAGGGTGAACGCCATGCTTCTCCGCAATCGCCTTGAACTCAGGCACCTGCATATCCGCAATATCAGTCGCCACTATATCCCTCTCGGGACGCTGAGGTGAACCAAGAGGCATGAAGCCTATAGGCTGTATGTCGTGAGCCTTTAAGTAATCAAAAAGCTCCTGCTGCTGGAAGCAAGGGTGAAGCTCAAGCTCGCAAGCGACCGGCTTGATGCGGAACTTATCGACTACCTGCTCAAGCTTCGGTATCGTCATATTCGAGATACCGATGTGACGTACTAAGCCCTTATCCACGAGATCCTCGATCTGACGATAAGTATCCATGAACTCCTCTACCGAGAAAGGCTTTGAATCAGGATTCCTTGAATCAACGTCGCATCCCGGAGCATGATAGTTCGGGAAAGGCCAGTGTATGAAATAAAGGTCTATGTAGTCGCACTGAAGGTCTGCGATACTCTTCTTAGCTGACTTCTCGACTTCCCTGTGCATGTCGTTCCAGACCTTGGTCATGATATAGAGATCCTTTCTCTCTACCACTCCCTCGTCAAAAGCTGCCTTGAATACCTCTCCGATCTGGTCCTCATTGCCATAGCATGCTGCGCAGTCAAACATACGATAGCCTGCCCTGATCGCTCCTGCCACGGCGTTGCTGACCTGCTCAGGCGTGAACCTGTCGGAACCGAAGGTGCCCATGCCCATGCACGGAACCTTATCTCCCGTATTCAATGTAATCTGCGGTACTTTGCTTGGATCTACTCCCATGATGTTCTCCTTTCATATTTTATAAAAAAATTAATTTAAAAACTATATCGTAGGCTTCCGAGTTAAACATATATTACTCGAAAGCCGGACCATAGCACTATTTCTCGCTGTCAATAAGCACCTTGCCCTTTACCGTGCCCGGCGTCTTGAACCATTCAAAGGCTTCCGCTATGCCGCTTAAGGGCTGTATCTTATATACGAATGAATCATCGAATTTCAGCTCGCCCGTACCGAAGTAGTGCGCCGTAAGCTCCCATTCATGTCCGGGGAAGGGAGCAGAATATGACATCCATGAACCCGTAAGCCTGAACTCCTTACGGTTCATATTCTCCCACTCATCAACCGTAAAGGTAAGCTCCCTTGTAGGAGTACCGATGAAGCAGACATCGGCTTTATTCGCCGCAAGCTCAAACGCCATCTTCATGGTTATAGTATTGCCGGCTGTCTCATACACATAATCAAAGCCTCTGCCATCCGTAAGCTCCTTCGCCTTTTCCATGAAGCCCTCTTCCTTTGTGTTTATTCCGGCGTCGGCGCCAAGACGTGCGGCAAGCTCAAGCCTTTCATCCACGATATCGAATACTACCGTCTTTTTTGCGCCGAATATCTTCGCCCACTGCATAGTCATCATACCGATAGTGCCGCCGCCAAGTATCGCAACGGTCTTTCCGCCTTTGTAATCCGCTCTCTCCAGGCCATGCAGCGCAACGGTCGCCGGCTCGAAGAATGCTCCCTGTATGAAGCTTACTTCATCCGGAACCTTCACGACATTTTTCTCAGGCACTGCGACGTACTCCGCAAAGCTTCCGAATTCCCTCGACCCTATGAAGCTGTAATGCTTGCAGAGAGAATAATCTCCCCTCTGGCAGTCGGGGCACTTCATACAGGGCACAAGGGGCATACCTGCTACTTTGTCGCCAACCTTTACTGATGTGACCCCTTCGCCTATCTCGTCAATCACTCCGGAGAATTCGTGTCCGAGCACGTTCGGATAATAGTGGCATGCGTCGCCGTTTACTCTTGGGATATCGGAACCGCATATTCCGGTATATTTTACTTTTACGACTACTTTTCCCGGCTCCGCCTTAGGCTTTTCGATATCCTCGTAGCGGATGTCCTCTCTTGCGTGTACAACTCCTGCTTTCATAATGTCCTCCTTGAAGTATTGATTTAAGGTCCGAGGTCGAGTGTGCACACACTCGCCCTCTACATCTTAGCAATTTCTTACTTTTTCATTGTATCCTTAAGCTGTTCGTATATTTCTAAATAAATGCTGTACCTTTTATCGTACACCTCTTTATTCGCTAAGTCAGGCTCGTGGGTGCGGATGGTGTGTACGGTTTGGGATGCGGCTTCTTCGCATGAGCCGTAGATGCCTACTCCTACTCCGGCGAGGATCGCTGCTCCGAGTGTGGTCGCCGTGTCGCTTGCGGGTACGGTTATTTTCTTGCCTGTCACGTCAGCTTTTATCTGTGTCCAGAGCAGGGAATTGGCAGAGCCGCCCATTGCTTTTAATTCATTGACGCTAGCTCCTGCCGCTGCTGCGACTTCCAGATTGTGTCTTAGCGCAAAGGCCACGCCTTCCATGCAGGCTCTCACAAAGTGTCCTTTGGTCTTTGAGAAATCCAGTCCGTAGAATACTCCTTTTGCATCGGGATCCCATATTGGAGTGCGCTCCCCTGACATATAGGGAAGAAATACCAAACCTTCACTTCCTGCGGGAACCTTCTCCGCTATCTCATTTAATTGGACGAGCGATGATTTACCGCTGCCGTTATTCCTCTCATAGTCTGCGAAATTCTGCTCGAACCAGCGCATGACTCCGCCGCCGCCTGTCGTGCCGCCCTGCAAAAGCCATACATCGGGCACTACATGGAAGCTTAGTATAAGTCTCGGATCTGCGGCATACTCATCTATGCATATGCTCATACCGCCTGCCTGTCCGCCCTGCTCCTGTGTCTCGCCCGCCTTTGCTACTCCTGCGCCAAGCGTTCCGCAGGCCGCATCCAAACCTCCTGCGACTACAGGCGTACCTGCCTTAAGTCCCGTGATCTTTGCTGCTTCCTCCGTAACTTTACCGACCACATCCGTGCACTTATATATCGGTGGAAGAAAATCAGCAGGTATGCCGAGAGACTTCGCCATATCAAGATCCCACTCTGCTTTCCTCATATCAAAGCAATGCAGGCCATAGCCCATGCTTACGTCCTGCGATATCTCGTTTGTCAGCCTGTATACGAGGAAGCTGTTGCTCTGTAGTATCTTATCTATTTTACCGTAAATCTCCGGGTGATTCTCTTTATACCAGATTATCTTAGGAGTAGTATAAGAGGGCTTCATCGGATTGCCGGAAAGATCAAAAATGGCCTCCTCGCCGATTTCTTTATTCAGTCTGTCGCATATATCCTGCGCCCGCATATCCATCCAGATAGGAGTGTTAATTAGAACCTTGCCGTCCTTGTCGATAGCAACCGCTGACCAGCTCTGTCCGTCAACGCCTATGCCTTTTATCTCCTCAGGCTTCACATCAGTCTCTGCGAATACCCTGCGGATACAATCGTAGACGCCGCTTACCCAATCCTCAGGATCCTGCTCTGCCCAGCTCTGATGCGGACGGAAGACCTCATACTCCGCGTTCTTCGCCGTGACTACAGTTCCGTCAGCAGCAAACACAGCTACCTTGCATGAGCTAGTACCGATGTCTATACCAAGAAGCAGATCCCTCATTACGCCCTCCATGATGATTCACTCAAACTCAACCGCCACAATCAGGATGTATCCTCTTTTCTCCTGCGACAATAAAGAGTGTAGCACGGAGCGAAACGTTTCGTCAAGTAGTTTATTTAAGATAAAGTAAACCCTGTATTTCAAGGGTTTTATTCATGCGAAACGTTTATATTTTATATATCTATTCTTTCAATTATAGGATATATTAGCATTCCGAGTATGCCACAGGAAATAAACTCTCCGGCAAAGACCGTTAGCATCATGTATATAAGCGCTCCGTCTATGTGGTATGCGTACTTTAAGATCAGCGGCACGACTATAGTATTCGCAAGGATCGGCGGGACGGGCAAAAGAAACCGGCTCTTATTTCTTAGCGCCCTGGTAGCAAATGCCGCTATCAGCGTAGCTATGCTTCCGAAGATAATATCCGGCAGGATCGCTCCGGTAAAGGTATTGCTTAGTATGCATCCTACGAATAGTCCGGGGATAGCGGCAGGAGCGAAAGCCGGAAGTATAGTAAGAGCTTCTGATATCCTTACCTGCACGGCTCCGTTTGCTAGTCCGAAAGCATTGGAAATAAGTGTGAGCACTACGTAGAGTGCGGCAATGACGCCGCCCTCGGCCGCATACAATGCGACAGATCTGTTGTTTGATTGATTCATTTCTATAATCTCCTAGTGTTTTTTTAACGTGTGGATGGATTTTCGAACACACGGCCCCCAGGGCTTTATTTTATTAAACTTCTCCCATCTTATACCTATTCACAAGCGACTGTATGCGGTTATTCGGGTCAAGCAGGTCGCTTATGGATGAATCATGGTTAAGCGTATCTATGATATATGCAAGATACTTGCTCATATCACAGGATATATACCAAGGTCTCTGCATAAGCTCGTCGGGCTGATATACAAGATTCGTAGTGAGCACGCCGGTAATGACGCCTTCTTCTACTGCCTTATCAAAGGGCTCGAAGCCGTTCGAGAAAAGGCCGAATGTCGCAGCCACGTATATCCTTCCTGCGTTTCTCTTCTTAAGCTCGCCTGCCACTTCTATGACGCTCTCTCCGGAAGCGATCATATCGTCAAGCACCACGATGTCCTTCCCGCTGACATCAGAGCCTAAGAACTCGTGTGCGACTATAGGATTCCTCCCGTCCACGATCCTCGTATAGTCCCGTCTCTTATAGAACATACCCATGTCAAGACCCAAGACATTCGCCATATAGATGGCTCTCGACATGCCACCCTCATCGGGTGATACTATCATCATGTGCTCCGGCTCTATCGTAAGATCCTTAACATTTGTAAGCAGTCCCTTAATGAACTGATAGGACGCCTGTATAGTCTCAAAGCCCTTTAGGGGTATAGAGTTCATGACTCTCGGATCATGGGCGTCAAATGTGATGATATTATCCACGCCCATCTTTGCTAGCTCCTGCAACGCTATCGCGCAGTCAAGCGATTCTCTCGCAGATCTCTTGTGCTGCCGGCTCTCATACAGGAAGGGCATGATCACGGTTATGCGCCTTGCCTTGCCTCCGACTGCGGCTATTATTCTCTTTAAGTTCTGGTAATGATCGTCCGGGGACATATGATTCTCCTCCCCGAACATGCTGTAGGTGACGCTGTAGTTGCATACATCCACGAGAAGGTACAGATCCATTCCTCTCACGGACTCATTTATCATGCCTTTCGCCTCTCCCGAACCGAAGCGAGGCAACGATACGTCGAGTAAGTAAGAGTTTCGCATATAGCCTGAGAAAACAAGGGAATTCTTATGTTCATTCTCCCTGTCCTCACGCCAGCCTATAAGATAATCGTCAACCCTCTCCGCAAGCTCCCTGCATCCATCGAGCGCTATGACTCCGAGCGAGCCTACGGGAATCGTCTCAAGACTTCGTTTATCATGTGTGTGTGGCACTACCCGTTCCTCCGTCTTTTAATGCGAAGATCATCACCGGTGAATTTTATTACTTTATATTTACCGAATATCCTTGAAACCGATCTTTCAGAGTACAAATCCGTAAGCTTATCCAATTCGAGGTTTGTCGATATTATAGTAGCTCTGGAATTCAGGTCTCTCTCATTAAGTACGTTAAAAAGCTCCGAATTCACGACTGAGCTGTCTATCTCAGTCCCAAGGTCATCAATAATGAGCAGCGGGCTCGTAAATAAAGCATTGTACTCCTCATCCTCTATATCATACGTCGAAAACCTGCGAGCCGATAAGGTGTCGAATAGCTTTATCGCACTGATATACAAAACAGCAAAGCCCCTGTCTATAAGCTCCTTTGCTATGCAGTTCGACATAAACGTCTTGCCGCATCCAACGCCACCATAGAATAGCATATTTTTATATGATTCGGCAAATGTTTCAACGAATTCCTTTGCATCTGAATACGCTTTTTTTATATTTTCTAAATCTTCCCCCGTAAAATACTCAAAAGAGAACGTATCGAAGTTCTCTTCCTTCAGCTTTTCATACATACCCGTCTTCGCATAATAATACTCCACCAGCTTCTGTACAAGACAATGGCATTTCCTGCCTCCGACATATCCTGTGTCTTTGCAATCAGGACATTTATAGCGCAAAGAAATATAGTCATCGGCATACCCTGCGTCTCTCAGTATTCTCTTCTTTTCACCGGATATATAAGAAAGCTCCTTTAGTATAAGGGCTGCCTCTGCTTTCTGTCCTGACGCCGCCTTTATAGCGGCCTCTGCGGATAAATCCACTGTCTTATCATCTAATGCCTTATAATCAGGCAATTTTATATATATATCTTGTATCCGCTCCCTCTGCTCTCTTTTATCAAGCGCGAGCTGCCGCTCATATTCGGACATTATATCTCTGTACGCTCTGTTATTCATCTATTTCCTCAATAACTGCTTTTCTAATTCAGCAAAATCATACTTCCGTTCCGGAAAATTATGAAACTTATTCTTCTTTTCCTTTTTCCCTGTCTGAGCCATAAACTGTCCTGAGCTCTTATTCACAAGCGATGATGCGGTCATGAGCTTGAAGCCGGCATCCTTCTTCTCTACGTCCTCCAAAGACTGTGCTCCGCTCTCATACCATCCCTTAAGTATCTTGTCCGTATACGGGAAGGATGGATTGGCAATAGCCTTCATTGTCCTTGATACCGCCTCAAGTATTATCTTCATCGGAAAGCAGTAATCCTTCTGCCACTTGTCTATATACTCAATCTCAAAGTCCACGGGATTCCTGTTAGATATCCCGTATGCGCGGAGCACCGTGAAATAATCGCTGCCGCTGTAGCCCCTGACCTCGGCCTTGGCTCCCGCGACATCCTTAACCCCTGCTTCGGCCCAGTTCATAGCCGTCTGCTCTATGTACCTCATGCTTGTCTTATTCTTATCAACGCAATATTCTATAAGGTATTCTATAAGATCTGCGCCAAAGCCCAATTCATCATATATGAAAAGCAGTGTCTTCATATCTGCGGGGTTAAGCGTCCTGCCAAGATACTGCTCTGCAACGAATACGAGCTGCTTCACCTCAGCCTTGTCCCCGAATGCTGAAAGCTCGGATGCCGTATAAGGCCTGTGCTGCTTCTTATCAGATGACTGCGAGGACGTCTTCTTAGGAAGCGAGACCTCTGTTTCCTCTGCCTCCGACGGATCGTTAAGCACTATGCCGGAGACGTTCCTCTCCTCATCGAACTCTATGGATATGATACCCTTCCTCGCCCAATAGAGCAGAGAGCGGATTATATCTGTCTCGGTATAATTAAACCTGTCCGCAAGCAGCGGCACGGTAACAGGCTCATCCGCTTCTATACAGCGCATGAGATACAGGTATATCTTAAGCTGGGCGCCGTTAGCGTCCGCCATATACTCGTCAATAAAACAATTCGAGACAATCGTATTGCCCGAATAGCGGCTTCCCTTCAGAACTATGCTATCCATTTTCCCTTACTTCCAGTTTTTAATGCAATCTTCGTGTGGCTTTCGCCTAATTCTCTTCAAGCGTAGCGGAGTATAGCACAATGGTTTTTAAAATTAAATAGCTCCCGGAAGACCGGGAGCTGAAAGCATGATAAAGTTGAAAAAGTCGGTAAAGTGGATAGCAACGCATTTATCGTAAAAATAACCCTTGTATCCTGTTAATAAAAAGTTGTGGAAAATGTGAATTAGCTTCCTGATAGCAGTTCATCCCCGATCTTTACTACATCTCCGGCCCCCATCGTTATCAACAGATCATTGTCGGTAAGAGTTTCTTTGATAAAATTTTCTATCTCAGCAAAAGTCGGGAAATAATAACAGTCAGTACCCTTCTCCCGCACCTTTTCGGCTATCACTTCCCCGCTCATTCCGAGTGTGTCGGTCTCCCTCGCAGGGTATATCTCTGCCGATATAACATGGTCGGCAAGCGACAGCGCATCAGCGAATTCATCAAGCAGAGCCTTCGTCCTCGTATATGTATGCGACTGGAATACTACCCACAGCTCGTTATGAGGATATTTTAATGCCGTGCTGAGCGTCGCCTTTATTTCCGTAGGGTGGTGAGCATAGTCGTCTATTATCGTGAAGCCGTTCAGCTTACCCTTGACCTCGAAGCGCCTGTCCGTGCCCTTAAAATTCTGAAGTCCCATCCGGATACAGTCATCGTCTATCCCCAGCTCGTCAGCGGCGGCGATAGCGGAAAGAGCGTTCAGCACGTTGTGAGAGCCGCTCACGCCAAGGGTTATACTTCTTTTATTCCCGTCATGATATACATCGAAGGCCGCTCTTGCGAACTCATCATAGGTGATATTCTCCGCATGATAATCGGCGCTGTCATCGGTTCCGAAGGTGACGACCCTACATTTTAAGCCGCCCGCCACCTCGTCGAAGCCTTCTATTTCCTTATTTATAATAAGCACGCCGTCATCCGGGATGTTCTCGCCGTATTTATGGAAGGAGCGCCTTATGTCCTCTATATCATGAAAGAAATCCAGATGATCCGGCTCTACGTTGAGTATAATGCCGACCTTCGGATAGAAGGAATGGTACGAGTTGGTGTACTCACAGGCTTCCATGACGAAGTATCTCCTGCCTCCCACACGGAAATTGCCCCCGATGTCACGCAGGTTTCCTCCTATTGATATAGTGGGGTCCATGTCTGACGCAAGTAGTATCTCAGACACCATCGCCGTCGTCGTGGTCTTGCCATGAGTGCCGGCTATGGCGACAGGCATGTCATAGCCTCTCATTATCTGCCCGAGGAAATCAGCCCTTGTCTCTACCTTAAGTCCTCTGCGTCTTGCTTCCATGAGTTCGGGATTGTCTTCGTGTATGGCGGCAGTCATCACGACCGTGTCAGTATCGTCGGGTATATTGTCCGCCTTCTGTGGGTAGCCTATCTTCGCACCGAGCTCCTCTAACCGTTTTGTAATCTCAGATTCATGCGCGTCCGAACCCGATACCACATATCCCTCGGACAGCAGAAGCTCCGCTATCCCGCTCATGCTTATCCCGCCTATTCCTATGAAATGTACTTTTTTCATGATTCCTCACTATCAGAAAGATGTGGTTTCTGATAAAGCTTTCTCCTTATCTCTGCCATTATTGTTTTGCTTTCCTGTTCGTATTCATTCTTTTTGAATGCCCTGTCCAATCTTTCTACTATAGAGAGCTGGTCAAATAAATTATTATTAATTTACTCGGCATATATATCTCCATTAAAATATAGTTGTGCAACTTGATTATAAAACAAATTTACGATAAAATCATCTTTGTTACTTTTACTATGAAATCTTAGCGACACTAGAACCATAGAAATCTTTGATTTCGTTATGGCTCTGCGTGCAGAGCAGGTCTTTTCGAGCTTAGATTTCTTGCATGCATAGTCACTTAGCGACACTAGAACCATAGAAATCTTTGATTTCGTTATGGCTCTGCGTGCAGAGCAGGTTTTCTCGAGCTTAGTGATCTAGGTATTTCTAAAAATTCTTAATGTGAACGGAGGGAGAGATTTGGCAATGGACACCATTGAGAAGATCCGGGAGGCGGAAAAAGCTTCGGACAGCGCAGAGAAGGATGCCGTCGTGGAAGCTGACAGGATAGTCGCCGAGGCGGAGGATAAAGCCGCTACCCTCAAGGTGAATCTCACGAAAGAAGCAAAAGAAAAAGCCGAAGCGCTGCTTGACGACGCTAAGGCAAAGAGCGACTCCATCTTATCGGATGCGAAAGCTGAATCCGAGAACGAGGCGAAGGCGCTCCGCTCCGATATCGGGGCAAAGAAGGACGACGCAATACGCCTCATCCTTGATGACTTGACAGCCTAGGTTTTGAAATTGCATCAGCAATTTCGAAACCGTATTTCGTAGGATTCTGACACATATTTCCTTGATATGTGTCAGAACGCACAGCTTATAGGTCATCAAAAAATAATACATAAAAAAGGAGGTTAATACAACATGTCAGTTCTGCCCATGAAGCGCATGTTAATATGCGCTAAAAGGCAAGACCGCAAGGCGATACTGGAGCTTTTGCAGCGTCTGGAGACTGTAGAGGTCATATCCCATGATGTGGACGAGACCGATGAGGTCTTCAGCAGGATGGACGTATCACAGTCTGCCCAGCTTTTCATGAAGAACGCTGCGCAGGCGGATAAGGCGCTTGAAATACTGGCGTCCGCCGCACCCGAAAAGAGCTCTATATTATCTGCTTTCGCAGGCAGGACTCCGATCACGCTTTCAGAGTATGAGACAAATACAAAAAAGCGCGATACGATGATGAAGGTCGTCACAGAGATACTTCGTCTGGACAAGGAGCTTACCGAGGCAAAGGCAGACGTACCGCGCATCACTACCCAGATAGAGGCTCTCACACCGTGGTCCTCTCTGGATTACCCCTTATCCTTCACAGGCACAAAAAAGACGGCCGCCTTCATCGGCACCTTCCCTGAGAAGCTGACGGAAGCCGAGATAGCGGAGACGCTTGCGTCTAACGCCCCCGATGTTGATGCAATCGATATCAACATAATCACATCGGAGGATAATTTCACGTCCGTCCTTATTTCATGCCTAAAATCTGACAGGAACGCCATAGACGACGCATTAAGGCGCATGAACTTCCAGCGCCCTCCCGTGTCAGACATGGTGCCTACGGCTCAGATCGAAGCCTATGAGAAGGAAAGGGCTGCGGCAATAGAAAAGATCGACAGCACAAAGGAAAAAATCGCTTCCTTTGCGGATAAGCGGGACGATATCCGCTTCATCTCCGACTACTTCCGCATGAGAGCTGCGAAGTACGAGGTATTAGGCACCCTGGAGCAGACAAAGCGTATCTTCATAATAGAAGGCTACGTGCCCGCCCGGTATGCCGATGCCTTGGAGAACGAGCTTACGAATAAGTATGAAGTGGCAGTAGAGATGTATGATCCCGAGCCTTCCGAGGATGTGCCCGTGCTTCTTAAGAACGGACCGTTCGCGGAGCCTATGGAAGGCGTCATAGAGAGCTACTCTATGCCGGGCAAGGGCGAGCTCGATCCTACGACCCCGGTCGCCTGCTTCTATTACATACTGTTCGGTATGATGCTTTCGGACTTCGCATACGGCGCAGTGATGTCGATAGCGACGTTCGTACTTATTAAGAAGCTTAAGAACATGGAGCGCCCCATGAGAAAGACGCTCACTATGTTCTTCTACTGCGGTCTTGGCACGATGCTGTCGGGTATACTCTTCGGAAGCTACTTCGGTGACGCCCCGACGGTCATTGCAAAGACTTTCTTTGGCAAGACCTTGGAGATCCCCAAGGTGATAGATCCGCTGACACAGCCTATGAAGATGCTTGTCCTCTGCTTTGCGATAGGTATTATCCATCTCTTTGCGGGGCTCGTGATAAATCTTTATACGGCGCTTAAGCAGAAGAGATACGTGGATGCGATATCTGATTCCGTGCTCTGGATGCTCCTTGTCGCAGGTCTTATCCTTTTCGGTCTCACTACCGATATGGTGACGGGCATGTTCGCACTTAATAAGATATCGCCCGCTGCCGGAAACGTCGGCAAGGTGATGGCGGTGATAGGCGCTATAGGCATCATCCTTATGGATGGCCGCGAATCAAGGAACTGGTTCAAGCGCACCTTAAAGGGTCTCTACGGACTCTACAATGTAACAGGCTATCTTTCGGATCTGCTGTCTTATTCAAGGCTTCTTGCTTTAGGACTTGCTACATCCGTCATCTCGTCCGTCTTTAACCAGATGGGCTCTATGGTAGCCGGAACGCCGGTCGTCGGCGTGATATTCTTCATACTGATCTTCCTCGTAGGCCATGTGCTCAACCTTGCGATAAATGCGCTCGGAGCTTATGTCCATGCTAACAGGCTTCAGTATGTCGAGTTCTTTGGTAAGTTTTACAATGGCGGAGGCCGCAAATTCACGCCTTTCGCACCCAATACTAAATATTTAAGATTTAAGGAGGAAAATTGAAAATGGGTATCGCATTCGCACTTTTGGGAGCAGCATCAGCAGCACTCTTCGCAGGCATTGGATCTGCGATCGGTGTAGGACGCGCCGGACAGGCAGCGGCAGGACTTGTAACGGAGGATCCTTCTCAGTTCTCAAGGGCTCTGATCCTTCAGCTTCTTCCCGGCACACAGGGAATCTACGGTCTGCTTATCGCTTTCATAGCTCTTTCTAACATTGGTCTTCTTGGAGGCTCTGTAGACACAGGTATGAGCGTTGGCACGGGTCTTATGTACTTATTTGCCTGCCTTCCCATGGCTTTTGTAGGCCTCGTATCCGCTATGCAGCAGTCAAAGGCTTCCGTAGCTTCCATAGGACTTGTGGCAAAGAGACCTGACCAGTTCGGTAAGTCAATGATCTTCCCCGCAATGGTTGAGACTTATGCAATCCTTGCGCTGCTTATTTCCATACTGGCAATCAACGGCATCCCTCGCTAAGCGAGACGTGGAGGATCATAAATGGCAGGATTAGACAAGATACTAGGCAGTATCAAGGCTGAGTCCGATGAAGCAGTAAAGGCCAGGATCGATGAGGCAAAGAAAAGAGCCGAGGCTATCACGAAGGAAGCCGAGGACTCCGTAAAGGGCGAATGCCATGACATCGAAGAGCGCGGAAAGAAGGGCGCAGATGATACGCTCTCCCGCGCAGAGTCCGCTGCGGCGCTCTTAAAGCGTAAGGCGATATTGTCCGAGAAGCAGGCTATAATAGCCGAGGTCTTTGACGAGGCAGAGAAAAAGCTTATATCGCTTCCGGATGCTCAGTATGTTGATACTATCACAAAGATAGCTGTGAAGAATGCTCTGCCGGAGGAAGGCACGATCATATTCTCCGCTGCTGATAAAAAGAGGCTTCCGTCTTCATTCGAGGCCGATCTTAACAGCAAGCTTAAAGGCGGAAAGCTCAAGGTATCGTCCGATACCATAGATACCGCCGGAGGATTTATTCTCTCCTACGGGGGCATAGAGCAGAACTGCACGTTTAAGGCACTCATAGATGCCGAGCGTGAGAAGCTTACAGACAAGGTTTCAAAGGTACTTTTTGACAGGGCGGAGGCGTAAATGACCGATAATCAATACTATTATGCGGTCGCGCGTATACGTTCGAGAGAGCTGTCGCTTCTGAATCAGTCCTTTATCGACCAGCTTTTAGGCGCTAAGTCCATAGACGAAGCGATGCGCCTTCTGCAGGATAAGGGCTGGCATATGCCGGATGAGTACGTTACCGAGTCTGACAGGGTTGAGAAGATGCTCTCTGCCGAGAAGCAGAAGACATGGGATCTCATCGGAGAGCTCGTAGACGATATGTCGGTCTTCAATGTGCTTCTCATAGAGAACGACTATCACAACCTCAAGGCTGCGGTGAAGGAAGCGCTTACAAGCGATTCTCACCCGGATATATTCGTAAACGGCGGCACGGTAGAGCCGAGGATCATGGAGGAAGCCGTAAAGACAAGGGATTTCTCGCCCTTGCCCGACGAAATGGAGCCTGTGGCTGAAAAAGCCCTTGAAACCCTGCTTCATACCCATGACGGCCAGCTCACTGACGTAATAATAGATAAGGCGGCTCTTATTGCCATAGGCGAGGCGGCTAAGAAATCAGGCTCGCAGGTTCTGGAGCTTTACGCCGGACTTAAGGTGGCGTCGGCTGATATAAAGATAGCTATACGCGCGGTCAAGACAGGCAAAGACAAAAACTTCATCAAAGAAGCTCTTGCCCCCTGCGATACTTTGAGCACAGAGAAGCTTGCGGAGGCAGCAAGCGAGGGAATGGATGCGATCTATGATTACCTTGCGCTGACACCGTATTCAGATGCGATACCGGAGCTGAAGAAATCTCCTTCCGCATTCGAGAGATGGTGCGACAACCTGATCATCAGAAATATCAGGAGCGAGATAACTCACCCCTGCACGATAGGACCACTTGCGGCATATATCATCGCAAGGGAGAATGAGATATCTACCGTGCGCATCGTCCTTTCAGGGCTCATAAATGATCTGCCGGAGGAATCCGTCAGGGAAAGGGCAAGGGAAATGTATGTATAAGATAGCTATAATGGGCGAATCAGACAGCATATACGGATTTGCGACTCTGGGGCTAGACACGTTCCCCGTAGACAACGCCGAGAGTGCGCAGAAGACACTCAGGAATCTCGCCGAGAGCGATTATGCCGTGGTCTATGTCACGGAAAATACCGCTTCCGGCATACAGAATGAGATAGTACGGTACAGCGAACAAAAGCTTCCCGCCATAATCTTAGTTCCCGGAGTTTCGGGCAACACGGGCGATGGCGTGAGGAATGTAAGCAAGTCCGTGGAGCAGGCAGTTGGTTCGGATATCATATTTGGATCATGATACCGTTAACGAATGCGAAGCATGAGTGTTACGGTATCAGATACGGACGGTTAAAACCGGATTTTAGTTGACATCTATTTGTAGGAGGTGAAAAGGATTAAATGAGCGCAGGTGTGATCAAAAAGGTAGCCGGCCCTCTGGTCGTCGCTACGGGCATGCGCGATGCGAACATGTTCGACGTGGTGCGTGTCGGTGAAGAAAGGCTCATCGGTGAGATCATCGAGATCCACGGCGATGAAGCATCCATACAGGTTTATGAGGAGACTGCGGGCTTAGGTCCCGGCGCTCCCGTAGAGTCAACAGGCGTTCCTATGTCAGTCGAATTAGGACCCGGACTCATAAGCAGTATCTATGACGGTATCCAGAGACCTCTGGAGAAGATACTGGAAATGACGAAGTCAAACAATCTTTCAAGAGGAGTCGAGGTTCCTTCTATTGACAGGGATAAGAAGTGGCACTTCGTGCCTTGCGCAAAGGCAGGCGATAAGGTCGTAGCGGGAGATATCCTCGGAACTGTTGAGGAAACCCAGGTCGTCACGCAAAAGATCATGGTTCCTTACGGCATGGAAGGTACCGTAGATTCCATCTCCGAGGGAGACTTCCTCGTTACCGATAAGATCGCTGTAATAAAGAAGACAGACGGTTCATCGGAGGACATAGCTTTGATGCAGAGATGGCCTGTCCGTAGGGGACGCCCTTATGCACAGAAGCTTGCTCCCGATAAGCCTTTAGTTACAGGACAGAGAGTCGTGGATACCTTCTTCCCTATAGCAAAGGGAGGTACGGCTGCAGTTCCCGGACCCTTCGGTTCAGGTAAAACGGTCGTGCAGCATCAGCTCGCAAAATGGGCAGAGGCAGACATAGTCGTATACATCGGCTGCGGTGAGCGCGGAAACGAGATGACGGACGTTCTGAACGAGTTCCCTGAGCTTAAGGATCCGAAGACAGGCAAGTCCCTCATGGAGAGGACAGTGCTTATAGCCAATACCTCGGATATGCCCGTTGCGGCCCGTGAGGCTTCTATTTACACGGGTATCACGATAGCAGAGTACTTCAGGGATATGGGCTATTCGGTGGCACTCATGGCTGACTCCACATCAAGATGGGCAGAGGCTCTCCGTGAGATGTCAGGACGACTTGAAGAAATGCCCGGTGAGGAAGGTTATCCTGCTTACCTTGGTTCAAGGCTCGCTCAGTTCTATGAGAGGGCAGGTCTTGTAGAGACATTGGGATCAGAGCCAAGAGAAGGCGCGCTTTCTGTTATCGGAGCCGTTTCCCCTGCAGGCGGTGATATATCAGAGCCTGTCACGCAGGCTACGCTTCGTATAGTCAAGGTCTTCTGGAGCCTTGATTCGGCGCTTGCGCAGCAGAGACACTTCCCGGCTATCAACTGGCTTACATCATACTCGCTCTACCTTGACAGCATGGGCGCATGGTTTGATGCAAGCGTAGATGGAAATGACTGGATGGCGTTGCGCCAGGAGATGATGAGCCTTTTGCAGGATGAGTCAGAGCTTAATGAAATGGTTCAGCTCGTCGGTATGGACGCCCTGTCCGCTCCCGACAGACTTAAGATGGAGGCGGCAAGGTCTATCCGTGAGGACTTCCTGCATCAGGATGCTTTCCACGAAGTAGATACTTATACCTCACTTAAGAAGCAGCACCTTATGATGAAGCTCGTGCTTGCCTTCTACAACGGCTCAAGAGACGCTCTTTCAAAGGGCGCTTCCATAGAGAAGCTCGTTGCCATGGATGTCCGTGAGGCTATCGGACGTTTCAAGTATACGTCAGAGGATAAGATAGACGGAGAGTTCGACAAGATAAGCGCAGAGCTTTCCAAGGAGATACAGCAGGTTATAGCGGAAAAGGAGGACTTCTAAATGCCAAAGGAGTATAGAACGATACAGGAGGTAGCGGGTCCTCTGATGCTCGTCCGCGATGTCGAGAATGTCGCTTTCGATGAGCTGGGAGAGATAGAGCTCGCAAACGGCGAGAAGCGCCGCTGCAGGGTACTGGAGATAGACGGCGGTAATGCGCTCGTACAGCTTTTTGAGAATTCCACGGGACTTAACCTTGAAAGCTCAAAGGTAAGGTTCTTAGGACGCACGATGGAGCTTGGCGTATCGGAAGATATGCTCTCCCGCGTCTTTGACGGACTCGGACGTCCCATAGATAACGGGCCTGAGATACTTCCCGATGAGAGAAGGGACGTAAACGGACTCCCGATGAACCCTGCGGCAAGGGCTTATCCGGAGGAGTTCATACAGACCGGAGTATCCGCAATAGACGGACTTAATACGTTAGTCAGGGGTCAGAAGCTTCCTATATTCTCGGCTTCAGGTCTTCCCCATGCGAAGCTTGCGGCACAGATAGCAAGGCAGGCAAAGGTTCGCGGCACCTCTGAGCAGTTCGCGGTCGTATTCGCCGCTATGGGTATCACCTTTGAGGAATCAAACGACTTCGTTGAGTCCTTCCGTGAGACAGGAGCTATCGACAGGACGGTTCTCTTCATGAACCTTGCCAATGACCCTGCCGTAGAGCGTATAGCAACGCCTCGTATGGCGCTTACGGCGGCTGAATATCTCGCTTTTGAAAAGGGCATGCATGTCCTCGTCATACTGACGGATATAACGAACTATGCGGACGCTCTTCGTGAGGTATCGGCAGCGCGTAAGGAGGTTCCCGGACGCAGAGGCTATCCCGGATATATGTACACCGACCTCGCTTCACTCTATGAAAGAGCAGGACGTCAGAAGGGTAAGAAGGGTTCGATCACGATGATCCCTATCCTTACGATGCCTGAGGACGATAAGACGCACCCTATCCCCGACCTTACGGGTTACATCACGGAGGGACAGATAATCCTCTCCCGTGACCTTTACAGACGAGGCATAGAGCCGCCGATAGACGTGCTTCCCTCACTGTCAAGACTTAAGGATAAGGGTATCGGCGAGGGCAAGACGAGAGCCGATCATGCCAATACTATGAATCAGCTCTTTGCGGCTTACGCAAGAGGCAAGGATGCTAAGGAGCTCATGATGATCCTTGGTGAGGCTGCCCTTACGGAGATAGATAAGCTCTATGCGAAGTTCGCGGACGAATTCGAGCAACAGTATATCAATCAGGGCTACCGCGCCGACAGGAGCATCGAGGAAACCCTTGATATAGGCTGGGATCTGCTCCGTATACTGCCCAGGACAGAGCTTAAGCGTATCAAGGATGAGTTCCTTGATAAGTACTACACGAAATAAAGGAGCAGTAGATGGCTAGTAAAACAGTTACAGCTACCAGAATGGAGCTGACAAGGCTTAAGAGGAAGCTAGTGACCACAAGGCGTGGTCACAAGCTCCTCAAGGATAAGCGTGATGAGCTTATGCGTCAGTTCCTTTCTATGGTACGTGAGAATATGGAGCTTCGCAAGAAGGTGGAGGCAGGACTCGCCGCAGCGAATAAGAACTTCGTGCTGGCAAAGTCCACGATGAGCGAAGAAGCCGTGAATGTCGCTTTCATGACGCCGAAGCAGGAGGTATCGCTTGAGGTGTCGGAGAAGAATATCATGAGTGTCGATATCCCTGTCTTTGAATATAAGACAAGGACTTCGGATCCGAACGATATTTATTCCTACGGCTTCGCCTTTACCTCATCGGACCTTGACGATGCCGTGAAGAGCCTGTCCGATCTCCTGCCCGACATGCTGAAGCTTGCAGAGATTGAAAAAGCCTGCCAGCTGATGGCGGCAGAGATCGAGAAGACAAGGCGAAGGGTCAACGCCTTAGAGCATGTGATTATCCCCGAAACTGAAGCGGGCATCAAGATGATCACGATGAAGCTTGACGAGAATGAGCGAAGCACCCAGATAAGGCTTATGAAGGTCAAGGATATGCTGTTAGAGGATGCTCACCATTACAGCGAAAGAGAGGCATAGCCTATAGATGACTGATCCAGTTCTTTACAGAAAGCGGCTGATACCCGATGAATGTGTAAGGCTTGAGGATGACGAGATAATATATATCGACAGCGATATCATCGTCACTAAATGGAGAGCCTTGCGCCCAAAGCCCAAGCTTGATCACGGGTACTCATGCTACTTTCTGAAAAAGAACTTTAAGATAAGCAAGTTCTTACTAAGCGACGACAGCTTAATCTACTGGTACTGTGACATCATTGATTATACCTATGATAATGAAGGCGACGAATACGTCTTCCGCGATCTGCTTGCAGATGTTATAGTTTATCCCGATGGATTCGTAAAAGTCGTAGACCTCGATGAGTTCGAGGAAGCATTAGACAAGGAGCTTCTGACCTCTGCCGATGTACGCAAAGCTCTCCGCTCCTTAGATTCCCTGCTCCGTATCATCTATGACGGACGCTTCAATGAATTACAGGATGAGATAGAAAAAAGAATTTAATCTTCCGATTCCTCTTCAGAAGGATCCTCTTCGTCATCTATCTCATCGTCTTCATCATATTCTTCGTCGTCATCACTTTCATCATCATTATTGTTTTCTTTATCGTCTCTATTTTCGTCGTCATTATCTTCCTCATCATCTTCTTCGTCATTGTCGTCGTCTTTATCTTCGTCGTCTTTATTCTCCTGCTCTTCTGTCGCTTCGCTTTCTTTCTCAGACGATTGCTCAGATGATGCCTCCTCCTCATCTAAGGAATCCTCTACCGTACCATATCCGGAAGCTACGCCCGTCCAATGCAGATAGAATACATGATGTCCTATGACTGTTCCTTTGATTCCGGGCACCACTGTACGGAAGAAAAGGCAATTACCGATATTATTAGCTCCCGAAAGTACCTCGTCTGCCGCCTTATAGCATTCACTGTTTGCTCCCTCAGACAGCCTTATCGCCAGTCTCCCTGACCTAACGGGCTGGAACTGCATAGGCTGGTACACTACTCCTGCTATAGTATTAGGAAATGCGCCGCTACGCACACGGTTCATGATGACTGCTCCTACTGCAATCTTTCCGGCATAGGGCTCTCCACCTGCCTCGCACTGTATGATCGCCGCAAGCAGATCCCTGTCACCTGCTCCTACCGAAACCTCAGACAGATCCCGAAACGCCATCTTCTCAGCCTGTCTTGCAAGCTCTTCCTCCTCAGCAAGCTTCGTCTTCAGCGAGGCAAGCGTGCTCTGACTTGCTACAAGCTTTGCTTCATACGCCAAAGCCTCTTTCTCCTTTTCGGATATCGCTCCTGCATAGCTGACAAGGCTATTCTCTGTGCTGTCAACCAGATCTTCGAGATCTCCGGCCTCTTTCTCCTTTTCATTATACAGCTGCTGAAGCTCTTTATCCTCAGTAACGAGCCTCTCTTTCTTTGCCTTTGCATCATCCATAAGGGTCTGAAGCTTATTCATCATCTTCTCGTCGTAATCATTCATACGGGATATATATATAGCCTTATTAAGAAATCCCGCCATGCTTCCGGAATTTAATATTAATTCATAGAAATCATTTGAGCCCGTCTCGTAGATCGTTTTGATGCGAGCCTTTATAAAGCGATACTGCTCGTCAGCCTGGTCTAAGGCGTCCTCATATTCTTTCTCAATGTCAGAAATTTCCTGTTCCTTAGTCGCAATCTGACCCTCTATATCAGATATCTCCTCGGCTTTCTCGTCAAGCTGGTCGTTAAGATTCTTCAGGCTGTTCTGTATGGCCTGCTTGGAGTCTCTAAGCTGATTTATGGTGCTTTGAGCCTGTCCAAGCTTATCCTTAGTCGTCTCCTGCTCTTTTTCGACCTGCTTGATCTTATCGGAGGTGGTCGTCGCATAAGATGTAGACGCCGGCAAGACCGCAAGGATCATCGCAATCATTATATAGATTGATTTCCTTAAATACCTTTTCATAAATCCAAACTAACCCTTCGACCGCTCGGTTCGTATTTCCTATACGAAACACCGGCAGAATCAAACATCCTCTTAGACGCTAACGTAGACGGCGTCTTAGCATATTTATCGGATGCGTATACTATATTTCTTATCCCTGTCTGGATGATCGCCTTAGCGCACTCATTACAGGGGAATAGGGTCACGTAAAGAGTCGCCTTAGCAAGCGACGACATACCGCCCCTGAAATTAAGTATCGCATTAAGCTCCGCATGCGTCACATAGGTGTACTTTACCGATAGCTCGTCTCCCTCTCTCGCCCACGGATACTCATCATCAGAGCATCCTGCCGGAAAGCCGTTATAGCCCATCGATAAGATCCTGTGATCAGAGCTCACTATGCAGGCTCCGACCTGCGAATTAGGATCCTTGGAGCGCTCCGCAGTAAGCATCGCAACTCCCATGAAATATTCATCCCATGACAGATGGTCTTCTCTTTTTTTTGTGATATCCTCAGTCATCCTGCTCTATTGCTTTAACTCTGCGCACATGACGCTCTCCGCCGGAAAATTCGGTCTCAAGGAAAATATCTGTTATTTCCTCCGCCATGCCATAGCCTATAATATTAGCTCCCATGGCCAGCACATTAGCATCGTTATGAAGCCTTGTCATCTTCGCCATAAGTCCGTTCGTACATACGGCAGCCCTTACGCCCTTTACCTTGTTAGCGGCTATTGATATGCCTATACCTGTAGTACATATCACGATCCCTCTGTCTGCTTTGCCGTCAGCCACTGCATGACCTACCGCCTTACCATACGAAGGATAGTCCACGGAATCCGTACTATCACAGCCAAAGTCCTGAACTTCATGTCCCTGTTCCTCAAGATGGGGTATCAGCTTAACCTTTAATTCATATCCGCCGTGATCACAGGCTATCGCTATCTTCAATTATCTTCCTCCTTAAATGAAACATCTGCATCTATAACATTGTATCCCGCCGCCCGCATGAGCCTGTCCATTATGGCTCCTCCTAGCCTGGGAGTATCAAAGTTCTCACTGTAAATATACTCTGCGCCTGCATCATCAAGCTCCCTTAGTATGGCAAAGAGCCTGTGCGCTATCATATCCTCATTATCTTCACTTCCTATATCACGGACAATATCTGCTTCATACTTATCCGCATTCTCATGAGAAGCAATAACCGCCGTCCTGCAGCCACGCTTTATCTGTTCATCTGTCAAGGCGTTTATCTTCGCTATAACTTCATCGTCACCGCCCCGCACTATAGCAAGCTTCCCCTTCGGCGCATAATGCCTGTATTTCATACCCGGAGCCTTAGGATGCTCACTTTCGGGCGCTTCCGTCTCTATCTCTCCCAGTATATCACGAAGCATCGCTTCATTGATATAGCCTTGCCTCAATATGCATGGCATATCACCTGTCATGTCAACTATGGTGGATTCAAGACCTATTCCTACCTCTCCTCCGTCTATTATCATTTCAATCTTTCCATCAAGGTCTGCGATACAGTGCTCTGCCGTAGTGCAGCTCGGTCTTCCCGATACATTCGCGGAGGGCGCCGCTATGAATCCCCCCGAAGCAAATATGAACTCCTGCGCTATCTTATTCACAGGAAATCTCACCGCTACCGTATCAAGCCCGCCGGTAGTCTCATAAGGCACTGTGTCTTTTTTATTAAGTACCATAGTCAGAGGTCCCGGCCAATATTTCTCAGCAAGGGCATATGCCTTATCTGTTATATCCCTTGCAATCTTTTCAAGGTCATTAAGCCTTGCTATGTGTACGATAAGCGGATTATCCGATGGCCTTCCCTTTGCCTCATATATCTTCCTTGCAGACTCAGGATTCAGCGCATCTCCCGCAAGTCCGTACACTGTCTCGGTTGGAATCGCCACAAGTCCTCCGGCTCTTATTATCCCTGCGGCATCCTCCATGACCCCCTTATCGAGAGAGGGATCTCCGAAAGCCTTTACGACTCTGGTATTCAAGTATCCTTAGCTCCTATAGGAACGGTATTCGGGTAATATGAGACAATAATATCCCATATATCAGGCATCTCCTGACCCAGCTTCCAGCAGGCTGCTCCGCCAAGATCATGCGCTGTCATTACATTAAGCTTAGATGCTATACTCTCCGCATCTTCAAGCCATATGCTGTAAGTCACGCCGTCTTTTTCAAATGAGGCGTAATTCTGTGCGGTCTCAGCATCCCAGGTCGTCTGAATGCCGTTGTCAGCAATAAATGCCTGCGCATCCCGCATGCCTAAGCTTTCGCAAGAGAGCGTTCCTCCCTCGTAAGCCCATTTCCTGGTATAGAAAGGTATGGCATTTATCACCTGCGATGCCGGAACTTCCTTAAGTGTATCTTCTATTCCCTGCGTCACAAAGCCCAGCGATGCGACCGATCCAGCCTCGCTTGATGCGGACGTATGCTCGTCATAACCCATGATCACTACATACTCAGCCACCTTGCCCTGTATGTCCCTCCGATAGAAGTCCGTGTAATCCTGTGGCACGTAATTGTCGATTGACAATATCAGCTTATGCGCCCTTGTCTGTATCGAAAGCTCCCTTAAGAACTGGGCAAAATCATCTCCTGTTTCGCCTTCAAGCTGTTCGAAATCAATATTTATCCCCTGCAGATCGTAGTTTACCGCAGCGTTTATTATATTCTGCTCAAGCAACAGCCTCTTTGACGTATGCGACAACACTTCATTAGTATCTACCTGATTAGTAAAGTTATCCACTACGCCCCAGACTCCGCATTCCAGAGAACGAGCCGTATATACGTAATCCCCGCTTCCGATATCCGATATATTCCCCTCGTTATCAGAAAGGGAAAACCATGTGGGGGCTATCACGTTCATACCCTTAGTCTGGGCGATCACCTCCCTGACATAGGAATTCGCATCCGGAACAGCTACATTATGAAAGCCGAGAACTACCTTATCTGAGATTAAATACTTCTGATAATTTAAGTCCGCCTCTCCGCCTCCGGAAAGCTGCACCGTACCTGCCTGTCTTCCTTCTGCGATATCCTTTACCTCGACATAGCCCTCAATCGCCTTATATCTTACCTTAGCCCAGTCTTCGTTCTCTTCTATGATCCGGACTGTTTCTTTATTATCAAGGTCCATGAGGATAGCTGACTGCTTATCAGCCGACACTCTAAGTGCTGTATCCTCCGCTATCTCCGCATCAGAAGCCTGTGCTGCTACCGTCACTAAATCTATCCTTGAAGGATCGTCATAAACCTCGTAGGACATAGGCAGGAACCTATTTATGAAAGCAAGAGAAATATAAACCGCCTCACCCGCAATATAATCCGTGCCTGCTATTCCTTCCGTAGTCTTAGCAGCGTCTGTCACAAGCAGATGCCCTTCGCTGCTGTCATAATAAAAATTGTCAAAGAGCTTATTTGCAAGGCTCATAGGGATAAACGGACTGCCGTTCTGTATCACCGCCCTCTCATCTGAGATCTCTCCATTTATGATAAGAACCGTCCCGCTCTCAGACGTTACCCCGAAGTATTCAAAAAGATCTGTCCTTTCCTTTGAGCCTCCGAATTCCTTGAAAAGCCCGTTACCCAGTAGCACTATCGCAATAACCGCAACGACTGCTCCCGCTAATATAAGCGGCAGGCTTTTAGACAATCCGCTCCTTCTGCCCCCTCTGTCATTATCCTCATATCTTCCGCGGGGCTTCCTTCTCCTCCCGTCTGATGGCCTTCTTCTATATTCCCGGGCGTCCTCACTCTCATAGCGTCTCGCCCGCTCTCTTTTCATCCTCTCAGTTTCCCGAGTTTCCCTCATCTGCTTCTCCATAAGCCTATGGATTTAATTCTTCCGAATAATGTAACAACTGATTGTACCACACCTTATGTAAACTTGCAAATAGAGGTTTCCAGATAACTCATAACCAATCCCGTTCCCTGTGGAGAGTCTGCATGATAAGCGTTTCGGGGCGCCATGACGCAGATTATGAATTACCACAGGGAACCGGGTATTGCAGGGGATAATTATTTAACGTGATTGTACCTTATCTGAACCACCTTATTCTGCTTGTCCGTCACGTAATCAGGCATGTATACCTCATCCTCTCTGACCATCATCATGTTGACCACTTCCTGTGGCGTGCTTGGACGGTCTTCGAAGTAAATAGGGACCCCTTCCTGCTGGTATCTCGCAAGCATCATCATAAGCTCAACATCAGTGCCATCGCGTCTTCTGCCCTTATCCATAAGATCACTCCTTTGACTGTCTGTTACGATCCGACCAATAATGGAGGCAATTTGTCCGTGATAAATATCCGCCTGCATTGGTTGGAATTTAACATTCATTACAGTTACTATAGTGCGACCGGATGATGCAAAAATCTTATAGCTTGAAAATTAATTGATTGCATTCATGTCTGGTAAAAACTCTAAGGGAAAAGTCTTCAGATACAGCAAAGGCCGTATGGAAAAAACTGACGCCTCTTTTAAGAGGCTTTCGGATGGTGTCTAGAATACCATCCGGAATATAATCCCTTTTAATCCACTTGATCGGTCACCTCCTTATCCGCATCGAGGATTTCCGATCGCTCTATATAAGGCACTATAACCGTTTTTTTAGAGGATTGCAATAGTTTTTTTTATTTTGTTCAAAACGTTAATTCTGTGGAAAATCCCGGGGCGACGAACCCCGGGATTTCTATCTGCCTTATTGCTTCTATAAATTATCCTTTAACTGCTCCTGCAGAAACTCCTCCGACGATATACTTGGAAAGTATGAGGTAAACTACGATCACCGGGAAGATAGAGAAGGCGATCATCATGTAAACCTGTCCCATGTCGAACTTCAGGAAGTCCGCAGATCTTAACTGCGCAATGAGGATAGGCAGCGTCTTCTTCTTATCTGTCGTAAGCACGAGAGCCGGAGTGAAGTAATTATTCCAGCTTGCCACAAAAGTGAATATAGCCTGTACCGCTATCGCCGGCCTCATAAGCGGAAGCACTATGCTGTTGAAGGTACGGAACTCTCCCGAGCCGTCTATGCGAGCCGCCTCAAGCAGAGCCATAGGCATGTTGGACTCCATGTACTGCTTCAAATAGAAGAACGTAGCAGGTGCCGCTATCGACGGGATTATAAGCGGGATATACGTATCCATCAAGTGCATCTTACCCATCAAGCTTATGAATCCAAGCGCCACGACCTGCGTCGGGATCATCATGACTGCAAGGATGAAAGTGAACATGAAGTTCTTTATCTTAAAATCATAAGCATGTATCGCATACGCTGTCATCGTAGAGAAGTAGGTCGAAAGCACTGCGGAGCATATTGCGATAATAAGTGAATTCCTCATTCCCAAGAGCACCGGCTGTGAGCTGTGCATCAGGTTGATCCAGTTATTTACCGCATTGCCTCCGGGAACCAGCGTGAATCCTCTTGCCAGATCCGAGTGACTTCTCGTAGCGTTTATAAACAATATATAAAACCAGAAAAGGCATAAAAACGTTATCAGTACCAGTACAATATACGCAATCACCCGTCTTGTCGTGACGCTTGCTCCTGTTTTTACTCTTCTTGTATCCATCGTAAGTCTCCTTTTATCTTAATCTATAGGTTTTGAAATTGCATCAGCAATTTCGAAACCGTAGTTGCCTAGCCCCATAGGGGCGTACCCGCTGAAAGCGGGTTATGAGACGCTTACCTTAAGCGGCTCATAAGGTATGCCCTGTCTCAGTTATTGTCCTGGTTGGTCGTGACCTTAAACACCGCAAAGCTCAGGATACCTGTAATGATCAACAGGATGACCGACAGTGCGCCCGACATGCCATAGTTCTTATTGAACAGATGCTTATTCAGATACATGATAAGCGTCATGGTAGTCCTGTCCGGAGCACCCTCGCCGTTAGTCAAGATCTGCGGCACATCGAACATCTGCAGACCGCCGATAAGAGACGTGATCAGCACATATATGAAGATAGGCTTAAGCAGAGGCATCGTCACCTTCCAAAAGATCTCACTCGCCGTAGCTCCATCTACTTCTGCCGCTTCATAAAGAGATGTATCTATTCCCATCATTCCTGCAAGCAGAAGGATCGTAGTATTACCGAACCACATAAGGAAATTCATGAAGCCAACCAATATCCTCGCGCTTCCGGTATTGGACATGAATTTATATGGCTCTGACAATATCCCTAATGAAGTAAGGATCGAATTGATAGGACCTGAATCGGCAAACAATGTGAAGAACAGCATTGCGAAAGCCGCTGCCATGATAAGGTTAGGCAGATATATAACTGTCTTAAAAAACCTCTGTCCTTTTATTCTAAGCGAAGGATCTGAGAACCACGCTGCCAGCAGCAAGGAAACGATTATCTGCGGCAGGAAGCCTATTATCCACATAATGAATGTGTTCTCGGTATACTTCCAGATATCCGCATTAGAGAATAGCGTAACGTAATTCTCCAGGCCGATGAAATTAGGCCCTATCTGCTTCAATCCGGAACGATAATTCTCAAAGAAGCTGTAATAAATCGTCGATATAAATGGTATCAACTGGAATACAGCATACACGATGATGAATGGCAGTAAGAAGATATAACCCCACCTGTTATACTTCACTACATTAGAATTGCCGCTCTTTTTCTTTCCCCCGTCCATAAAAATTTACCTCATTTCTGCTTTGTATAGTATAAAAGCTAATTTTGAGCCCTATGGCTTTTTGCCCAAAGCCCACAACAAACTTTTATTATTATAGCACATTTACCATAAATGACACATAAAAATAGAAATTCATTGTGAAATCTGCCCAAACATTTGATTAAAATAGGAGCCCACCCGCTATCGGGCAGGCTCCTTAGTCACAGGATTAAATTATCCTCTATTGCTATTAGAATGAAAGCTCAGGATACTTCTCCTTAACTGCTGTCTGGAAGTTGGAGATAGCCTTGTCATAGTCTACCTTGCCCTCGAAGTAATCCTTCATAGCCGCCTGGAAGGACTCGTTGCAGCCCTGATCGTAGTCAGAGATATTGCTCATGTCAACCTTCTCTGCGCCGTCGCCAAGCTGTCCATAAGGATTCTGTCCGCCAAGGATAGCGTTTCCGAATGAAGCATCTGCTGCAAGCTCCTTAAGAAGTGAAGGGCTGTTGACACAGTCTGAATCCCTCTCAACGATCTCCTTAAGTACCGCCTTATCAGTCGTCATTGTAAGCATGATGTCCTTAACAAGCGTAGGGTTATCTGTTCCGGTTGCAGCGCAGATCCATGTGCCGCCCCAATAGAATGACTGAGGTCCTACACAAAGTCCCCAACGGCCTGAATTTGCAACTGAACCCTCTGAATCAGCTGACATTGAGAAGTTGATCAGCCAAGCGGGTCCAAAGTATGCGAATACCTTTCCTTCAGGGAAGAAGCCCTTGCTCCAGTCATCTGACCAAAGGTCATAAGTATTTGTCTCTTTAGCGTCTACGAGTGCCTTAGAATCCTCAACCCACTTCTCGATGTTAGCATCGATCTGAACGGTCGTGCCATCAACCCAAGGCTTTGAAACGTTGTTTGAATATACACGATAAGAATCGTTTACGGTTGACTCTACGAAATAGCCTGCTGCCTTAAGATCCTCAGCGGTCTTGTTGAATGTAGCCCAGTCCTTAACATATTCCTGAACCTCATCAGGCTCCTCTGTTCCAAGCACTTCCTTAGCGATGTCTCTGTTGTAGATAAGACCTGCTGAGCATGCCTGCCATGAAAGACCTCTGAGGCTGCCGTTTGAATCCGTAACGATGTCCTGCGTATACTGGAACTGATCAGCGATGTCTGCTGCAGCTATGCCAAGATCATCCATTGACATTGCAACTGCGGGATCAGCGTTCACATACTTAAGTGCATAGTCAGCCTCTACAAGGAAGATATCAACCTTATCGTCTGCTGCTGCGCTCTCGTTAGTAGGAAGCACCTCATCAAGGTGATTCTGATATGCATTATCATCGGTAGGAGTAATGATCCAGTTAACTGTGACGTCACCGATCTTACCCTTGTTGGCATCTGATGCATCAGCCTCATAGCCGGGATAGTGATCTGTCACCCTGCTCTTGAACTCCTCATTCCAGCACTGTACGTTGAGCACCTTACCCTCGTCTGATGCTGCAGCTGCTGAATCATCTGCTGCTGCCTCCTCTGCGGGAGCTGCCTCTTCCTCTGCTGCAGGCGCTGCTTCCTCTGCGGGAGCCGCCTCTTCAGCGGGTGCTGCTTCCTCTGCCGCCGCATCTGCTGCGGGTGCCGCTGCGTCAGTTGCTGCTGCGCCGCCGCATCCTGCAAGAAGGGTAGCTGTCATTGCTGCTGTAAGCATGATACTTACGATCTTCTTTTTCATTTCTTTCCTCCTTAAATAATAATTAAGTAAAATGTATGTATAAGGCGTATTGCCTATATACCGTTAGTTATTCACGCCTTATGAGCCGCTTAAGGAAAGCGTCTCATAACCCGCCTGAGGCGGGTACGCCCTATCGGGCTAGGCAAATACGGATCTGAAATTGCTGATGCAATTTCATCTCCTATGCGAAGCCTTCTATCTTCCTTACCGAGTCCCCTCTAAGAAGCTTGCCCTCGACCACAATCCTCTCGGGTATCGCTGACTTCGGTCTCTCTATCATCTGCACGAGCTTCTTCGCCGCAAGCTCTCCTATCGTGTCCGTGTCCTGCTCTATGGTCGTAAGCCTCGGTTCCAATACCTTCGCTATCCTTATGCCGTCATACCCTGCTATAGATATGTCCTTCGGTATCGAAAGGCCTCTCGACTGTATAGCGTTCATGCCGCCTATCGCAGAGAAGTCATCGGGATATATGATACAGGTCGGCGGAACTCTTAGTCCCAAAAGCTCCAAGGTGAGATTATATGACACTTCGGGCTTTCTGTAAACTCCCTCTCTTATGTACTCGTCAGGAGCCATGCCGCCGAGTTCCTCTATCGTCGCATAAAAGCTTGCCAGACGATTCTTTGTCACGGATGAGTCTGCCCCATGTATGTAGGCTATCCTCCTGTGACCTCTTTCCTTATATATATAGGTAACAAGATCTCTCAGCCCGCTCACATTGTCGGATATGATCGCCGTCCTGTTATTGAATACATGGTCTATCGTGACTACCGGTATGTCGCTCATCGCAAGCTCCACGACATCAGGATCGTTGAAATCAATGCAGGCGAGCACCACTCCGTCATATCCCCTGTACCGGCAATGCTCCAGATACTTCATGTCCATGACGCTTCCGCTGCTGTTTATGAAGCTGATGTCATAGCCCTTATCCTCAGCCGTCCTTTTAAGCGAATCAAGCACCGCCGCATAGAAGTCATGCGTGAAGCCGTTTCCTGCCTCGTCACGGAAGAGCACCCCGATATTGTGACTCTTGTTTGTTTTTAAGGTTCTGGCGGAAGCATTCGGAAAATATCCCATCTCCCTTGCGGCATCCCTTACCCGCTGCTTCGTATCCTTGCCGATGTCACTGTGGTCGTTGAGCGCCTTGCTCACAGTCGCCACCGAAACCCCGACTTTCTTTGATATGTCCTTCATAGAGACCATCTGAATGTATACCTCCATATATTATTTGGCTTTGATCTATCAGGTCTCTAACATATCTGATGGATGCCTTAAACGTTTTCGTAATAAGAATATATATCAAATTGCTAATTTAGTCAACAATTATTTTCGTTATTTTCGTCAAATTTTATAAAAATCGACCGACATCCATCTTTATGTTAATCAATATATCGTCTTTTTGCTTAATCCTTTAAGTTTCAGACCACAAAATATATGAATTTTGGTCATTTTTATTGTTCGCTTATTTTTTGTTGTGTTTCTTATTATTATAGAATATAATCATATCTAATCCGATTCTTATCGGAAAGCTTAATCGTTAAAGCATTAATAATAAATCAGGGGGTACTCAACATGAATTTCGGACATTTCGACGATGATAACATGGAATATGTCATCACCACACCGAAGACGCCGCTGCCTTGGATAAACTATCTCGGCAGCAATGATTTCTTCTCGCTCATATCGAACACGAGCGGCGGTTATTCCTTCTATAAGGATGCGAAGTTGCTGCGTCTGACGAGATATAGGTACAACAGCGTGCCACTTGATTCAAACGGCAAATATTTCTATATAAAGGACGGCTCCACGGTATGGAATCCCGGCTGGCAGCCGACCAAGGCGGAGCTTGACGAGTATGAATGCAGGCACGGCATAGGCTATACGAAGTTCCACGGCAAGAAGGATGATGTCAGCGCCAACGTGCTCTGCTTCGTGCCTATGGACGACACCTGCGAGGTACAGCGCATAGAGCTGAAGAATGAGGGCTCGTCAGAGAAGAGGCTTCAGTTATTCTCCTATGTGGAGTTCTGCTTATGGAACGCAATGGATGACATGACAAACTACCAGAGAAACCTTTCCACAGGCGAGGTCGAGGTGATAGGAAGCACTATCTATCACAAGACCGAGTATCGCGAGAGAAGGAATCACTACGCCGTTTATTCCGTGAATACAAAGGTAGACGGCTTTGATACTTCCCGTGATGATTTTATAGGCGTGTATAATTCGGGCGCAAATCCCGACGCAGTGCTTGAGGGCAAGTGCAGGAACTCCGTGGCTTCGGGCTGGTATCCTATCGCTTCGCATCAGATAGATATTACGCTTGCTCCCGGAGAGGCGAAGTCCTTCGTCTTCGTCCTGGGTTACTGCGAGAATCCCGAGGATCAGAAGTGGGAGAAGCAGGACGTGATAAATAAAGCTCCTGCCGACAAGATGCTCGCAAAGTATCAGACAGACGCCGATGTCGAGAAGTCCTTTAATAATCTCAAGGACTACTGGAAAAAGCTCCTTTCCAAGTTCACCGTTGACACGGCAAACGACAAGGTAAACCGCATGGTGAATATCTGGAATCAGTACCAGTGCATGGTTACCTTCAATATGAGCCGCTCAGCTTCTTATTATGAATCAGGCATAGGACGCGGCATGGGCTTCAGGGATTCATGTCAGGATCTCTTAGGTTTCGTGCATCTGATCCCCGACAGGGCAAGACAGAGGATAATAGATATAGCCTCGACACAGTTCCAGGACGGCTCTGCTTATCATCAGTATCAGCCGCTCACAAAGAAGGGCAACTCCGACATAGGAAGCGGCTTCAATGACGATCCGCTTTGGCTTATCGCAGGCACTTCCGCTTATATCAGGGAGACGGGCGATACCTCGATACTGGATGAGAAGGTTCCTTATGATAACGATATGTCGGTCGCGACCTCTCTCTTCGAGCACTTAACTAGAAGCCTTGATTACATCATAAATCATAAAGGACCACATGATCTGCCGCTTATCGGGCGCGCAGACTGGAATGACTGCCTGAACCTTAACTGCTTCTCGGAGCATCCCGGCGAGTCCTTCCAGACCTTCGGACCTTCTGAGGGACCTGTTGCGGAGTCCGTATTCATCGGCGGAATGTTCGTGAAATACGGCAATGAATACGCCGATCTCTGTGATTTCATAGGAAAGCCTGATGAAGCAAAGAGGGCAAGAAACGAGGTTGAAAAAATGACCAAGGCTCTGCTTACCGCAGGCTGGGACGGCAAGTGGTTCGTAAGGGCTTACGACGCTAACGGAAATAAGGTCGGCTCCGACGAATGTGACGAGGGCAAGATCTATATTGAGCCTCAGGGCTTCTGCGTGCTTGCCGGCGTCGGCGTGGAGACCGGTGAGGCGCAAAAGGCTATGGATTCTGTAAAGGAAATGCTCGATACGAAATACGGCATCATGATCTTACAGCCTGCATATACTCACTATCATGTAGAGCTTGGCGAGATTTCTTCTTATCCTCCGGGATATAAGGAGAATGCGGGTATATTCTGCCACAATAACCCCTGGGTATCGATAGCGGAGACCGTGATAGGCGACGGCGACAGGGCATTTGAGATCTACCGGAAGACCTGCCCCGCTTATCTGCAGGATATCTCGGAGATACACCGTACCGAGCCTTATGTATATTCACAGATGGTTGCGGGCAAGGACGCTAAGTTCCACGGTCAGGGCAAGAATTCCTGGCTTACAGGAACCGCCGCCTGGACCTTCACGGATATATCACAGTATATCTTAGGCGTTTATCCCACACTTGACGGCTTGCAGATAAATCCCTGCACGCCTCACGGCTTTGGCGGCTTCAAAGTAACGCGCGAATACCGCGATGCTGTATACCATATAACCGTGAACAACCCGAACGATGTATGCAAGGGCGTAGTCAAGATGGTAGTAGACGGCACCGAAGTCTCCGGAAACGTGATACCATACGACAAGAGCAAGAAAGACGTGACGGTAGAGATAGAAATGGGTTAACTGACAGTTGATATTTATGCCAAATCGTTCAAAAAGCACCCCGCCTGGATCTTAACAATCCGGCGGGGTTCTTTATAGTGCATTTTTACAAAACCATGATCAACAGATAAACTATTATCTTACTGTCTTATAAAGCGGACCGTATGCTGCGCATGCGCGGAAATCAGCACCTTCCTTGTCGGAGCCGAATGCGTTCCATGCAGCAGGACGATAGATATCATCCACAGGAACATTGTGCATACATACAGGTATGCGGAGCATCGAAGCCATCGTGATAATATCCGCGCCGATGTGTCCGTAGCTGATTGCGCCGTGATTTGCGCCCCAGTTATTCATTACATCATAAGCAGTCTTGAAAGGCGAGCCATCCTTGCCGTCGCAACGGGGAGCGAACCAGGTGCAAGGCCATGTATAGTCAGTTCTCTTCCAGAGTACGTCTGATACCTCATCGGGAAGATTGACCGTCCAGCCCTCGGCTATCTGAAGCACGGGTCCTAAATTCTTGACTATGTTAAGCCTTATCATCGTTGCAGGCATCTCAGCCCTTGTAAGGAACCTTGACGAATAACCTGCGCCCCTGAAATATCCGTTATCAGCAGGACACCACTCGGTTGCGTTCATTATCGTCTCGATATCCTTCTCTGTCACGTCGAACCACTGCTTCATGACAGGCTTTCCGTTCTCGTCCTTGACCTCGCCGCAAGCATCCAGACAGCAGGCACCGGAGTTGATCAGATGGATAAATCCGTCTGCATCCTTAGCATGTCCTTCGATGTCATAATTCGTGACGCGCTTTACTGCGCTCGTGCTCCAATATGTCCTAACGTCAGCGAACATCTGAGGACGGTTTGTAAGAAGCTTCATGAAGAGCATGCTTGCGGAGTTTAGAGTATCATTCTCCGTAGCAAGTATGAAAGGCTCCCTTGCGCCGTTCCAGTCAAATGAAGTATTAAGTATAGCCTCAGGGAAGTCGCAGTTCGGCCAGTGATCCGTCCACTGCCTCTGTCCCTGGAATCCGCCTGCGATAGCGTTGTGTCCGACAGCTTCCTCTCCGCAGCCTTCGGGGAGATTCGGATTGCCCTGATAGAGATCCTCTATGATGCACGCCATCTTAGCCGTGAACTCCCAGTCCTTCTCCTTCTGCTCGTCTGACTTCTTGACGAAATCAGGGTTCTTATCAAAGCCCTGCTTGCAGTACTTCTTTATCCATGCCAGAGCCTTCTGATACTCGTCCTCATTGTAGATATGCTCCTCCATACGGCGAAGGATCTCAACCTCATCTATGGACTCAACCCTCATGCCGAGATACTCCTCAAAGAAGCTTTGATCTATGATGGAACCGCCGATACCCATCGTGACGGAACCGATCTGGAGATATGACTTATCTCTCATAGTAGCCGCTGCCACAGCCGCCCTTCCGAAACGGAGAAGCTTCGTCTTTACATCCTCAGGGATCACCGTATCATCCGCATCCTGAACGTCCTTACCATATATGCCGAATGCCGGAAGTCCCTTCTGTGCATGAGTAGCAAGGACCGAAGCAAGATAGACTGCTCCGGGACGCTCAGTAGCATTGAGTCCCCATACTCCCTTGATCGTCAGCGGATCCATGTCCATCGTTTCTGAGCCATAGCACCAGCAGGGAGTCACTGAAAGAGTGATCGCCACGCCCTCTTTCTTGAACTTCGCCTGGCATGCTGCCGACTCAGCTACGCGTCCTATCGTGGTATCAGCGATAACTACCTTTACCGGCTCGCCGTTTGAATACTTCAAGTTCTCCTCGAAAAGCTTCTTAACGGACTTAGCCATGCCCATAGTCTGATCCTCGAGAGACTCTCTGACCTTCAGCGGTCCGCGGCGTCCATCTATACAAGGACGGATACCGATCGCCGGATACTCACCGATGTACCTGTTTTTTGCCATTTCAAAATACCTCCTGTTTGAATAATGAAATATCTCAACTGCCCCCAATGCGGGATAATTGACTGATTATAAACGAAACGTTTCGCTCTTCCCCTCAATAAAAAGCTTTTAAAAAGAAAAAGCCCAACATTTAATATAAAACAATCTTTATTTTTTGTAAAGTGGAACGTTTCGGGAAATAGCGGAAATACCGCACAGCTGTTTACGTATCAGCCGCGCGGTTCATTGATGGCTAATTACAATGCGGCATCCACAAAGAATCCCTTGCCCTCAGGATGCCCCAGTGCCTCCTTAAAGGTGTCCTGAAAGTTCTGTGGCTCCGCCTTCTCAGGCTTCACATCCGTAAGAGGCTTCGCCATACGTCTCGACGGGTCTACGAACTGATTTATCTTATTTGCAATAACGTTTGAACCTATTCCATTCATAAGCTCCCACCTCCGATAAATACTACTATACACCTTTTTCTAAAATAACGCTATGTTTTTTAAGTCGCCTTGGATAAGTACTATTTCTTACGATTTTTAGTACGTTACATGCCACATAATATTGACTTGACAAACGCCTTGAACCTCAGTAAAATAGCCAACGTGAGTTTTTAAGAAACATGCAGGTGTAGTTCAATGGTAGAACACCAGCCTTCCAAGCTGGATACGTGGGTTCGATTCCCATCACCTGCTGTTTTTTGTATTTGTCCGGAATACTGTGCAGCCGGGAGAATAATGTATTTTGAACTAACAGTGTTTTACAGCATTTGTGGATATGGATTGTTTTGATATACAGTAACAGAGTTTACGATCGGAGGGTGCATGGCTGTTTTATTTGACGAAAAGAATAATATATTCTTCCTTATTACCGAGAATTCGGAATACCAGATGAAGATAGATGAATACGGCATACTTCTGCACAGCTATTACGGCGCTCCTGTGGGTCGGACTGATATGAGTTATCTGATCCGAAATGTTGACAGGGGCTTTTCAGGTAATTCGTATGAATGCAGGGAGAAAAGAGAGATCTCATCGGATACACAGCCTTTAGAGTATGGATGCTTCGGAGCGGGAGACTACAGAGTAAGCGCCTTGGAGACGGTGCTTGCAAACGGGAGCAGGACAGCGGATCTAAGATACAAGTCGCATAATATCCGGCATGGCAGGAAAGAGCTTACCGGGCTTCCTTATGTAAGGGATATGGGAGATGAAGCTGATTCGCTTGAGATAATACTTGAGGATGAAGTTGCGAGGCTTGAGGTGAGCCTTATTTATAATGTGTTTGCAGAAAAGGATGTGATCACCAGATCGGCAAAGATAAGTAATATTTCTCAAGACGAAATACGACTTATGAAGGTTGCGTCAGCCTGCATCGACCTACAGCATAAGGATATGGACTTCATACATTTCCATGGCAGGCATGCGATGGAGAGGCGTCCCGAGAGAGCGAGGGTTGCTCACGGAATATATAAGGTTGGCTCCAAGAGAGGCATGAGCAGCCATCATGAGAATCCCTTTGTGATACTCTGCGGACATGATGCGAATGAGAGATCGGGCGAGTGCTATGGCTTCATGCTTATGTATTCCGGTAATCATGCGGAAGAGATCGAGACGGACCAGACGGGAAGCATAAGGGTTGTCATGGGCATAGGCAGCGAAGGCTTCGAGTGGAGACTTTTAAGCGGCGAGAGTTTTGAAACGCCGGAGGCTATAATGGCTTTTACCGATAAAGGCCTTAATGAGCTGAGCTTTCTTTATCACAGGATAATAAGGGAGAATGTGTGCCCGGCACGTTTCAAGGATATGAAGCGACCCGTGCTTATCAATAACTGGGAGGGCACTTATTTTGATTTTGACGAGGAGAGCATACGGAGCATAGCGGATACGGCTCATGAGGCAGGCTGTGAGATGCTCGTTTTAGATGACGGATGGTTCGGCGTAAGGAACGACGACAATACAGGGCTCGGAGACTGGTTTGTGAATAAGGACAAGCTGCCGGGTGGACTTTCAGCGATAACGGAGCATGTGAATTCTCTTGACATGAGGTTCGGGCTCTGGTTCGAGCCTGAGATGATAAGCGAAGATTCAAAGCTTTACAGGGAGCATCCCGACTGGACCTTATCTGATCCTGACAGGAAGCCCGTGATGGCAAGGAATCAGCTCGTGCTTGATATGTCAAGGAAGGATGTCGTAGATTATCTGTATGAGAGTATTTCAGGGATACTTGACAGCGCTGATATTTCCTATATTAAATGGGACTTCAACCGGTCGCTTGCGAATGTCTATTCTAATGCGACTTCATCTGATGAACAGGGTGAGATAGCTCACAGATTCGTGCTGGGCACTTATGAGCTGCTTTCAAGGCTTAGCACGGCGTATCCTGACGTGATGATAGAGGGCTGCTCCGGCGGTGGGGGCAGGTTCGATGCGGGGATGCTTTTTTATTGTCCGCAGATATGGTGCTCGGATAATACGGATGCCATAAACAGGCTTAAGATTCAGAAGGGCACGAGCTATGGCTATCCCGTGTGTACGATGGGGAGCCATGTGTCGGCGTCGCCTAATCATCAGACAGGCAGGGAGACCCCGCTTCTTACGAGAGCTATCGTAGCGATGCACGGAAGCTTCGGCTATGAGCTTGATCCGAGGAAGCTTACGGCCAAAGAGAGAGAGGAGATCAAGGAACAGATAGGAACCTTTAATAAGTACTATGAGCTTATACAGAAAGGGAGGTATTTCAGGCTTACTGATGAGTCGGACGAGGATTATTTCGTTGCATGGGAGACTGTGGCGGAGGACGGCTCAGAGGCTTTATTAAGCCTTGTAGTGACTGATGTGAGGGCTAATCCTGAGATACCTTGCGTAAGGCTTAATGGGCTTGACGGCGATGGAAGGTATGTCGCAGACGGCGTGCTCAGCTCTGCCTTAGAGATCCCTGCTGATAAGGATGAGGATGCGGACAGCTTCGAAGGTGAGCGGGTATATTCGGGATATGCGCTTATGAACGGTGGATACGCGTTCGATCCGCTTTATGGAGTTTATCCTGCCGTGCAGGTGCATTTTAAGAGGATATGATATCACAAAAAGTTTTGTTATTTACATGGTAGCTATTTGATTGATTTTGTGGTATTCTATAAGTCGTCTGTTTAAGGGACAGGCATTTTATGGTGTCCGTGTTTGTAGCTCAGCTGGATAGAGCATCGGCCTTCTAAGCCGAGGGTCCAGGGTTCGAATCCCTGCAAGCACAGAAGGAGCCTGTGATGCGGTGATTTGTGATTTGCGTAAGCCGTTAGTTGTGGCTTCGGTTTGTATGGTGGATATAGCGTAGTTGGTTAACGCGCCAGATTGTGGTTCTGGAGACCGAGGGTTCGAGTCCCTCTATCCACCCTTTTTTCAAGGCTTTATGCTGAATTTAGGGCTATAGCCAAGCGGTAAGGCACAGCACTTTGACTGCTGCATTCGCTGGTCCGAATCCAGCTAGCCCTGCTATTATTACGTGACACTAGCTCAGTCGGTAGAGCACCTGACTTTTAATCAGGTTGTCGGGGGTTCGATTCCCCCGTGTCACATATCTGTTTAGGAGGTTTATATTTATGGAGGTGATGGATATGACTGATAAGGAACAGATAACGGTTACGATTGATCGCCTTATGGATGTAAGGCGGGCAAAGCAGTCAAGCGACCCGAAAGAGGAGCTTGAAAGGCAGGAAAAGGTATTAAAGGTGAAGCTTGAGAGCTTGGGGGTTTCGACGACGGAGCTGCCTGAGAAATAGGAAACAGAAAGGGCTGGGGCATAAGCTCCGGCCTTTCTTAAATTAAGAGGGGTACATCAGCGATATGAAGATCACATTCGTAGGGGCGGATCATGAGGTCACAGGGAGCTGCCATTATATAGAGGCTTGCGGACGGCATATCTTAGTCGATTACGGCATGGAGCAGGGGAAGGATTTATTCGAGAATATAGACATCCCCGTGGAGGCTTCGCAGATTGATTATGTGTTTCTCACGCATGCGCATATAGACCATTCGGGGCTGCTGCCGCTGCTTGCAAAAAACGGCTATGCGGGCAATACATACATGACGGTCGCAACGGCAGATCTTGCTGGCATAATGCTGAGGGACTCCGCTCATATCCAGATGTTCGAGGCGGAGTGGAGAAACCGCAAGGCGAAACGCAGCAAGGATATTCCTCTGTTCACTCCTCTTTACGATATGGCTGATGCAGTCGGCGCTATAGACAGCTTCGTGCCGGTGCCATATGGGGAGCGTGTCAAGGTCGAGGACGGCATAGAGGTTCGTTTCACGGATGTGGGGCATCTCCTTGGTTCGTCTGCCGTGGAGCTATGGCTTACCGAGGATGGCGTTACTAAGAAGATAGTTTTTTCCGGCGATATAGGGAATAAGAACCAGCCTTTGCTTAAAGATCCGGGATACGTACGAGATGCGGACTATGTGCTTATAGAGTCCACCTATGGCGACAGGCTTCATTCCACGGAGAAGGTTGATTATGTGGCGGAGCTTGTGAAGATATTGGACAGGACCTTCAGCCGTGGCGGCAACGTGGTCATTCCTTCGTTTGCCGTCGGACGCACGCAGGAAATCCTTTATTTCATGCGGGAAATAAAGCAAAAGGGGCTTGTGAGATCAAAGCCTGACTTCAAGGTCTACATGGACTCGCCGCTTGCCGTGGATGCTACGGAGGTCTTTCATAAGAACGGCAAGGAATGCTTTGACGAGGAAGCCATGCGCTTTGTTGAAACCGGAATAAATCCGCTTGATTTTCCGGGACTTAATCTTGCTATCACTTCAGATGAATCCAAGGAAATAAATGACATAGATGAGCCGAAGGTGATAATATCGGCGTCCGGCATGTGTGATGCGGGACGTATCAGACATCATTTGAAGCATAACTTATGGAGGGCAGAATCCACGATCTTATTCGTCGGTTATCAGTCGGTGGGAACGCTCGGCCGGTCGCTCGTAGAGGGCGCGGAGAAGGTGAAGCTTTTCGGTGAGGAGATAGATGTAAAGGCAGAGATAGCGAAGCTCGTGGGGCTTTCGGGTCATGCCGATAAGGACGGGCTTCTCGACTGGATGAGAGGCTTTGAGAATAAACCCTCGAAGGTATTCGTTGTACATGGAGAGGATATCGTGACGGAGACCTTTGCAGGGACGCTTAAAGAAGAGCTGGGGCTTGACGCTTATGCGCCGTTTTCGGGAACCGTGTATGACCTGCTCACAGGAGAGTTTGTACATGAGGCAGAGGGCGTAAGGAAAGCCGAGACTAAGAGGCATACCGGCAATGCGGTATTCGACAGGCTGCTTGCCGCAGGTCAGAGGCTTATGTCCATCATCAGGAAGAATGAGCATCTTGCGAATAAGGAGCTTGCAAGGTTTGCGGATCAGATCGATGCTCTGTCCGAGAAATGGGGTTGATGTTTGATGATTTTATCTTGCTGTGATAGGATAGTTCGATATTATTAATGGTTAAGAGGTGGATGAAATGGGTATTTACGAGGAGCTGCAAGAGCGCGGGCTTATCGCCCAGGTAACGGATGAGAAAGAAATAAAGGAGCTTATAAACGAAGGCGGGGCAAGATTTTATATAGGCTTCGATCCTACGGCGGATTCGCTTCATGTGGGGCATTTCATGGCTCTCTGCCTTATGAAGCGGCTGCAGCTTGCAGGGAATAAGCCGGTAGTCCTTATAGGTGGAGGCACTGGCTACATAGGTGATCCCTCGGGGCGGACCGATATGAGATCGATGATGACTCCCGAGACCATACAGCATAACTGTGACTGCTTCAAGAAGCAGATGGAGCGTTTCATAGAGTTCGGCGAGGATAAGGCCATCATGGTGAATAATGCCGACTGGCTCTTATCGCTTAACTATATCGACTTGCTCCGTGAGGTTGGAGCTCACTTCTCCGTGAATAACATGCTGCGCGCCGAGTGCTATAAGCAGAGGATGGAGAAGGGGCTTTCATTCCTTGAGTTCAACTACATGATAATGTAGGCTTATGATTTCTGGTATCTGCATGAGCATTACGGCGTGAATATGCAGTTCGGCGGGGATGACCAGTGGAGCAACATGCTTGCGGGCACGGAGCTTATAAGGCGTAAGACCGGCGATGACTGCTATGCCATGACGCAGACCTTATTGCTTAATAATGAAGGAAAGAAGATGGGCAAGACCGCCAAAGGTGCGGTATGGCTCGATCCGGAAAAGACTACTCCTTATGACTTCTATCAGTACTGGCGTAACGTAGATGACGCTGATGTCATGATGTGCTTCAGGCTGCTTACCTTCCTATCTCTGGAGCAGATAAAGGAGATAGGTGAGTGGGATGACAGCAGGATAAATGAGAAGAAGGAGCTGCTCGCGCATGAGCTGACAGAGCTCGTACACGGCAAGGAGGAGGCTGATAAGGCACAGGAGACAGCGAGAGGGATATTCTCCGGTAATATGGACACCGAGAATATGCCGACAGCTGAGCTTTCCGAGAGCGATTTCAAGGACGGCGTTGCCGATATATTACAGCTTCTCGTGGCGGCGGGGCTGTCGCCTACGAGGTCGGATGCGAGAAGGCTTGTTACTCAGGGCGGCGTGTCCGTGAATGACGAAAAGGTGACGGACTTCAAGAAATCATATACTAAGGAAGAGCTTGCCGGCGGTATCGTTTTGAAAAAGGGCAAGAAGGCGTTTAAGCGTGTTATTTACAACAAATAATCCATATTGGCTTATTTGTTGTAAGGATAATTGCCTATGGCAAGGAGCCAGATGCCGTTAAGATGAATGTATTGTCACGCACTCTGCAGCAAGTGTGTAGTGCTGATTTAGTGTTGTGCGATATTTACAATTAAGCCTTGCTGTGGTATTGTTAAGCGTTGGTTGATTTGAAAGAGCTTATTTAAAAATAGGAGAAATTATAATGAAAAAAAAGATACTGTCGTTTGTAGTATTGGTGACTATGATGGCGACTCTGCTGGCGGGCTGCGGAAGCAAATCCGGTTCTTCTGAGAGCGATATCGAGTACATAAAGGGCAAGGGTACTCTGATCGTGGGAATCACTGATTTTGCGCCCATGGACTATCAGGATGATAACGGAGACTGGATCGGCTTTGATGCTGACCTTGCGAGGCTTGTGGGCGAGGATCTGGGCGTCGAGGTGCAGTTTACCGAGATCGACTGGGATAATAAGATACTTGAGCTTGATAATAAGAGCATCGACGTAGTCTGGAACGGCATGACACTGACCGATGAGGTATCATCCGCAATGGCATGCACGAAGCCTTATCTGAATAACGCCCAGACCGTGGTGGTCAAGGCGGATCAGGCTTCTATGTATGATTCCGTGGATGCGGTCAAAGGGCTTAAATTCGCTGTAGAGGCAGGCTCTGCGGGAGAGACTGCGGCTGAGGACAACGGATTCGAGTATACCTCTGTCACATCTCAGGCGGACACGCTTATGGAGGTGGAGGCAGGAACTTCCGATGCTTCCATTATTGATTCGCTGATGGCGGGAGCTATGGTAGGAGAGGGCACTAGCTATGCGGATCTCACCCATACGGTTGACCTTACGACAGAGGAATATGTCGTAGGCTGCAGGAAGGGCTCCGACCTTGCCGCTTATATTGATGAGGAGATAAATAAGTTCACCGAAGAGGGAACCATGAAGACTATCGCCGAGGAATACGGGGTTCAAGAGGCTCTGGTTAAGTAGCAGATGTTTCAGACCGTAACACTTACCTTACTTGAGGGCTTCTTACAGACATTACGCCTTTTCGTGCTGACGCTTGTTTTCTCGCTTCCTTTGGGGCTTATAATCAGCTTCGGCTCGATGTCTAAGATAAGCATAATCAAGGCTCCGGTCAGGTTCGTGATATGGGTGATAAGAGGCACGCCGCTCATGCTGCAGCTCCTTGTCATATATTACGGTCCCGGCATAATCTTTCATGCGAACGTATGGGGATCGGGCGATGGAGGCAGGTTTATAGCGGCGCTTGTGGCGTTTGTTATTAACTATTCATGCTATTTTTCGGAGATTTACAGGGGCGGCATACAGTCCATTCCCGCAGGGCAGTATGAGGCGGGGCAGGTGCTTGGCATGACGAAGCACCAGATATTTTTCAAGGTCGTGCTTCTGCAGGTGATAAAGCGCATAGTACCGCCTATATCTAATGAGATAATAACGCTTGTGAAGGATACCTCTCTTGCGAGAGTCATAGCGGTGTATGAGATAATCTGGGAAGGTCAGTCCTTCATAAAGAGCGCGGGGATAATATGGCCGTTATTTTATACAGGAGTCTTTTATCTTCTGTTCTCAGGACTGCTGACGATCCTGTTCGGGCATATAGAGAAGAAGCTCTCGTATTTCAGGTGATATGTCATGGCGGTATTAGAGGTAAGGAACTTAAAGAAAAGCTTTGACTCGACTGAGGTTATCCATGACATCAGCTTCAGCATGGACGAGGGAGAGACTGTCACGATAATAGGCTCTTCGGGTTCCGGCAAGACTACGCTGCTCCGATGCCTTAATTTTCTTGAGACGCCCGATGCCGGGGTCATAAAGGTAAGGGATGACGTGCTTTTTGACAGCAGCATACCTGAGTCAAGGTCAGAGGAGGCAATAAGGAAGAAGAGGCTTCATTTCGGGCTTGTATTTCAGTCCTTCAACCTCTTCCCGCAGTATACGGCACTGGAGAATATAACCCTTGCGCCTACGCTTCTTGCGAGAGAGGATAAGAGCATAGATGCGACTCTGATTGAAAACCGGGCGAAGGAGCTGCTGTCGGACATGGGGCTTAGCGACAGGATGGGAAACTATCCGCATGAGCTGTCAGGCGGTCAGCAGCAGAGAGTTGCGATAGCGAGAGCCCTTGCGATGAATCCCGACATACTTTGCTTCGACGAGCCTACATCGGCGCTTGACCCGGAGCTTACCGGCGAGGTGCTGCGGGTCATTAGAGGGCTTGCGAAGCAGCACACTACCATGATAATAGTGACGCATGAGATGTCATTTGCAAAGGACGTGTCGGATAAGATAATATTCATGGATAAGGGGATCATAGCCGAGGAGGGAAGTCCCGAAGAGGTTATTGACAATCCGAAGAACGAGAGGACGGTACAGTTCTTAGCTAATTATAAGAAGGTAAACTGATACGTTCGAGTTTTATATTTCAAGGCTGAACGTTGATGATAAAGGTTTTACTATGCCCTATAAGGCGAGGAGGATAAGATGAGGAAGAGGATAGCGTTAGCGCTGATTGGTACAATGTGTGTTATGACACTTGCATCAGGATGCGGGAGCAAGAAGGAAGAGGCAGAAGCGGAAGCGACTGAGGCTGCTACGGAGATATCAATAACAGCTGATGTCGTCGAGGAGTCCACGGAGCCGGTCGTTGCAGAGGAGCCTGAAGTAGAGCAATATGATTTCTCGACCCAAGAGACTGTATCGGAGCCTGAGGTGCCGGAGGCAGCGGCTGAGGTCGATGAATATGGCGTTTCTTCGATATCTGAGGTAAAGCTTTATGCTACCGAAACGGTACGTATAAGGAGACAGCCAAATACCGATTCGGAGATAGCGGGCAAGCTTGCGGCAGGAGATGAGGTCACGGCTAACGGCAAGTCCGAGGAATGGCACAGGATAGTAAGGAACGGCGAGACACTGTACGTTAAGTCCGAGTATCTGACAGAGACTAAGCCGGAGAAAACAGAGGAGAACGAGACTACGGACACAGCGGAGGCGGATACGGCTACGACAGAGACGGCTACGACTGATACATCTGCAACAGATGCGGCTGCGACGGCAAGCCAGACGACAACTACCGATACCACAGCGGCGACTGCGGATGCGGCTGCGACTGACACTTCATCTGCATCAACTTCAACAACTACGGATACAACCGCCACGGATGCCGCGGCTGCAGCGGCGGCTCAGGCGGCAGCAGCTCAGGCAGCGGCAGCTCAGGCAGCGGCGACAGTATCAATAGGAAAATACAAGGACTATGATTTCACAGAAGCCCAAATAGCAAATGACTGGAACTCGCATGGATTGAGCAAGACGGTCGGAAAAACTTGGAACGAGCTTAGCGAGGGAGAGAAATCGGATGCGGCATACCATTATAGTCATTATGGAGCTTCCGGATGGTAAGATACAGGGATATTTGTTTGTGAAAAATTTTTTATGCGTACTGTTTTCTATAGTTCATTTTATAATAGTCTCCCTGCTGCTTTTTACAGCAGGGAGTACTGATTATTATATAAAAAGATATCAGCTCTATCCTAATATAGCCTATGTCATAACAGGCTTACTGATAACACTATTAGTATGTCTGGTGATCTTAAAATGTGGTAAAGCCTTTTCAGTATGGTTTATTAAACACAATAAAACAGTTATCATTACCACTCTTTCGTTATTTTTTATTCTTTCCGTCTTTATATGCGTGAGTGGTTTCTTTTACTCTGATTGGGATCCTCTTGCCATACTCAATGCCGTTCATGATATTCTCAAAGGGCAGCCTGAGAAAGTAGGAACGGCTTACTTTTCTAATCATCCCAACAATCTCCTGTTAGTATGGATATATCTTACAGTAATGAGGATGACAGGGCTATTCGGAATAAATTCGGTATTAGTACTTGTGGTGTTCCAATGTCTGATCGCTACGGTGTCCGCCTTTATTTTTTGGAGGGTATCATATGATATTTTCAAGGATGATCCGCTGATATCTTATATCGGATTACTCATATTTGAGGTATGGATAGTATTGTCACCGTGGTTCATAATCACTTATTCAGACGAGGCTGGTATAGCTTTTCCGTTGCTGATACTTAGGATATACCAAAGGATGACCAGGCAGGAAATAAAAGACTTTACCGGATGGGCACTCATGTCTGTAGTATCAATATTTGGCTATTTTATTAAACCACAGATAGTAATTGCGTATATTGCGTGTATGTTATTTTATGTTTTCCGTAATTTGAATGAGGATAAAAAACGTAAGCTCATGTGTGTCGTTTGTAGTGTATCGACAATAGCCGTCACCGCTATATTTGTAAAGGGCATTATCATCCCGTCTATGGGAATCAAGCTGGACGGAGACCGAAGCTTCGGCATGGCGCATTATTTTATGATGGGACTAAATGATGAGACGGATGGAGTATATTCAGATGATGATACTTTGTACACCGATTCTTTTAACTCTCCTGCTGAGAAACGTAAAGCGGATATGGCTGTTGCCTACGAAAGGATAAAGAATTATGGCCTCACAGGACTTTTAGAACACGCTAAGAAGAAGACCCTTGTGAATTACAACGATGGCCTCTTCGCATGGGGGGTAGACGGGAAATTCTTTGCCGGAAGGGAATCGGAAGATCTGGGAGACGTGCCGGAGATGGCTACGACCGGGCTTTTATGGAGTTTCATCATGCCGGAGGGCTCTAACCACGGGAAATATTCATCATTCCTACAGATGATATGGCTAACGGTCTTGTCGATGAGTTTTATTTGTGCGGTAATTATTACTGTCAGCTTATTCAGTAAGGAATCTGATACGTCCCCAGGTAAATATTCTCTGATCGGCAATAACGAGATATATGTTGTCATGCTCGCTATAATAGGTCTTTCCCTTTTTGAAATCTTATTTGAGGCAAAAGCGAGATATCTTTTTATATATACGCCGTATTACTTGCTTCTGGCGATATCGGTGTTTTATTTTATCGCAAAATTTCATCAAGAAAAAAATATTAGGGATTCTTCTTAACTGCTTCTTCTTAACTAGTGTACTGACACATTCGTTTCTGAACTAATTGTGCAGTATGGTTTTCATATGCTAGGCGGCTGAATGAGCCAATGCGGGCATTGGCGATTGAGGCCAACGCAGCATATGGAAATCATACAAGCAATTAGTTCGAAT
>JAFTAP010000079.1 GCA_017455525.1 Lachnospiraceae bacterium
AGCAAATTAGCGGATTCCGAATGGACGGAGCATGGCGAGAGCAGCTTGCTGCGTAGCCATGCGTAAGCATCATAAACAACGCAAAGGGGCTTTTGACCCTAGCATCTTTAATATCAGTTGTTTAAGGTTCGTGGACTAAGCATATTTTCTGCCAGAAGTTCGTGGTCTTCTATGTTTCTAAGAAAGTGCATTTATGCTATTAAAGAGTCACGGAGCCGCAGTTATTCACATCCATGTTCAGTAACTGCTCTCGGGTACATCCATGTACCCTCGCCCCTGTTTGTGAAGCACTTTCTAAGAAACATCACGAAGCCCACAAGTACGTCGCATAAAATATGCTTAGCCCACGAACCACCGACGAATGGAAAGGAGAAAGCTATTATGTATAGTTGTGTGAAGACACTTACGCTGCTTGGTCTTATCGGGAAGGAGATAAGGGCGGAGGCTGATATGTCTGAGGGACTGCCTGTTTTTGAGATGGTGGGATTTCTTGGCGGGGAAGTGAAGGAAGCGAGGGAGAGAGTCAGGACGGCGCTGAAGAATTCCGGCGTGACGCTTCCGCCTAAGAGGATAACAGTGAATTTATCGCCTGCTGATATCAAAAAGAGCGGTACGTCATATGACCTTGCGGTTGCGGTATCCTTGCTTAAGCTTCTGGGGAAGATACCGCCGGAGTCAGCGGATGGGATGGTGGTTATCGGAGAGTTGGGTCTTTCGGGCGAGGTGCTAAGGGTTAACGGGGTGCTGCCTATGGTGATAGAGGCTAAGGGGATGGGGATAAAAGCCTGTATGGTGCCTATGGATAATGTCGCCGAGGCTAAGGCGGTAGAGGGGATGAATGTAATAGGCGTGCGTTCGATAGAGGATGCGAGAAGATATTTTGAAAAAGGGGATACGACTGGATCGGATGATAAGAGTAAAGATAATGTCTCAGATGAAATCACAGTATTGAATGAAGCGGTATGTCCTGATTCAGAAGACAAAGGACATCGTAATGATTTAAATACAGATGCTGACAGAAAATATGACGTTGACTTTTCGGAGGTGAACGGCCAGGAGGGAGCGAAGCGTGCTATGGAGATAGCGGCGGCGGGGATGCATAACATATTGCTTATCGGACCGCCGGGATCCGGTAAGACGATGCTTGCGAAAAGGCTTCCTACCATATTGCCGGAGCTTGACGCTGACGAGAGGATGGAGGTCACGAAGATATACAGCGTCGCAGGATTACTAAAGGACGGGCAGGGTCTTATTTCCGCAAGGCCTTTCGTAGCTCCGCATCATACGATATCGTCTGCTGCTATGGCAGGGGGTGGCACTATACCCAGACCCGGCGAATGTTCCCTTGCGCACAGAGGGGTCTTATTCCTCGATGAGCTGCCGGAGTTTTCACGAACCACGCTTGAGATTTTAAGACAGCCCATGGAGGATAAAGAGGTGAACATAGCAAGGGCCGCCGCAAGCTACACCTACCCTGCTGACTTCCTGTTATGCGCAGCGATGAACCCCTGTAAATGCGGTTATTATCCCGACATGACAAAATGCAGATGCACGGATGCTGATGTGCAGAAGTATCTGGGCAGGATATCGGGACCTTTGCTTGACAGGATAGATATATGCGTCGAGGCATCAAGGATGGAGTATAAGGACATAAGAGGGGATAGCGTGAATGAGAGCTCGGCAGTGATCAGAGAGAGGGTTTCAAGGGCTGTCATTATTCAGCATGAAAGATATGCAGGCACCAATATAAGATTTAATTCTGATATAGGGGTTAAGGACATAGACAAATACTGTCATCTGGGGCGGAAGGAGGAGAAGCTTATGAGGGAGGCTTTTGAGAAGATAGGGCTTTCGGCGAGGGCATATCACAGGATGATAAGGGTCGCCCGGACTATAGCGGATATTGACGGCTCTGAGGAGATAAGGACGGAGCATCTGTCGGAGGCGATAGGCTTTCGTAATATTGACAGGAGGTATTGGAATGGATGAGGTGAGGTATATAACAAGGTTCGAGGATGACTTTCCGGATAAGCTGAGGTTCATACCGGGTTGTCCTTCGGGGATATACGTTAAGGGCGAGTTGCCTGATCCCGATAAGAAGACCGTTGCGATAGTCGGGGCGAGAGCCTGCTCGGAGTATGGCAGGAAGATGGCGGAATACTTCGCCTCGCATCTTGCTGCCGCCGGAGTGCAGATAGTAAGCGGACTGGCAAGAGGAATAGATGGTATTGCGCAGAGAGCTGCGCTTGAAGCGGGAGGAACATCCTTTGGAGTGCTGGGCTGCGGGGTGGATGTGGTATATCCGAAGGAGAATGAAGAAATCTATAAGATGATACAGGGGCATGGCGGTCTTATTTCAGAGCATCCTTTGGGGACTGCTCCACTGGGTAAGAATTTCGCTTCGAGAAACAGGATAATATCAGGGCTTTGCGATATCCTGCTTGTAATAGAGGCAAGGCTTAAGTCGGGAACTTCCATAACAGTAAATGACGCATTGGAGCAGGGCAGGGATATATTTGCCGTGCCGGGGAGACTGACTGACGGATTATCCGCAGGCTGCAATAAGATGATATCCGAGGGGGCAGGAGTAGCCCTAAGACCTGACGATATACTGAAGGCATTGGGATTGCTATGCGAGGAGCCGGTTTCTGCGATGCCGGAAGGCAGGAAACCAGGCAGTGAATACAAAGGGATAAGCCTTAAAAGATTCAGCCTATCGAGCAAAGAGAAGCTTGTATACGACTGTCTTGATCTATATCCCAAGTCGGTTGATGAACTGATAAGAACCAGCCGTCTCTCCGTATCCGAGGTCGTAAGACATCTTACTTCACTATGCATCAAGGGAGCTGCCAAAGAGTGCGCGCGTAGTAATTACATAAGGGTGGGGTGAATATAATAATGCAAAAAACCAGAGATAATGATAAAATCAATGAGGTAAAGAAAATGAGGCTAACAAACCGTAATATGCCTAACGGGCAAAGGCGAAGTCCGTTTTATGTATTATCTAATGATGAGATAGAAAAACTTAAGAGTGATGCAGCAGATATAGGTATACCGGAAGATATTCTATTATTTAATCAGGGGACGCAGACAGGGTTTAGGGATAGGGATCAAAAGATTTGTGTACGCGGAGACATTCTGCCAGACAATAATGGCGTGTCAGCTAGGGATAGGATGTCATCACGGGCTGTATTGACACATGAATACTATGGTCACTATAAAAGCTATCCTTCAGAATATGAAGCGGGAAACTGGAGAGATGAGTACGATGCCAGCAGAAATGCTGCCTTAAACACCCCGAATCTTACGGCAGAGGAGAGACGTGACTTGATGATAGATGCTTATGACAGAAAAAAAGAAGCAGGAGTTTTCGATGGATATGATGAAGAAGGGAGATGTATAATATATGGATACTGAATATAGTAAAGAGGAATGTAAGGCGCTGGATAAGAAATTTGAGCATCCGGATCGAATTGTAAGATGTCCAAGATGCGGAAATGTGCTGATATATAAAAAGAATGGAAATAGTTGTGAAGTCAGATGCATGACAGTGAATTGCATCTATGATGCTATACGGGGATTGTAATATTGTTTTAGCCTACCTTCAGATAGACTTCTAAGATACTGTATTTGGTAAAACTTTACCCTTTAGGTATAATAATCCGAAATGAATTATGTACTTAAGGAGGGGTTAGGAAAATCAATATTAATAAGTAAATTTTAATTTTCCACTTGACATAATCAGACTTTAGTAACAAAATGAACAATGGTCATTTTGTTAGGTGAAGGGAGATTTGATTAATTGTCAAAGATCGGAGAATGGATAGCAAGGTGCAGGTATCTGATCCTTCTTGTAGGAGGCTTGCTGCTGATACCTTCCGTGCTGGGGTTTGTAGCTACGAGGGTTAATTATGACCTTCTGAGTTATCTGCCGGACAGCCTTGAGACCATAAAAGGGCAGGATATCATGGTAGATGAGTTCGGGATGGGCGCATTCACGATGATAGTCATCGACGGCATGGATGACAGGGACATAGATGAGCTTGCGGATAAGATAGCTGATATCGATCATGTGGAGAAGGTCGTGTGGCATGGAAGCATCATAGATCTGTCCATACCGCTTGATCTTCTTCCTTCAAAGCTCAAGGACGGTCTCGTGCAGGGCGATTCTACCCTTCTCATAGCGTTCCTTGATGATACGACATCTTCGGATGACTCGATGGGAGCGGTCAGGGAGATGAGGAAGATAGTCGGAGAGCAGTGCTTCGTATCAGGCATGACAGGCATAGTCGCTGATATTGCGGATCTTTGCATGAAGGAGCTGCCGGTCTATGTCGTGATAGCTGCCATTCTTTCATTCCTCGTATTGGAGCTTACTACGGAATCCTTCATAGTTCCGCTTTTCTTCTTATTAAGTATAGGCATATCTATACTGTATAACCTTGGAAGCAACGTATTCCTTAGCGAGATTTCGTATGTCACGCAGGCGCTCACTGCCGTCATGCAGCTTGCCGTCACGATGGATTATTCTATATTCCTGCTGGAGAGTTATGAGACGCAGAAACGCAAGATACCGGACGACAGGTTCAAGGCAATGGGTAATGCGATATCGAATACCTTCGTATCGGTGCTTTCAAGCTCCATTACGACGGTCGCAGGGTTCCTGACATTATGTGTCATGACTTTTGCACTGGGCGGCGATATCGGGATAGTCATGTCGAAGGGAGTGCTGATAGGCGTCGTGACTTGCGTTACGATACTTCCCTCTATGATCCTTGTCTTTGATAAGGCAATAGAAAAGACAAAGCATAAGCCTTTATTCAAGAGCATGGACAGGCCATCGGCTTTTGTCATGAAGCATTACAGGGCGTGGCTTGTAGTGTTCCTCGTGCTGTGTCTTCCTGCCCTTTACGGCAATACGCATACCAAGGTTTATTATAATATAGCGCAGTCGCTTCCGGATACTATCCTTAGCAATATAGCCAACGATAAGCTCGAAGAGACCTTCGATATGAACTGCATGCATATCATCATGATGGATAAGGATCTGGATTCGAGGGATAAGAGTGAGATGCTCAAGGAAGTGGAGACTGTGGACGGAGTGAAGTGGGCGCTCGGATTAAGATCTGTAGTAGGTCCCATGATCCCCGAGAGCCTGCTGTCGGACAGCATCAAGGAGATGCTGCAGGGAGATGAGCATGAGCTTGCTTTCGTTTGTTCTGAATATGTGTCCGCTACGGACGAAGTCAATGCGCAGCTTGCTCAGATAAATGAGATAGTAAAGGGACATGACCCGACGGCCATGGTCATAGGAGAAGCGCCTATGATGAAAGATCTGCAGGATACTACGGATGTCGATCTGAAAAAGGTCAACGTGCTTTCGATTGTTGCGATCTTCATAATAATACTTTTTACTTTCAAGTCGATATCTCTGCCTGCGATACTTGTGCTGGTGATTGAGTTCGCCATAAATGTAAACATGGCTGTCCCTTACTTCCAGGGAAAGAGTCTGCCCTTCGTGGCAAGCATAGTCATAGGCACTATACAGCTTGGAGCTACCGTGGATTACGCTATACTTATGACGAATCATTATGTCACGAGGAGGCTTGACGGCAAGGATAAGTATGAGTCTGTCAGCAAGGCACATAAGGCGAGCATGCTTTCAATCATTACGAGCGGATTCAGCTTCTTTGTGGCGACCTTCGGCGTATCGGTTTATTCTCAGGTAGACATGATCGGATCTATATGCACTCTGCTTTCCAGAGGGGCGCTTATAAGCATGGTAGCGGTCATATTCATACTGCCTGCTATGCTGCTTGTTTTTGACGGGCTTATAATAAGGACGACATTAGGTTTTAAGGATGTAAGAAAGCTTAAGGGGGATAAAAAATTATGAGACTCAGGAAATTATTAGTGATAACGGCTGCAGTCATTCTGTCCGGAGCATTGATGTCGGGAACGGCTTATGCGGGGACGAGGCTTAAGCTTGAAGACGATCAGGCGTACAGCGCAGGTGGTATGAGCTGGGATGGCAAGACGCTGGTTCTTAATAACTGCACGTTCAACGGTCAGATAAAACTGCCTAAGGACTCGACGGTGACGGTTATAGGGAATAATAACCTTGTAATGAATCAAGTTTATGATGAAACCGGCGTACTGATAGGTTCGGGGGCGCTTACCATAAATGGCGGAGGCACGCTTAATGTCACTAACGCCGTCATGACACATGATAACTGCTACTGCATAGTCGGCAAGAAGGAGCTTACGATAAATAATGTGACTATCAATGCTTCAGCAGCGGCTGAGGGTGATATAGATATTTCGGCGGGTATAATGTCGAGAAAGGCTATGAAGATCACCGGCTCTAATATAAATGCGGTCGGGGCGTCTTCCGCAAGGACATCATGTGGTATAAGGGGCGGTAAGAGCATATTCATCCAGTCGTCTAATATCAAGGCTAGAGGGAGTTCCTTCGGTATAGTGGCGGCGGGAGATGCTATGGGAGTATCTTACAGCAATATAGATGCTCATGGTGACAAGGCGGCGCTTAAAGCGAAGACTGCGATGCAGTTTGCAGGCGTGTCCGGTGGTACTCCCGGAGAGAAGAATGACAGATGGTATGTCATGAGCGGAGATAAAAGAGCTACGGACGTGAAGCTAACGATCGCACAGTAGCTTGCAGGAGATCAGAGTGCCTGACCGCGTATGATCTGGCGTATCGAGGTATCGATGTAGGGCTTGAGGTCATTTATGCTTAGGGGCTCTCCGTATAATACCGAGGAATACGTGGTTGAGCTTACGAATTCGATTATCATGAATATCAGTACTTCGGGATTGCGGTAGGTTACGTCTGAGTTGCTGAATAGCTCAAGGAAGACTTCACGAAAGTCGATGTCTGTCTCTGATTTGCTTTTGATGAGGACATTTTTGAAGACGCCCCAGCTTAAGTTCTTTGAGATGAACGTGAGAAGGGACTTGTCCTTATTGAGAACATCGATGACATAGTCGGAGATGAATATTATCTTATCTTCGACGGATGTGATGTCTGGGTGCGATGACAGGGCATCGGTCGCCTGGCGGAAGATACTGGACGCCTTATGTGCTATCAGGCGATTATGGATATCGTATTTATCTTTGAAGTATAAATAGAAGGTGCCCTTTGCGACTCCGGCACGTTCGGCGATATCCGAAATCGAAGTGCGATTAAGGCCCTTGCTCGTGAAAAGCTCAAAGGCAGTATTGAGCAGGGCGTTACGCTTTTGAAGTTTGTTCTGTTCTACTTTTGACATTTTAATTATAATATGATGCTGGGGTCAAAAGCCCCTTTGCGTTGTTTATGATGCTTACGCATGGCTACACAGCAAGCTGCTCTCGCCATGCTCCGTCCATTCGGAATCCGCTAATTTGCTACGCAAATTGCTACTTCCTCATGTTCGGGCGGGTCACAAGTTCCAAATCCTATTTGTGCAAGCACAATCGGATTTGTACCTTTTGACC
>JAFTAP010000080.1 GCA_017455525.1 Lachnospiraceae bacterium
AAACAATGAACGACAGGAGGACATTATGGCAGAAGCAAATCAGAACCCGGTGGTCACGTTTACCATGGAGGACGGAAAGATTTTCAAGGCAGAGTTATATCCGGATATTGCGCCGAATACCGTGAATAATTTTATTTCTCTGGTGAATAAGCATTTTTATGACGGAGTTATATTTCACAGAGTCATAAAAGGCTTCATGATACAGGGAGGGGATCCCGAGGGGACGGGAATGGGTGGTCCAGATTATTCAATAAAGGGTGAATTCACAAGCAATGGATTCAAGAATGACTTAAAGCATTCTGCTGGAGTTTTATCCATGGCAAGGACTGCCGTCCCTGATAGTGCGGGTTCACAGTTTTTTGTAATGCATAAGGATTCACCGCATCTCGATGGAGACTATGCGGCGTTTGGTAAAATAATAGAGGGAATGGATGCCGTGAATATCATAGCGGAGACAGAAACGGACTGGAACGATAGGCCGCTTTCGGAGCAGAAAATAAAGACTGTAACGGTAGAAACCTTCGGAATAGATTATCCTGAACCGGAAAAAATATAAGGTAATTGTTGACAATAACGTGCGTTTGGACTACACTAACCGCATAAAATAAATGTTTTTTGTTCATGCATTTGGAAGGGAGAGGACAATGGCGATCATCAAAAGGGCAGTTGCTTCATCGGGAAACGAGAAGTCTGCAAATGGAGTTGTGAAGATTAACTCTATTGAGGAACCTAAGGCAAAGCAGAAGGTAGAGGCTGCGACAGCAAAGAAGGAAGATGCCGGCAAGAACGTAGAGGCTTCTGTGAAGAAGTCCGAAGCAAAGAAAGCAGCACCTGCTAAAAAGGCACCTGCAAAAAAAGCGGCAGCGAAGAAGAGTGCGACGACAGCAAAGCCCATAGAGAAAAAGGCTGAGGCATCCGCTAAAAAGGTGGCACCTGCAAAGAAGCCTGCAGCAACCAAGAAGACGGCACCTGCAAAGAAGGCTCCTGCTAAGAAAGCAGCACCTGCAAAGAAGCCTGCAGCAAAGGCAACAGCAACTAAGCAGAATGCATTACAGACAGCACTTACTGTCCAATATAGTGGACGTGATTTTACTAAGGCAGACATAGACAAGGCATTCGAGGGTGTCTGGACTTATGATATGGGACGTAAGATGTCAGAGGTAAAAAAGGTTGAATATTATTTCAAGCCCGAGGAGTCAGTTGTTTATTTTGTAGTAAACGGCAATTCCGAGGATTCAAATCATTTTGATATTTAATTCAAGATCAACTAATACTAACAATACAGCCGGTGGCATGCGCCGCCGGCTTGTTTTAAATATCATCGCTTTTGCGGTGATCCTATATACGCTTTTTTTTATAATAGCGATATGCAGGTCGTCCTTTGGGAGTACCCATATTCCGAATGAATACAGGGAGCCTGCGAATTTTGATCTTACTCTTGCCTTTATACGAGGTGAAAATCCTTACTCTCTTGAAGCACTGACAGGGGAAGCTCCGGGGACTGTATTCCAGTACGGTCCGCTTTTTTCACTGATAGTAGCGGGACTTCATTTTATATTACCGTTTGTGGATATATTTGTACTGCATTATATATTTGCACTTATCTGCGTACTATCTGCAGCAGTAATGGCGACGGTGATAGCTTATGAAAAAACGGAAACCTTTTTACCGTCGGCATGTGTTTTCTTATTTACTATCGCCTGTACATGGAGATATGGATATATAAATGCGGTTCCCGATACGCTTGGCATCACTCTTTTGGTGCTAATCTTCTTCATAGAGACAAGGAAGAAGATCTATGGGAAGGAATACATAGAGGCTACTCTTGCAGTAATTCTTTTATATACGAAACAGTATTTCATAATAATCGCCGTAAGCCTTTTCATATATAAGCTTATGACTGACAGGAAAGCATGGCTTAAGCTTACGGTATCGGGCATATTAATACTTACGGCGTCTATAGCCATCGTGAATGTCACCTGCCCGCTATACTTCACCTATACCTTGCTTATAGTGCATGGAATATCGGGACAATCCGTTGCATCGACACAGCCGCTCTTTTCAGACATACGGCTAATGAGAAATCTGCTGAACACGGACGCATTAAAGTCTGTCCAATATAATGTACAGTATGTTTCGGCGGAAAATGCTCTCCCGCCTACGGGGTGGGCATTTGAGATTTTGCAGCTTAGGAGCCTTGCCGGTATTTTCTTTTTTGTCTTTCTCGGAATGATAGCGGGGATAGCTAAAGCCTTCATTCAGAGGATGCCTCGCTTTGATGGGAGCAGGTTTTACGTCATACATTCTGCCGTCGCCTTTGCCGCTCTTTTATTCTTAGGTCAGAATGACGGAGCATGGCTTTCCTATTATTTACAGCTTCTCATGCCGTCTGTCGTGATATATGCATTTATATCCGCAGAAAAGGACGTGCTGGATGCGAAGATGGCGAGGGTCTTCAGATGGGCTTATTCCGCACTGCTGATCTTAATGGTCATGTTTACGACCTATAAGGTTGATTCCAGGCTTTCCTATTATGATAAGAGCAGGGAGCAGTTGGCAATATGGGATAAGGCGTATAAATACTGTGAGGCATATGCTTCTACTGGTGAGGTATTGTATCGTGCGCCTCTCGGAATAAATGCGCTAAGCTCCGGCAGGTATCTGTATGATAACGGACATGAGATGGCGATACATCAGCCTTTTCTTGATGAGTATGATTCCTCCGACTTCTATCAAAGGCTTTTTCCTTATGGCGGTGCGCTTATGGAAAGCCATGAAAAATACAGAGAGGAAATGAGAAGGAAGCTGAAGCAGCATGAATACAGCCTTGTCATGACGACGGATACTGATGATGTGCCGGGCGAGCTTATAAGCGCTTCCGAAGCTGAGGCAGCAGGTTACGTAAAGCTTGATACGCTGACACTTGACATGGGTTGGGCTTCGTACGATGTTGATTTCTGGGTTACTACCGATGGGAGCAAGATAGTGCTCGAAGCGACAGGAACGGTTTGAAGTCCGTTATTATTAGTGTTATGATTATGAAAGTATTTCGTATTCGGGGGGTTATTATCCAAACCGGATTATGATGTATTAACATAGGATATTTATGAGGGGGATTTGATTTGCCGGTACTGGCTTTTCTTATATTGTTTCCATTCGCTGCGGCGTTTATCCTTTTTTTCTTAAAGAAGGATTCTAAAGGACGCTCTTTTCTGGTTATTTTCTGCGCATTGGCAGAGCTTGCCGCATCCGTTTATTTTGCGATAGATAATTATCTGCATCATGATATGGAAATGGGAACATATTATCTGTCCGATACGCATACGGCGGATATGTTCATAGCGGCGGGCGAGTTTTGCCTTATGCTGCTGGTGTTTTCTCAGGCGATAAGATTTAAGAAATATTATATCCTGCTTCTGTCAGCGCTAGGGACGATACCTGCGCTTTATCTTGACCTTATGGGAATCAGCGAGACTACGGCTTCTCATTTAAAGGTCGATCATCTTACGGTCATCATGGTATTGGTCGTCGGGATAGTCGGCTCCCTTATCTGCATATATGCTGTAGGATATATCAGAGATTATCATAATCATCACACGGAATACAGGGACAGATCTGGATATTTCTTTTCCATGCTTTTCGTGTTCTTAGGTGCGATGATGGGGCTTATAAGCTCTGACAATCTCTCATGGATGTATTTTTTCTGGGAAATAACCTCGGTATGCTCGTTCCTGCTCATAGGGTATCCGCAGACGCAGGAGGCTGTGACCAATTCCTTCAGGGCGTTATGGATGAATCTGCTCGGAGGCTGCGGCTTCATGGCGGCGATCATATTTTGCGTGTGCGTCATGGAGATAACTAATATATCACAGCTCCTGCTTTTTGCGGCAATACCGGCTATGGCGATATTCCCTGTGGGGATGCTTTCATTCGCTGCCCTTACTAAATCAGCGCAGATGCCCTTCAGCAGATGGCTTTTAGGAGCGATGGTCGCGCCTACGCCTACGTCGGCGCTGCTTCACTCGGCTACCATGGTAAAGGCGGGAGTATATCTTCTGTTGAGGCTTTCCCCGATGATGTACGGCACATACGTGGGCATCATGGTAACGGCGATAGGAGGGTTCACGTTCTTTGCGGCGTCGCTTCTTGCGATTACGGTATCGGACGGCAAGAAGGTGCTTGCCTATTCCACCATATCAAACCTTGGGCTCATAACTGCGGCTGCTGGCTGCGGCATGTCCGAGGCAGTATGGGCGGGCATCATGCTTCTTATATTCCATGCAGTCACGAAATCAATGATGTTCATGTCGGTAGGAGCTTATGAGAATTCTACGGGAAGCCGTGACGTGGAGGATATGCACGGTATGATACTAAGATATCCGAAGCTTGCTTTTGTCATGACGATCGGTATATTCGGAATGTCTGTCGTTCCTATGGGAATGTGCGTTGCAAAGTGGGCGGCTTTAAGGGCCTTCGTTGATTCGGGTTATATTTACCTCACGCTTTTCCTCTGCTTCGGTTCTGCATCTACCATGTTTTACTGGACGAAGTGGCTGGGCAAGATCTTCAGCGTGTCTAGGGAATCAGCAAGGCATGAGGATACGGTTCACGGAAGCGAATGGACCGCTATATATCCGTTGACTGTGACGGCGGTGATCCTCTGTCTGGTATACCCTTTGATCAGCACATTCGCCGTAACGCCTTATATACAGAATGCTTTCAGCGGTTCGCTCAACAGACTGGTTACATCTGTTCCTGCGGATAGTTCTTTGGGTATTGCGTCAAATGCGGAGACGGCTCAGGCAATAAGCACGGAGGACTTCATTATAATGGGCGTCATGCTTATATGCATGTGTATACTCCCGCTTGGAATGAAGTATGTGAACAGCGTACAGGAGAGGCGGGTGCTCTCATATATGTCGGGATTTAATACAGGGAATGACAGAGGCTTCTATGACAGTCAGGGAGAAATAAAGGAGCAGTATCTTTCAAACTGGTATATGCCGGATATTTTTGGAGAGGGGAAGATACTGAAGCCGTGCCTTATGCTCGCTTCTGCTTTCCTTATAGTAATGATGACTGCATGTACGGTGGGAGGACTTTTCATATGACGACGTACGGCACTGTGGCGGTTATAATATATCTTTTGCTCTCACCGGTCATAGCCTGTACGCTGTCCGGCGTTGACAGGGTGGTCACGGCGCGTATGCAGGGAAGGCGAGGCCCTAAGCTCATGCAGCCTTGGTATGATCTGGTCAAGCTTTTTTCCAAGGAAACGACCTCGGTAAACGATATACAGAAGATACTTGTGATGGCGCATTGCTTCTTTGCGATATTCTCCGGAGCGATATTCTTCGCAGGAGGCGACGTGATGCTTGTCTTATTTGCACTTACGATGTCGGAGGTATTCCTTATACTTGCGGCGTACAGCGTGAATGCGGCTTATTCGGAGATAGGAGCGCAGAGAGAGCTTCTGCAGATGATGGCTTATGAGCCGATGACACTTCTGACTGCGGTGGGCTTCTATCTTGCGACCGGCTCCTTCAAGGTTGATAAGATAATAAGCACGGATCTGCCTCTTATCATAAAGATGCCGGGATTTTTCATCGGCTTCTGCTTCGTGCTGGTAGTGAAGCTTCGTAAATCGCCCTTTGATTTATCGACCTCGCATCACGCGAATCAGGAAATAATAAAGGGGCTTACCGGAGATCTGTCAGGTCCTGTGTATGGCTTCTCGGAGCTTGCGGAGCTTTATGAGGAAGTGCTAATGCTCGGCATAGTGGGGTTATTCTTCATGACAAAGGAGCCTGTAAGCCTGCTGTGGGCTTTTATCGCGATAGCTGTAGTAATGTTTTGTATGTCGCTGATAGACAATATATTCCCAAGGGTTAAGTGGGAGGCATTGCTCAAGGCAGCCTGGCTTGTGACGTTTTTTGCAGGCGGGGCGAACCTTGTGATATTGTCGCTTGCGGAGCGGATGTAATAAGTGCTGAAAGATACTACATGATTTGTAGTTTAATTGGGTATAAGGATAGATAGGTAAGGCTTATAAGGAGCAAGATACTGTTAGCGCCTGTGTTTTAGACGGTTACAGTATCAGCATCCGGACGGTGTAAGTCAGATATAAAACAGCGTTTTGTATAGGAGAGCATAGATGCGGATTTCAAAGAGTCCTTGGCTTCTTCATTATGATGGCAGCAGCTGCAACGGCTGCGACATAGAGGTGCTGGCTTCCACGGCACCAAGATTTGATGTGGAGAGGTTCGGCATAATAAATACGGGCAATCCGAAGCATGCGGATATATTCCTTTGCACAGGCGGAGTTAATTCGCAGAATAAAGACGTGGTACGGCAGATATACGATCAGATGCCTGATCCCAAGGTCGTGCTTGCCTGTGGGATCTGTGCCTGTGACGGAGGCATATTCAAGGACTGCTACAATATACTCGGCGGAACCGACACGGTCATACCGGTTGACGTATACGTGCCGGGCTGCGCAGTGAGGCCTGAGGCTATCATTGACGGAGTCGTGAAGGCGCTTAAGATACTTGATGAGAAGGCGGAGAAGATGAAGCGGGGCGAGTACAGGAGCCTAACGTCAGCGGAGTATGCGGAAAAGATTGCGTCTAAGGATGGCTCCGATGGCGAGGCTTTGCAGGAGGAGAAGGATGCTTGAGAATCTCGAAGAGATAGAGCTTGTAGGGCTTCTTAACAAGATCAAGGAAATAAAGACCGACGGCTGGCTTGTAATGCAGATCTGCGCAACTAAGATAGGCGAGAATTACGAGCTGCTATATACCTTTGGCAAGGATTATGATGTGAAGCATGTGAAGATAACCGTAGAGCCAGGAGTGCATGTACCGAGCGTGACGGATATATTTCCTGCGGCGTTCCTCTATGAGAATGAGATACATGACCTTTTCGGCATAGAGGTTGACGGCATAAACCATGATTATAAGGGAGGGCTTTACCGCACGGCTACCCCTGCACCTTTTGCTTAGAAATAGAAATTTCATCAGAAATTTCTATTTCGTATTTTCCTAGCCCCATAGGGGCGTACCCCCGAAGGGGGTTTTGGAACGCATTCCCAGTGCGTTCCAAAAGGAGACAGCATAGATATGACATGAGGATAGAGGAGACAGCATGGCATCAAAGAGAAGCGTGATCCCCTTCGGACCGCAGCACCCGGTCTTACCGGAGCCGATACATATAGACTTAGTCACCGAGGATGAGAAGGTTGTCGAGGCGATACCTTCCATTGGCTTCGTACACAGAGGCCTGGAGCATCTCGTCACCAAGAAGGACTTCGGAGAGATGGTGTATGTCGCTGAGAGGATATGTGGCATATGCTCTTTCGGTCATGGCTACGGCTACGTGAATGCCATAGAGCATATAATGGACATACACCCTACGGACAGGGCGAGATATGTCCGCACCCTGCTATTTGAGCTTTCACGTATGCACTCCCATATCTTATGGCTTGGACTTATGGCCGACGCTTTTGGATTCGAGAGCCTTTTCATGGAGACATGGAAATACAGGGAGAAGGTTCTCGACATGCTTGAGGCTGCTACAGGCGGAAGGGTCATATTCTCCATCATAAGGATCGGAGGTCTGAGGAAGGACGTACCCGATGATGTATTAAAGGGCTTCCTGCCTGAGCTGGACAATATAGTGGAGGGAATAAAGGCATGTGAGAAATCCTTCCTTTCAGACCCGGCGGTGCTAAGCCGCCTTAAAGGAGTGGGCTATCTCTCTAAAGAGGACGCCATAAACTTAAGCTGTGAAGGACCGATGCTCCGGGCTTCGGGCGTGGCGCATGATAATCGCACGAGAGGATATGCGGCGTATGATGATGTTGATTTTGAGATCATAACGTCGGACGAAGGCGATTCATATGGCAGATGCTATGTGAGGATACAGGAGATATATCAGTCTGCGGATATAATAAGGCAGTGCATAGAGAAGATGCCGCAGGAAGGCATATACGTGCCGATAAAGGGTTTCCCGAATGGGGAATATATGACGATAATCGAGCAGCCAAGAGGCGGGGCGTGCTACTATGTACATGCTTCGGGGAAGAAATTCATAGAGAGGATGAGGGTCAGGACTCCAACCTTTGCGAATATACCCGCTCTTGCGAAGACCCTGCAGGGCTGCGACGTGGCGGACGTGCCGATACTTGTGGTTACTATCGACCCGTGCATATCGTGTACGGAGAGGTGAGTAAATGGCGTTTGTGAATTTTACGAAAACAGAATTAAAGAATTTATTCAAGAAGCCTGCGACGGAGAAATATCCCGAAGGTCCTTCTACGATCAAGGACGCTACGAGAGGGCATGTAGCGAACAATATGGATGCCTGCGTGCTCTGCAGCGTATGCCAGATGCGCTGTCCTACGGGAGCTATCACCGTTGACAGGAAGGCGCAGACCTGGACGATAAGACCGTTTTCGTGTATCCAGTGCAGGCGGTGCGTGGACAACTGCCCTAAGAAATCCTTATCCATGCAGAAGGAATATACCGAGCCCGATATGACAAAGAGCGAGCAGGTATATGAGCTGTCCGATAAGCAGAAGCAGTTCCTTGCAGAGCAGGCTAGACAGGCAGCGGAACGCGCGGCAGCGGCAATGGAGGCAAAGAAGAAAGCCGCGGAAGAAAAAAAGGCGCAGGCAGCGGCAAATGCGGAGTCTTTGACGAAGCCACCTGTAAATGATGAAAAGAAGGCTGACGATAAAAAGGAAGGATGAATTTTGAGATAATAATAAAAGGCCTGGTTCAGGGAGTAGGCTTCAGACCTTGGGTTTACAGGCTTGCAAAGGCTAAGGGGCTTTCAGGTGATGTGAGAAACTCTGGCGGTATCGTAAGAGTAAGAATTCTGGATACCGATGAGGACGCAGTAAAGCGCTTCGTGTCTGAGCTTAAGAACAAGAAGCCCAAAGAAGCCATCATAGAATCGGTAGAGATAAAACCGGCGGAGAGGACAGATACTTCAGCCGGTTTTTTTATCATATCATCAGATGATATAAGACAGGGCGAGCTTGCTGACATACCTGCTGACATCGGCGTGTGCAGTAAGTGCATATCTGAAATGAAGGATATGGCGAACAGGAGATATTCGTATCCTTATATTTCATGTGTGTCCTGCGGTCCAAGGTATTCTATTATGAACAGGCTCCCCTATGACAGAGAGAATACCACAATGTCCGTATATGATATGTGTCCGGACTGTGCTTTAGATTATGAGGACGAGGCTAATCCTTACGCAAGGAGGCATTATGCACAGACTATAAGCTGCGGGGCGTGCGGTCCGCAGCCTATACTACGCACGGAAAATGGACAGGAAATTACAGGAGCCCCGGCTATAAAGAAAGCCAGCGATATACTGCAATACGGTGGAATCCTTGCGATAAAGGGAATAGGAGGGTATCAGTTCGCATGCGTGCCGGAGGATACCTATGCCGTACTCAAGCTGAGGGATATAAAGGGAAGAGAGAAGAAGCCGTTTGCTCTTTTATTCCCTACGGTTGCATCGATAAGAGAAGTAGCGGCGGTGTCAAAGGAGGAGGAAAAGCTGCTTCGCTCCGGTGCCCGTCCGATAGTTCTGCTAGATGCGCATCTGAAGGATAAAGCATTGAAGTTCGTGTGCGGCGACAGCAGGAGCATAGGAGCCATGCTGCCCCAGACTGGCATACATGAGATGCTTGCTAACATATTAGGGCCTTTGGTTCTTACTTCCGGAAATATAAGCGGTGAGCCGTTATCCTATAAAGACGAGGATTTTTTCAGGCATGAATTTGAAGGGATAGAGGGGGTACTGTACTATAAACGGGACATATTGACTCCGCTTGATGATTCTGTGACAAGGGTGCTTGGAGGTAAGGTGCAGGTGATGAGGCGGGCCAGAGGCTACGTGCCTGATAAGCTAAGGCTTGACCGCAGCTTCAAGAAGCCTTTGCTTACCTTTGGAGCAGACCTTAAGGCGGCGTTCGCTATAGCAAAGGGACAGGGTCTTATTCTGTCACAGTATATCGGAGATTTAGAAAGCTATGCCTGTCAGGAGAATTATAAGGAGACGATACGACGGGAGATGGAACTTTACGGCTTTCGTCCCGAAGCGATCGCATGTGATAAGCATCCGGGGTATATATCGGGGAGACTTGCGAAGGAATATTCCGGGAAATACCGTGTGCCCTTGATAGGAATATACCATCATCACGCTCATATAGCGTCAGTCATGGCGGAGCATGGGCTTACGCATACGATAGGCGTTGCTCTGGACGGCACAGGATATGGTAAGGACGATAAGATATGGGGCGGGGAGATATTCTATATTTCAGGCTCAAATGCGGACAGGCGGGCGCATCTTAATTACTTTAAGCTGATCGGCGGAGACGGGGCAGCGAAGGACGCAGAGAAGGACTTAAAGTGTCTTATGCATTCGGCGGGTTTTGAGATAGATGACCAGCTTGTGGCGGCTGCGATAGATGAGGGAATAAATACCTTCGAAACATCCTCTGCCGGCAGGTTTTTTGATATCACGGCGGCGGCTCTCGGTATCAGAAGCTACAATACATACGAGGCGGAGTGCGCCATAGCTTTAGAGAATGCGGCAAGATATGCCTTAAGACACGGTCTTACGACCTATGCCCTGCCTGTGACCGGCGATCCGCATGAGCTTATTTATTACATAATAAAGGCAAAACAGAAAGGCATGGACGTAAGAGAGCTGGCATTAGGCTTTCACCGTTCTATTGCTTCATGGATAATAAAAGAGTGTGAAGCGATACGTGACGATAAAGCTGATAATAATGTATGCCTATCCGGCGGTTGCTTTGCAAATCAGGTATTATCCGAGATGTGCCGTATAGGGCTTACGACAAAGGGCTTCCATGTCTATATGAATGAACGAATTCCCATGAACGATCAGGGGATCGCCGTCGGACAGGCGTATATTTTGGCATTGCAGTGAGGGGGGACTATGAAAACAGTTCTGTGCTATGGTGATTCAAATACATACGGATATGTGCCGGAGACGGGGATGCGGTATCCGAGGGAGGTTAGGTATCCCGGAAGGGCACAGAATACTGGCAGAGAAGTTGAGTGATGTGGTTAAATCTGTGTATGCATGAGGGAATAGTCAAAGAGGATATCATATTGATTTACTACCTAAAAAACAATAAAATATAGGAAGTAAAATTCTGGAGAAACATATTGATGAGAAAATTTGATTATAATTTTTTGGCTGATGAAATCCCATCTAATATTGCGGGCACATCGGATATTATTTCTGACCTAAGAGCAAAAGAGGGATTCAGAAAGCTGCAATATGAGGATGCATTTGATAAGCTTAGGGAAAAGGCTATCATTGAGTCGGTACGGGGCAGTAATGCCATAGAGGGCATCGTGACTACCAATGACAGAATCAGGGCGATTGTGGAAGGAAATAAGCCTGTAACGCATGATGAGCTTGAAATTTCCGGATATAAGGATGCGCTTAACCTGATACATACAAGTCATGAAGACATTGATGTAACTGAGGAGACGATACTGACTTTTCACCGGTATATTCAAAATGAAACAAATCCCAGGGAAGCCGGGCGGTATAAGGATCGCAATAACTTTATTATGGAATATGCGTCGGATGGCAGAAGAAAAATAAGATTCAAGCCGACAAGCGCAAAAGAAACAGATGCGGCTATGGAGCAGCTATTGCTGGCTTACTATGATGCCAGGCAGAATACAGCCATATCACAGCTGTTCTTGATACCGTGTTTTATCGTTGATTTTCTTTGCATACACCCCTTCATTGAAGGAAACGGGAGAGTGTCGAGGCTTTTGAATGTGCTTATGCTATACCTGTCCGGGCATGATATCGTAAGATATATATCGTTGGAGGGGCTTACGGATCAGTATAAGGGGAATTACTATGAGACTCTCAGGCAGTCATCTAAGGGCTGGCATGAGAATAAAAACAGCTATATCCCGTTTCTCACTTTTTCTATGCAGATACTTTATAAATGCTATAAGAAGCTGGATGATTCCTTCATGGATATAGCATTGAAGAAGGCAAAGAAGTCCGAACGGGTGGAAGCAGTCTTAATGAATACGATAGTGCCCATATCAAAATCGGAAATCATAGAAAAGCTGCCCGACATAAGCGTGAAGACTGTAGAATTAGTTCTAAGCAAAATGCTTAAAGATGAAAAAATCAAAAAAATAGGAACCTACCGTGACGCAAGGTATGTACGGAGATAAAGGGTGCTTATTGAGCATGATACCGTTAGTGCCCGTTCTTTGGGCGGTTACGGTATCAGCCCCGAACTGATTAAGTCAGATAATGAGCTGGCGTTATTAGAGGAGAACGGTAAAAAATGCTGCACATTATAATAAACCCTGCTACCGGAGCTGGTAAGGGAAAGAGAATATTTGATAAGATGAGACCGATGTTTGATAAGGCTGGGGTTAGATACCGGGTTTATTTTTCGAGTGAAGAAAAAAGCGTGAGAGATATTGTTGCTGAATTATCGGGAAAGACAGAGGCATCAGGGGATATAACAGAGCTGATTCAAAACTCCCTCTTTCTGTAAAAAACAATCGACAGATGCCAGGATAATGCGTATATTCCGATCACAGCAATGCAAAGTACAGGCTGGATGCGGGGAACCTGCAGTAAATCTAATGATATATATAAGTTAAGAAAATGAGAAGCGGCCTGGCTTCCGAGGAGCGCTGCGGCAATTATTATCCATATAGCGATCCTTCCTTTCTGCATTCCGAGTTTAAAGACTAAAGGAAGTCCTATTGAGGAAGTCAGCAAAGTCAATATGAATAGAATTGAAATGAATGAAATAAAATTAAGCAGATTGAATGTACCGCAAGCTTCATCTTCATGCCTCTCGAAAACTCTTTGAACTTTTTATTATCCGGCAGGGAAAATTTATCAAGCAGATTTTTATATTCTGTGTCATTCCAGTTATGGAAGATATTACTCATAACCTTACCTATATGTCTTGCCGTAAGACAATCGGGAAGACCAACCTCGTCTAAGACCACGCCGATATCCTCTTTCACAAGCTGAAGCCTGTCCTGATTGTCATTCCCCAGAATAATGACGCTTCCCTCGTCCTTATGGATCATATCGAGGATGAGCTTTATCGTAGTGCTTTTCCCTGCGCCGTTTTCGCCGATGAGCCCCATTATGCAGCCACTGGGCAGCGTAAGATTCAGATCATCCAATTTGAATCCGGGAAAGCTTTTAGTCAGGTTTTTGATCTCAAGTGCGTTCATCTTTTGACGTCCTCCATAGCGAATTCCAACATTTCAAGGATTTCAGACTTGCTGATGTTTCCGTATGTCGCAAGCTGCGTGATCTGCTCTATGTGCTCTTCTATCTTCTTTAAGTTTTCCTCGCGGATCAGTTCAGTATTCCTGGGAGCGACATAGCAGCCCTTTCCCTGTACCGTATATATGAAGCCTTCCTTTTCAAGCTCGTCATAAGCATGCTTCGTAGTAAGGAAGCTGATGCGGAGATCCTTCGCCAGACCCCGGATGGAGGGAAGAAGTTCATTCTCCTTTATTTCTCCGTTTATGATCTGGCTTCTTATCTGCGAATATATCTGGTTATAAATCGGCTCCCCGCTTTTATTGTCGATCAATATAATCATTAAATATTGTCCTCTGTTAAATCTGCTATGACTGTATAATACAGCAGCATAACAGTTGTGTCAATAGTCTTTTTGTAATAAAATCAGAAACTGAACGAGATAAGTCCGAATAAAAGGGAGAAACTGTTATGTTCAGGGAGATGAGGCGGTTTAAGCAGCAGATCAGTAATGAGGAGTGCATACGGATCCTTAAGGAGGAGCCGAGAGGGGTACTTTCCATGCTCGGAGATGACGGATATCCGTATGGGATACCGCTTGATCATTGGTATGATGAGGATGACGGAAAGCTGTACTTTCACTGCGCAAAGGAAGGACATAAGCTTGATGCTATTGCAGGCTGCGATAAGGTCAGCTATTGCGTTTACGATAAGGGGTATCGGAAGGAAGGCGAATGGGCGCTGAATATAAACAGCGTGGTTGTCTTCGGCAGGATGAAGCTCGTGACTGATGCGGATAAGACGAAAGAGATATGCACCAATCTGTGCCGTAAGTTTACAGATGACGAAGCGTATCTGCAAAAAGAATTGACTAACGCTTTGCCACGGGTGCAATGTCTGGAGCTTAATATAGAGCATATGACCGGAAAGCTGGTTAATGAATCGTAGGATATTGATTTTCATCGGAAAATCAATATCCGTATTTGACCAGGCTCTTGCGAAGCAAGAGGCGTGTCCCGCGGAATGCGGGATTTCTGAATGAAATACCGATTTCTCATTCAGAAAGTCATAGATACAGGAGCATAAGAATATGTGCATAGCTTCCAGTGGTGTGATAATTGAAAAGCGGGGACATAAGGCAGATGTTGACTTCGGAGGGAATGTAATCGAAGCGGAGGCGGGGCTTACTCCTTGTGAGGTCGGGGACAGGGTTCTCGTGCATGCGGGCTGTATTATCCAGAAGCTTACGGAAACGGAGGCGGAGGAAATGGATGAGATAATGCGGCTGATTGACGACTTATAAGCGGTTTAAGAGAAAGTCGTCGCTGAAAATTGCGAGACAAAATACGAGACATTAGTAAATGATAAAAAGGATATAATTTGGATTTACCGGAAGCCATTGAATATTTAAGAAATTATAACGGCAAAGAAGTCCGTCTGATGGAGGTCTGTGGCACGCATACGGCGAGCATCAGACAGAATGGCATACCATCCGTTTTATCGGACAGCATACACTTGATAACCGGTCCGGGCTGTCCGGTATGCGTTACAGTCAGTGATTATATTGACAGGCTTACAGCGCTTTCAAGAGATGATAAAAATGTGATCATATCCTTCGGCGATCTGCTCCGTGTGCCGGGCTCTAAATCAAGTCTTACACAAGCTAAGGCTTCAGGTGCAGATATAAGGTATGTGTATTCACCTATGGATATCATCGGAATGGCAAAGGCGGATAGGGAGCATACCTATATATTTGCTGCCGTGGGATTTGAAACGACGGCTCCGGTATATGCTGCGCTTATTTCAGAAGCAGAGGAAGAGGGGATAGAGAATATCAGACTGCTCACATCGCTTAAGACCATGCCGCAGGCTATAAGGCGGGTCGCAGATGGGATAGACGGTTTCCTTGCGCCGGGTCATGTAGCTGTCATAGCAGGAATAAATGAATATGAGGAACTGGCGGAAGAATTAAACGTGCCTTTTGCGGTATCGGGCTTTACCGGCAAGGAGCTTATCGCAGCCATATATGCACTTGTCCGTATGACAGAAAACGGAGACAGCAGATGTGTGAATCTCTACCCCCACGCAGTGAAGCCTGAAGGGAATAAAGATGCGAAGAAAGTGGTAAACAGATTTTTTGAAAAAGGGGATGCCGCATGGCGGGGCATGGGGCTTATTCCATATTCCGGGTTATATTTAAAGGAAGAATATGCAAAGTATGACGCAGGAAGCAGGGGCATAATAAATGATGATGAAAATAGCGGGTGTCGCTGTGCTGATGTAATAATCGGCAAGCTGGCGCCCTCAAGCTGTCCGTTATTTGGGATAGCATGTACGCCTGAGCATCCGGTTGGTGCTTGTATGGTATCGCAGGAGGGAGCCTGTTATAACGAAAGCATAATACATTAAAGTGGTCTATATGTCTTTTGATTAGCTTACCTAAAATATACAGTAATAATCGGTATAAATAACGGGATCAGCATATCCTTGGCAGTCCTTCTCCATAGAGCGGTCCTATGACCTTTTCACCGCCTATTGCGGTGCGGAGGGTCACGCCGGTCTTTTCCGTATCGACAGAACCTATCATGGCGGCGTTCTCGCCATACTTACTGCCTCTTATTATATTAAGTGCTTTTTCAGCGTCATCCTTCGGCAGAATAATAACGCATTTTCCTTCGTTCCCCATGTACAGAGGATCAAGACCGAGAAGCTTGGAAAATTCTTTTACTTCAGTTGAAACCGGGATTTCCGTTTCTTCTATCCTGATATGCTTACCTGATGCCGATGCTAATTCATTTAATATAGTAGCAAGCCCGCCTCTCGTGATATCCCTCATTGCGTGTATTCTTATCCCTGCCTTTATAAGCCCTGATACCATCTGATTTAAGGGTGCGACATCTGATACTATATTATTCTTCACCGACAGGCGGCTGCTTAGGATTGCCGTATGGTGCTCTCCCAGATTTCCTGACACGATTACAGCGTCATCTGTTTCTATCATCGTCGGAGCTATCGCTATGTTATCATCTATAAAGCCTACACCCGACGTATTGATAATGAGCCCCGGCTCCTTTGGAGCTATCGGTCCGACCACCTTCGTATCGCCGGTTACTATCGTTATCCCTGCTTCCCCGGCGGTCTCTGACATAGACTTTACAATCCGCTCAAGGTCCGACACTTCAAGACCTTCCTCCAGTATATATCCCGCTGTGAGATACTGTGGCCTCGCACCGCTCATAAGCAGGTCATTTACCGTGCCGCAGACAGCAAGCCGTCCTATGTCGCCTCCCGGGAAGAATACGGGTTTCACCACGAAGGAATCCGTAGTCAATGCAAGCTTTCCGCTTCCGGGGACGACTGCGGAATCAGAAAGTGCTTCCAAATACTCATTAGAAAATGCTTGCTTGAAAATATCATCTATCAGACCGGATGTAGCGACGCCGCCTGCACCGTGGGTTTTATCTATCTTCATTTAGTCCACCTGCCTGTGGCTCCGCAGGGAAGTATCAGACTATTCCCTGACACCGGCAAGCCCACTTCATCCGACCGCACTTTACCGCCATATCTTTTAGTAAAAAGCAAATTCATCATATAAGAAAGCACCGCCGGCTGTAATCCGGTGGTATAAGAGTTCAATATGATAAATGCAGCATCATCGGAAATAAGCTCTGATGTAAGTTTCAGGAAATCAAAGATATCATCCTCCATCTTCCAGATCTCGCCCTTAGGTCCTCTGCCATAGGACGGCGGATCCAGGATTATCGCATCGTATTTATTCCCCCGCCTTATCTCACGCTCTACGAACTTGCGACAGTCCTCCACTATCCATCGGCAGCTCTCATGCGGTATGCCGGAAAGCAAAGCATTCTCCCTGGCCCAGCCTGTCATGCCCTTTGAAGCGTCTACATGCGTCACATGCGCTCCCGCTGCTGCCGCTGATATAGTAGCTCCGCCGGTATATGCGAAGAGATTCAAAACCTTCGTCTCCCTGCCCTCCGCTTTTCTTTCTCTTATAAGCTCTGCTGCGAAGTCCCAGTTTGCCGCCTGCTCAGGGAATAAACCCGTATGCTTGAATGAAAAAGGCTTCAGGTTGAATTTAAGACTGCCATAAGATATCTGCCATTCCTCCGGCAGATCATTAAACTCCCAATGCCCTCCGCCTTTATCGCTTCGATAATAATGACCGTTCGGCGAGTGCCAGCGGTTATCCTTTTTAGGCGTATCCCATATAACCTGCGGATCAGGGCGCACGAGGATATAATTCCCCCACCGCTCAAGCTTCTCTCCGCCCGATGTATCTATGACCTCATAATCTGTCCATTTATCCGATATTATCAATGCTTTACTTATCGATCCTTTAATACTTTTTTTTATGAAGTAATCATCAAATAGCTTTTGTTTTGGCTATACGAATACAGGCCTTTTTTTTTCTTCACTGCACTGCACAAGGTACAGATTCATAAGTGTCTGATACGGCACCCCGGTTTCATTTGCCAATCCTTTGAAATATGCTATCGCTCTGTTGTCAATATTTATTGTCACGGTTTTTCTTGTTCTGTTATACCAAGGCTTAAATTCCTTTAATTCCTCAGCAGTCATAGCGGGACAATCCTCTGAGGGATTAGGCCGTGCTTTTTCTATAGTCTTTTTTTCTTTATCTGTTAAAGGCGGCAGCTTCCTGACATCATCTAGCGTCATAACCATGGTAATATTCCTCCTCTTCCTTGCGGGTCGCTCTTCTCGCTGATATTATACGTATGCTGTCTTTCCTCTCCGTATATACTACAAACAATATATTATTTACCATCCCGATGACATTCCACCTGTCTTCATTTTCTGTAGAATGAGCTTCATCATATCTTTCTATACGCTTATCATCAAGAAAAACCCGTACAGCCATCTCGAAACCTATTCCGTCATGTATCTGTTTATTTCGCTTATTTTTATTATCATCCCACTCGAATATCATATTTAAATTATAAATATTATCTAAATATTTGTCAATCAGATTAAAATCTGTGAAAAAATCATGTAGGGTGTTGACAATCTCTTCATGGGGTGATAGATTATGTTTTGATGATTAGCACTCATTCAAGTCGAGTGCTAACGAAGCGGAAACGCCGACGGATATTATCGAGACATTTATTACTGAAAGAAAGGAGGGACTGATGGCTAAAGAGACAGCGAAGATAGCGGAGCTTGATGAAAGAAAAGTCAAGATACTCACGGCAGTCATCAGGAACTACCTTGAGACAGGCGAGCCGGTAGGAAGCCGTACGATATCGAAGTACACGGACTTGAAGCTCTCCAGCGCCACGATAAGAAATGAGATGTCAGACCTTGAGGAGCTGGGATATATATTCCAGCCTCACACAAGTAGCGGCAGGATACCTACGGATAAGGGCTACAGGTTCTACGTTGATAATCTCATGAGCGAGAAGGAGCGTGAGATACAGGAAAAAGAAGAGCTTATCATAGAAAAAGCGGATAAGCTTGAGGCAGTTTTAAAGCAGGCAGCGAAGCTCCTTGCGACTAATACAAACTACACGGCGCTTGTAAGCACGCCGGAGACGCACAGGAATAAGCTCAAGTTCCTGCAGCTTTCAAAGGTGGAGAAGGATTCTCTGCTGGCCGTCATAGTGGTAGAGGGGAATATCATCAAGAACAAGATGATACATACCGAAGAGGAGATAGACGAGGATACGATATTAAAGCTTAATCTCCTGCTGAACACCCACCTGAACGGGCTTTCATTAGAGGAGATAAACCTTGGGCTTATAACCCTGCTTAAAGAGCGGGCAGGCATACATACAGAGATAGTTAGCTCCGTAATAGATGCAGTCGCTGATGCGATAAGAGCGGACGAGGATCTTGAGATATATACCTCCGGTGCCACGAATATGTTCAAGTATCCGGAGCTCATGGATTCCGGCAAGGCGACGGATATAATAAATACCTTTGAGAATAAGGAAGAGCTTGAAAAGATAGTCAACGCATCCCTTGCCGAGAATAATGCAGGCAAGAACGAGATGCAGGTATACATAGGAAAAGAAATGGCAAGCCCGGCTATGCAGGACTGCTCGGTAGTCACGGCAACTTACGACCTGGGCGACGGCATGAGAGGCACGATAGGCATAGTGGGACCCAAGAGAATGGACTACGAGAAGGCGATGGGAACGATGCAGAGCCTTATGAACCAGCTTGACGAGATATATAAGAAGAAATAGCGAAATACGGAGGATATAGATGTGGGTAAGAATAAAGACAAGAAGAAAAATGAAGAAATGACAGAGGAATCCCTGCAGGAAGAAAAGACGGAGGAAGCTTCGGAAGAAACAGAAGAAAGCCCGAAAGGATCAGAGGATTCCGCACAAACGGAAAACACCGGGGAATCGGAAGAAGCCAAGAGCGAAGAAGCGACAGAAGAGACTTCCGAGGATGGAGAAAAAAGCGAAGCACCGGATGACAAGGAAGATCCTAAAGATAAAAAGATAGCCGAGCTTAATGACAAGGTAATGCGCCAGATGGCAGAGTTTGACAACTTCCGTAAGCGGACGGAGAAAGAGAAGTCAGAGATGTTCGCAAGCGGAGAGAAGACAGTCGTAGAGGCGATACTTCCTGTCATAGATAATTTCGAGAGAGCTCTTGACATGGCGGCGCAGGATGAAGCGAAGAAGGACGATCCTTTCATAGAGGGTATGGATAAGGTATACAAGCAGCTCATAGACGAGCTTGAGAAATTAGGAGTGAAGCCTATAGAAGCGCTTGGAGCAGACTTTGACCCGAACCTGCACAATGCGGTGATGCAGGAGGAGACGGAGGAATACGAATCCGGAAAGGTCTGCAAGGAATTACAAAAAGGATACATGCTGAATGATTCGGTAGTGAGACATTCAATGGTATCGGTAGCACAGTAGCAAGGAGACAGAAGACAAAGCATTAAATTGCGGCACAAATATAAATGATCAGGAGGACAAAACTATGAGTAAGATAATCGGTATTGATTTAGGAACAACAAATTCATGCGTGGCAGTCATGGAGGGCGGTAAGCCTACTGTCATAGCGAACGTAGAAGGAATGAGGACAACCCCTTCTGTCGTTGCTTTCACGAATAACGGTGAGAGGCTTGTCGGTGAGCCTGCAAAGAGGCAGGCAGTCACGAACGCAGACAGGACGATATCCTCGATAAAGCGTGATATGGGTACGGACCACGGGCGCACGATAGATGACAAGAAATATTCACCGCAGCAGATATCGGCAATGATCCTGACAAAGCTTAAGGCGGATGCGGAGAGCTACCTTGGCGAGACCGTTACGGAGGCAGTCATCACGGTTCCCGCATACTTCAATGATGCGCAGAGGCAGGCGACCAAGGACGCAGGCAAGATCGCAGGACTTGACGTAAAGCGTATAATAAACGAGCCTACGGCAGCGGCTCTGGCATACGGACTTGATAATGAGAAAGAGCAGAAGATCCTCGTATACGACCTTGGTGGTGGCACGTTCGATGTATCAATCATCGAGATAGGCGACGGCGTCATAGAGGTTCTTGCGACTAACGGCGATACTCATCTTGGCGGTGACGATATCGATAACGTGATATCGAAGTACATGGTAGATGACTTCAAGAATAAAGAGGGTATAGACCTCTCCGGCGACAAGATGGCTATGCAGCGTATAAAGGAGGCAGCGGAGAAGGCGAAGAAGGAGCTTTCAAGCGCTACCACCACGAATATAAATCTGCCCTTCATCACAGCTACGGCTGACGGTCCCAAGCACTTTGACATGAACCTCACAAGGGCGAAGTTTGAGGAGCTTATTCACGACATAGTCGAGAGGACTGCCGTTCCCGTACAGAACGCTATGAAGGACGCAGGACTTAATAATTCCGATCTTGGCAAAGTCCTCTTAGTCGGCGGTTCAACCCGTATCCCTTGCGTACAGGATAAGGTTAAGCAGCTTACGGGACAGGAACCTTCCAAGAGCCTTAACCCTGATGAGTGTGTGGCTATAGGTGCATCTATTCAGGGCGGAAAGCTTGCGGGCGACGCAGGCGCAGGTGATGTGCTTCTGCTTGATGTCACTCCGCTTTCACTTTCCATCGAGACGATGGGTGGCGTAGCGACAAGGCTTATCGAGAGGAATACTACGATACCTACGAAGAAAAGCCAGATCTTCTCTACGGCAGCGGATAATCAGACCGCAGTTGATATCAACGTCCTGCAGGGTGAGAGACAGTTTGCGGCGGACAATAAGAGCCTCGGACAGTTCAGGCTTGACGGCATACCGCCTGCAAGGAGAGGCATGCCTCAGATAGAGGTTACTTTCGATATAGATGCTAACGGTATCGTTAATGTATCGGCAAAGGATCTCGGCACAGGCAAGGAGCAGCATATCACGATAACCGGCGGCTCAAGCATGTCGGACGACGAGATAGATAAGGCTGTGAAGGATGCCCAGCAGTACGAGGCACAGGATAAGAAGCGCAAGGAAGCAATAGATACTAAGAATGACGCAGACTCATTCGCTTTCCAGACAGAGAACGCCTTGAATGAGGTAGGCGACAAGCTTGACGCATCGGCAAAGAGCGAGGTCGAGGCAGACCTTAAGGCTCTGAAGGACATACTTGCAAAGCATGCGGACGCAGCAGAACTTTCAGACAGCGATATAGATGAGATCAAGTCAGCGAAGAGCAAGCTTGAAACTTCCGCACAGAAGGTATTCTCCGCTATGTATGAGAATATGCAGCAGGCACAGGGCGGAGCAGGTCCGCAGGCAGGTCCCGCACCTGACATGGGCAATATGGGCGGCGGCTCATCTGATAACGGCGGATCATCTTCATCAGATGACGGCGGTCCGGATGTTGTGGATGCCGATTATCGTGAGGTTTGATAACCTTATGGCATAAATAATGCTCGGGCATACTGCGTGGAAACTCTGCGCAGTATGTCTTGGTGTTTACGGTATAATAAAAATATAGTTTCGGAGAAGACAGGTAATGGCAGAGCAGAAAAGAGATTACTACGAAGTGCTCGGAGTCGATAAGGGCGCTGACGAGGAAACATTAAAAAAAGCATACAGGAAACTGGCTAAAAAATACCACCCCGATGCGAATCCCGGAGATAAGACAGCTGAGGCTAAGTTCAAGGAAGCATCAGAGGCTTATGCCGTATTGTCTGATCCCGATAAGCGCCGCCAGTATGATCAGTTCGGCCATGCAGCGTTTGACGGCCCCGGAGGAGGAGCGGGCGGCTTTGGCGGCTTCGGTGATTTCAGCTCTATGGATTTCACGGATATGTTCGGAGACATATTCGGAGACCTCTTTGGCGGCAGAAGCAGGGCGAGCCGTACAGGACCAAGGAAGGGAGCGAATCTTCGCACCGCTATACGCATCACCTTTGAAGAGGCGGTTTTCGGTTGCGAGAAGGAGATAGAGCTTACGTTGAAGGACCCATGCCCTAAGTGTAAGGGAACAGGCTGCAAGCCCGGCACGAGCAAGACGACCTGCGGCAAGTGCGGAGGCAAAGGACAGATCGTATTCACGCAGCAGTCCTTATTCGGGACGGTGCAGAACGTGCAGACCTGTCCGGATTGTCAGGGAACCGGTCAGGTGATAAAGGAGAAGTGCCCCGACTGCTACGGTACAGGCTATATAGCGTCAAAGAAGAAAATACAGGTTTCAATCCCTGCGGGCATAGATAACGGTCAGGCAGTCAGGATAAGGGAGAAGGGCGAGCCCGGAAGCAACGGCGGTCCCAGAGGCGATCTGCTCGTGGAGGTCGATGTTGCAAGGCATCCTATATTCCAGAGAAGGGATATGGATATCTACTCGACAGCCCCTATATCCTATGCACAGGCGGCTCTCGGCGGAGACGTCATGATTGACACCGTAGACGGAAAGGTAGTCTACAACGTGAAGCCGGGAACACAGACCGATACGAGAGTAAGGCTTAAGGGCAAAGGAGTACCGTCACTTAGGAACTCTAATACAAGAGGCGATCAGTATGTAACGCTTATAGTCCAGGTGCCCACAGGACTTAATAATCAGGCAAAAGACCTGCTCCGGCAGTTCGACTCCGCTACCGGCGATTCCTTAAACTATGTAGCCCGTCACGAAGGCGACGCCGCCAAGGAAAATGCTAAGGGTAAGAAAAAAAAGGGAGTGTTTAAATAAACTCTTTTTTGAAGTTATAATAAGTTAGCATCTTGGAGTATAAAATAAAACAGCCTTTGAGATTATTCGGAGGCTGTTTTTGCTTGCCCAGTCGTGTGTATTAATAATATGATGCAAGGGTCAAAAGCCCCTTTGCGTTGTTTATGATGCTTACGCATGGCTACGCAGCAAGCTGCTCTCGCCATGCTCCGTCCATTCGGAATCCGCTAATTTGCTACGCAAATTGCTACTTCCTCATGTTCGGGCGGGTCACAAGT
>JAFTAP010000081.1 GCA_017455525.1 Lachnospiraceae bacterium
CGCTCTGCCGGCCTATGCCCGGCTGGTCATAGTACCGAATCTCTCTTTCCCTCAGGAAATCTGTGCTGTAAATTGCTTCGCACTCGAACGCAAGCCACCTGTATGTCTGTTCGTGATCCGAGAGATCAGGCGAAGCCTTCCGCTCGAATGTCTCCTCCGGCTCCCCTTCCATGTACCATGTCCTGACTGCCTCGTCATGCTCGAAATACCCTACAGGAGCGACCGCCATGTCATTCCCTTCCCTCTCCATGACGAGCCTCAGGAGCGTTTCAAGCGTGCCGCTCATGATGCAGTCCTCGGGTTCAAGGAACATGACATATGGGGCGGAAGCCTTGTCAAGTCCGAGGTTCTTCGCATGTCCCGCACTCCCCATCTGATCCGTCATGATTCTGAACCGCCACCTACCGTCTGCGTACTCCCTCAGTATCCCCTGAGTGCCATCCGTGGATCCCCTGTCCACTACTATGACCTCAATCCTGTCCATAAACTGCGCCTCTAGGCTATCCATGCATTCTCTGATATACCGTGCGCTGTTCATGGTCGTTATTATCACGGAGACCTTTGCCCCACTGTCATTTCCCGTCATTATTCGTTCCTTCTTTCCTGTTCCTGCTCGTTCCGACTATCTCTTCCCGATACTTCATAGCTTTGTAATAGAAGGTGCTCCTGCTCATCCCTAATGCCTCAGCTCCCTCGTTACATGTTATCTCCCGCCTAAAAAATTTGCTGCAAATAAGATAAAAATTATCCGATACCGGAGCCGCCTGCTTACCGAATTTCACTCCCCTTGCTTTGGCTGCCTCTATGCCCTGCTTCTGCCGCTCCTTCCGCTTCTGCTTTATATCCTGCTCCAGTCTTGCTCCGAATTCGAGAAACTCCGATGCTATGTCTTCGCCAGTATCAGTAATATCTTCTTCTCCTAACCGCTCATTAAGCAGTGGCATCAGCAATAGGACCGTCTTGACCCCAATTTCCTTCGTGAACAAATTCCATTCCTGAAGCATCTCGCCATAAGTTTCTCCAAGGTCACAGAAATCATGAATATAAAGGAAATCTCCTGATTCTAGCTTCTTTTTGAGACGCTTGTATGCCGGTCTCTTAGACACATCCTTAAGACCCGCATCAGCAAAAATACAGTCCTCTGAAACTCCTAGCCCCCTAAGCTCCGAAACTCTACCTGCTATGTCCTTATCGCCTGAATAAATATATCCGTATTTGCTCATCTCTATTTTTACCCATTTTAATAGGCCTTCGAAGTCTGCTCCGAAAGCCTGAATTGTACTTACCGCCGTATATCTAAATCTCTGATTTTATATCACCATCATAACCTTGCAATAAGACTCTTTCTTGTCGTGCATGATAGCAAATCCCTTATCAAAATCAGCCAGACTGAATCTATGGGTGATAAGGCTGCCGGGGTTTATCCTACCCTCATTAAGTCTTTTTATCACATATCCCCAGTCGTCTGTCACAGGACTGTCACTGCCTCTCTGCAGAAAAGTCGAATTCCAAGTACCCATCACATCCAACTGATTCCTGAGTATCTTCCAGTAAGTATCCCTAGTGAGGTTCATGTCAGAGTACGGATTTCCGACAAGCACGACCCGACCGCCCGGAACCGTGCCGTCTATGCCGTAAGACACGCACTCGTTCTTACCCACGCACTCAAAGTAGACATCCGCTCCGCCCACGGTTTCCTGTATCCATCGCGCCGCATCATCCGAACGGCTGTCGCAGAAACTATCCACAGGTATGCCTAAATCAGTAACCTTATCCCTCTGGGAGTCCTTATTACCGATGACGTATACCTTCCTAAAACCCCTGTCAACCAGGAACATAGTAAGCAGCAGCCCTATAGTTCCCAGTCCGCATACGACTATCCTCGCATCAGCCGAAGCAACCGAGGTCACACCGACTGCTCCTATGCCCCTATGCATCGCATGCACAGCAACCGCCATGGGCTCAAGCATAGCCGCCTCCTCGAATGACACGCCGTCAGGAAGTTCTATCAGATTCGCTACGGGTACATTCACGTACTCCGCAAACGCCCCATCCCGCCTGGATCCTATGTAATCATAGTCCCTGCACATCTCAGGATGCCCGCTCATGCACGGCTTACAATCTCCGCACGGTATCAGCGGATACACCCCCACGCGCCTTCCCATCCAGTATGGGTTTGCGTCCTTTCCCACGGCATTAACCACGCCTGAGAACTCATGCCCCGGCACTATCGGCATCCTATGCGCCCCGGTCTCATATATGCGCGGTATATCCGACCCGCATATACCGGCAGCTTTTACTTGGACTCGAACCTCGCCCGGTCCAAGCAGCGGCATCTCTATATCCTCAAAACGTATATCATCCACTCCATGCAGTACCCAAGCCCTCATTCTCTTCCCTCCATAAGCTCCCGAAACCGCTCCATGTCCACATCAGTCGTTATCTTGAAGTTCCCCTCGTCACCGGGGATCATCACTATGTCCATACCGACCATGACAGCAGGCTCCGACGCCCCGTTGACCTTAAGTATCTTGTCCGGCATAAGCCTCCTCACCGCCTCGTAATACGGCTTAAAATAAAAAAGCTCCGGGGCCTGCCCGGCGAAAACCCTGCTCCTGTCAAGAAGCCCCGATACCGATCTCCCGTCATCGCTCATATAGACCGTATCCTTCATAGGGAGCACCGGCATCACCCCGTCATGACCTGGAAGTGCAGCATAGCACTCCTCGATCATCCTCCCGCTAAGCATAGGTCTCGCTGCATCATGAATAAGTACGGTATCGTCATCGCCTGTCTCCATGCCCGAATTCTTTAGTTCATCTATAATGCCCTGCATGCCATTGAGTATGGACTCCTGCCTCACTCTCCCAGGATCAGCAAAGCCACATATCTTATCTGCATCAACCCCAGCTTCCCTGACATCCGAAAGAATAGACTCCCTCCACTCATGCTCCGCGACTATATAGACAGCATCAGCACAGTCCGATCTCATCAGGGATTCGAGCGCAAAAGTCACAATCATCCGTTCTCCAACACAGACATACTGCTTAGGTATGTCAGAACTTATTCTTGTCCCAATTCCCCCAGATAATAAAATAGCGAAGTTCATAATCCTACCCATCTATATAATTCCTCGTTCACCTCGGAATTATATGACCATACGAAGTCATCAAGAAGTTCTTTGTTCATTGCAAATTATGTTTTCCGTTGAAAGTAAATATTTACCGGTTTTTTTATTTCCAATGATAGTCTCAAGCACCTTTGACATACATGGGTCTTAAAGGACAGTCTGACTGCTCTACAACGGGCTTTGCCCGATACTTCTTTGCCTGCAGGTGCTTTTCCAATAGCTCGCAATCATATTCCGCTCTGGGACCAACCGTCACTTTCTTTATAAGATTATGAAAGCCTGCTTTATTATTTGAAAACAGTTTATCCCAATCAAGCTTCCATACTTCTTTGATTGCTCTGCTGCTCTCAAATTGTTCTATTTGATGCGATAACTTGCGATCATAGACTTCCCCTGTTATTAGTCTTATCTCCTGTTCTGCGTCAAAAGAAATGTGCTTGTGCGAAATGCATTCCGTATAGTAGTCTCTTAGCAGATCATCCAGATTTCTACCATTAAGACATTTTCCCGTTCTTAAATATCCTATTAGCTCCTTATAGAAGTTATCATCTCTAAATTTTTTACTGTACTCAACCTTCTCTAAGCGCAAATATTTAAGGTTATTACATATCCTATCCAACTCGCTTTTGCTAAATCCAATGCACACGCCATATCCATTATCACCATATCTCTCCCATTGTGCTGCATCATCGTTCTTTTCCGAGAAAGAAATAAGATACGCCGGGTAGTCGAATTTATTATCAAAAGTCGAATAAAACCGTCTCTGCCTTGTTGCGACTCCTCTGTCGCCAGCAAGCAGATTCTCAAAATAGCCCTGTGTCACATTCCTAAAATATTTTCGTTCTCTAATATCATTCATATAATCAGAGTTCATAAGGTATATAGTATTATGCTCCAAAATAGAAAGACATGTTTCGAGGCTCGTATAATGATATAAAAGGGTCGTCTCCTTCTCAAGCAATATGAACTCGCCGCTCCCCTCTCCGTCGCGCCTAAAAGAGAATTTCACTTCAAGCCCATAGTCCCTGCATATTTTCTGGAGCTGTGAGTCGTATTTAGCAATGAATTTTGCTATCATTAGATGGTCAGATTTGAGAAGCTTCTTCCACCACGTATCTTCGCAAAGTATATCGGATAGTTTTCTTTGCGATCTCACCCATCCTTCTTTCATATTCTGCACTTGCATGTATGCCCGTACAGCCAATCCATAATATTTTTCATCTCTCATATCATCCATATAGCGCCCTCATTGCTATTACCTATTTGGGAAAAGCTGATAATTGTTTAATATGCATACTGTATCAATCGCATGACATTTTTGGCAAATTTACTTCTGTACAGATTTATTATCGTTTATATTTATAATTAGACAGATCAGTTTGGCATAGCCTCTCAACCTTATTCTTCATACATTCGAAGTCATTCAACAGAAGCTCCCTTTCATCGGCAACAAAATCAGATTTAATAGCATCAATCATACATTTAAGTTTTTTTACTATTTCCATAGAATCATATATGACAGTAGTTAGTATGTAGGGATTTATTTTTTTATCAAAAAAATTAGAGGTGTTGGAAGTATCCGTGCTTCGAATCAAATGACTATTCTTTTCTTTGGCTTTTCCAATTATTTCCATCTCTAAAAACCTTATGACCTCACTGAATTCACACATTGCAACAAGAATATTCAGTTTTGCACATGTACTGTCATTATTGAATTCAGAACTAGCAATGTTTAATTCATCATTAATCTCAGCCACCTTACGGATGATATTCTTATTAAAGTCTGTCGCAATCTCTTCATTTGTTCTCTCAGTAGCGAATACTGAAAATTTCCAACGTCGCAAAATCCAATTCTTAATATAGAAACCATAAAGAAGAAAAAACAATATAGACATACCAATAAAAGCAATTATCGAAAATACTATACTATGCTCATCTTTTCCAATTAAAGAAGTAATCGCATCGGAAATAATAGCAATAACTACGGCAGATCCAATATCCAATATTCTTTCCGATAGAGCATTCGATATATCTTTCTCCTCGCGTCTACTCCTTTCGCGCATCTCCTCAAGCAAGGACGTAATCCTTTCATTCTGCGTATTTCTTATAAGTCGTTCCATGCTTTATCTCCTCTTAATTCTGTCTGAAATATAAACCCTCTCTATATCCCTTACATCCCTAGGTATATCAGTCTTTGTAAAAGCTCGCAAAGGAAAACACGCAGAACATATATCATAAAATGTATAATCGGTCTTATTACTTCTCTCCATCCATTCATGCATAATATCATACGTGCCACAGAAAGCATCAAACATCTTAGAGTACCTATCATCCGTTAAAAAACGTTCAGATTTATAGACAGAGTTCAATAATCTTCCCTGCATAGCAAACTCATCATATGTCTCATCAATTCCATATCCTGAGACAAATGAAATCAGAGACTTCAGTTCTTTATCTTCTACATTTGCTTTAGATTCATAGATTAGATTGTATAAACCCATAAGTATTATCAGGCACTTATATGGTAGTTTATGACGTATTCTGAGAATCCTCTGTATCTGCTTTTTCGAGATACTTACCTCAAAATCCGTCCTGCATTTCCTTATAATCATTTCTTCTAATTGGCATTTTGTACATTCGTATTCCCCGCACAAGAACTCGAAAATTCTTTCTAATTTTATGTTTTTCCCACGCTTAGACTTATATCCATATATGGGTATATCCGTATCAGTTCCTTTTTCCATAAATGTCCTCCATTCCGCCACATCAAGCCTTATATTATAATTTATCTAGTTCATCCGTATCTTTTCTCACTATTGCTACTTTTTCATTTCCGTTTTTCATTTCATGCTTCTGACTTAATCGAAGCTTTGTGCTTTCTGCAAATTTTATTAGCAATTAGACAAGCAGCTTGCATCCCACATGCGCTTCATTCAGCCTATCGGCATTCTTCATGAAATATAACGTTTCAAGTGTCTCGCCTATATATCCAATATAGCGGTCACTCCTGTCGCTCCCCTTGGGCTCCGACAGTTCCTCCGTCCTCAAAAGTATCGGGAACAGCCATTCGCAGTATTCACGCAACACCCTTTTCCTCGCCAGAATCACATTGTAGTTATACAGATATTTCTGCTCTAGAATCTTGGGAAAAGCGTCAAAATACTCCGGCTGTATCTCTTTCAGTGCCGTCAATAGCGCTCTCCAGTCCGCTTCCTTAAGATACCTCTCGTGATGAGCATGGATATTGGGTTCGTAAGGCAAGGGGTAAGGAAGTACCGCATCCACATCATTGTCCACAAGCCTAAGCAAGTCATCATCAGATAAGCCAAGCACCCGCCTGTATTGCACCAACCCGTAATATTGCCCGTCATCCCCATCCGATACGCCCTCAGACATCAGCTTGCTCTTCCATATCAGGTAAAGCCCCGTGAGTTCCGAATAATTGCCATTCCTTTCTGATATATTGTCGCCCATGTCATCCGTAAGACCGGCTATCCTTGTGTCCGTGCCCGCCGCTCCGACCTGCAATGGGAATATGTAATCGGGCAGCTTCATGTCCTGTCTGAGCGGTCTGTCCTTATGCGACTTAGCCATATACATACGGACGAAAGGAGTGCTGCATCCGACGGGCAATGTGGGCAACGGCAGGAACCACCCAAGCCTCGCATGATAGAGCTTCACAAGCTCTGACCACCGTTCGGAATCAAGCCTGACATGGTGCCTGAAGCCATGACTCTCCAGTGTCTCCTCGATCTCCGCCTGCACGTTCTCCGGCGTGGCGATTAGCACTTCCGTATTGTCCCTCTCCTCCGCGGATACCCCCTCGCTGTAAGAAGCAATCTCCCTTACCGGTATGCCACCTAGCATAGGGGCATTCCCGCCCATTTCCGTAACAAGGAAGCATTTGACCGCCCTCTTAGGATATAAACTTTTCAATGCCTCATAAGCGCCAAGGGCATAGCCTTGTGCGCCGTAAATGACTAATTGCATATCTTCTCCAAAATTAGTAAATAATATACGCTCTTTCACGCTAGAGCCTTATCCTTAAGCATTTTCTTTATTATAGATTTTACCTAAGAAAGCTCATGGCATCCTATAATCCATCATTTGTCATTACGGGGAATATCCTTGATGAAATGACAACAACAAGAATATACTTTAGTATACGTCCTACTACCGAATGCTGTTCTCAATATAAGAATATCCATCTTCCGTATAAATTTACAAATTCAGCCACCGTTTATCATATAAGCATCTATTTTACTTATATCCATTTTATGCGAATCAAATGAAATAATATTCGTGTGTAATTCCCCAATAGCTCTTGGTGGCAATTCATTCGATTGTTCCAATTTAATTACTAAGTAGCTTGAATCTATATAATAATCACATGAATAGTATATCCCTGTTAATAAATAGATTGCTGATATAATCATATCTACGCAAATCTTATATTTTGCAGAAATAATCTCATTTCTCAATTTATAAATACTTATAAATAAAGTAGTCTCCTTTTCGCTAAAAGAAATCTTTCCTAGATAATGTTGGGATATAAACCTAAGACACTTTTTTGCAGACAGCTCGTATCTTTCGTGAATATTTAGGGCATTAAGACCTCTTACTGCTACCCATATATAATACAAATCTTCTTTCGTAAAATCCTTGTTACAAATTGGAAAATTATCACCTCCAAGTTCTATGTAATCTTCATTCCCAGACAATATGCCCTTTTCTAAGCAGTTGTCGTACATTTCAGTATGAGGTATAGGGTAAAGAGGATTAATAGCAAGAATTGGTATCTTCAAGCTTATTAATAATGATATTTCATTTATTATTTCTGAAAACGTCTGATCGGGAAATCCAATTATCAAAGAAACTCCAGCCTCTATCCCTGAATCATTAGCCAATCTTACTGCTCGCATCGCTTCATTCAAGGAAGTATGATTTTTCCCAATTTCGAATAATCTTCTTTGCGATATAGTTTCTAACCCAAAAAATAATTTTTTCACACCCGCCAATTCAAAAAGCTTAATGGTACTTTTATCTATATTACAAGAAATGATGCCATTTGGAAGATAAAACTCTGCTTTTATTTTGCGATTAAGAATCTCACTAAAAATATCTTTTGCTCTATTTATATCCAGACTGAAATTATCATCTTCAATATTAAAGCGATTTACACCCATTTTATAATAATTCTCTATTTCATCAACTACATTCATCTTTGATCTATCACGAAACTCCTTGCCCATACTTAAATTTACAGAACAGAAGTTACAATCATAGGGGCATCCTCTGCTTGTAATGATAGATACTGACTCATAATCAAATATATTTATCAGATCAAAGGCTGGTTTTATATCATCCAAGTCCTTGATTCTCATAACCTCCTCATTACAAAATATTCCTCTCCCAGATATGGTTGTCTTATTATGGAGCTCACTACTCCTATACACTATCCCCGGAATATCATTTGGGCTACAGTTTTCCTTTATCCTATCCAATAAAAGCGGAAAGGCTATTTCACCTTCATATCTTATTGCATAATCAATAGCTTCATTATCCATAACATGTTCATACATTGATGTCACATGTGCACCGCCTGCTATAATAGTTATATAAGGGAACATATTTTTAATTCGCCTAGCCAGCATATACGCAGTATCATAAAAACATGAGAACATGATACTAATTCCAATGCAATCCGGATTATATATGGATATATAATTACAAATATCATCTATCCGACTTCCATAATGTATATACTCGCTGAAAATCGGGTTTTTATTTAATTTATCATGCTGGATTTTGCTCATCTCCTTTTTCTCAATAACATATGGAGTGTTCTTGTAAATCAGCGAATCCAAGATTTCTACATCATAATCCTTCCTTCTGCAAGCTTCCGCAATATATAGAAGCCCTATAGGATAATGTCTCTCATTAGTATGAAAAAAACCTTCCTGTGGAGGTCTTATTAGCAGGACTCTCATCTTCTATAATATTTTCTTATGTGGAATTTGAAGAGCATGGCCGAATCTACGGATAAAATATGAATTAAGAGTATAAAGGCCCTGTGGCACGAACACCCTTTTGCTAACATATTCAGTTATCGCATCCTTTTGAGCGGAAACCTTTTCTAAACGAGATGTCTCAAAGCATTTATCTTTTGCAATAAGTGACTGAATCTCATCAAAATATATTCCATTTAGTTTTACATAACATGTAATCCCAAAATCGAATGTATCTCTTGACAAAAACAAGTCCCAATATGACACATCTGTCTTGTTCCGCAAATGGAAATTCTCCGATATTCCCATCTCTTCTTCTATTCCTCTGAACAGACACCTCTCAACAGATACCCTACCACTTGAAGGATTGTAATCCATATAGCACATTCCCTCGTTTACAGAAATATGGTACATATTCTGGTAATTGATAGTATTTCCAGACCTTTTGGACAGAATAATTTCCTCTTTATTGTATTTAGGGGAATTGATTCCTATTATTGCATTAACACCTATTGAACAAACGAAACAATTGTACTTCTCCAATTCATCAAGCGATGATATTCTTGATATATCATGATTCCTTAGTATTAGTTCTTGATATATTGAATTGAATACTCTATATGTATAGAAATCTGTTTCAAAAGTAGTTATAGTGACGACAGGATCTTCTCTCGAACCTACTCTTGTTCCTATATTTACATTAAGAACACCATATTTTATTTCATTAAACTTACAGCCATTATCCATATTAATAAAATATTGAGCAACGCGTCCACGATGTATTTCAATTAAATTTTCTAAATCATATATCCCTGTTTGAATAGATAAGTCCCGAAAAGAACCAGAACCGTCAAACGATGTGTTCTCATGGAAAGACACGTCAGAAGAAATAATTTTCCTATAGTAATCTGGGATATTTACAAACAATTTTTTTGTAGATGCTTCTATTGTGATATTTTTGTATTCTGGGACTGCATTTTCAATTGTATATATATTTAGGTTGTCGTCAAATATAAATTGAGATCGTCTCAACTTAAGAACATGGTATAATTGTACTATATATGTAACAAATTTCTTTGCTAGAAATATTATTGCACTAAATATCATTCCGATTATGAATGAAACTATTTCATTCCTAAAGCTATTAATAATATCCATAAAATATCATCCATTCTCTTATGCCAAGATTACCTAAATTGCTTATTCTTAAATCTGGCGAACTATTTCCGCCTCTTCTTGTAATTCTCAGTATATACAAGTTCCGAAGTATATATGAAAATGTTCTCAGACGCTATATATTCTCTCAGCTGATTTGCTATATCGTTGGCATACTTCTCGCTTGCCACAAGGTACTTCATCGTATCCGGCAGCTCTTTAATGGTTTCGGGCGACATTACTGCAAAACCATCAATATGGTTTCCCCACAGTTTCTTGTTATTGTCCATGAAGCCAGCAATCTCATACCTCGAGGCTTTAAGAAACCTGCAAGCCTCCCTGCCGTACACTCCGCAGCCGAATACTATAACCGAACATCCATCGCTTAGGAATTCATAAAACTCTCTCGTCCTCATGCCACGGTATGTCACAAATCCGAATGCCGGACTCATCAAATGCCTGTATCCCCCTCTTAAGCTAATAGGTATGTCATCCTCTTTAACGTATCCCCATCTCTCGGCCTCCCTTAACTGCCTCTGGAACCATGCGCAGATGTCAGCCGCCTCCACCTCCATGAGCATACCATCCGTGCTGTCCATGCAAGCCCTCACAAAAGACCGTGCCATGCGGCGGTAGAGCATGTTCCTCGATGGCGAATCGGGGCTTTCTCCAAGACCGTCAACCAAAAGCCCGTATTCTTTGCGTATGAACTTCAATGTTCTATCTGAATTGGATGAAGCCCCATCACGGTCAACGCAGTATCTGTAAAGCGACTCCCCGACATAAAGTGCCTTCTCCGCAGAGGAGCAGGTCTTATGCAGGAAGCCTATGTCCTGAAACGCAGCCCCCGGAGTCTCAGAGAACCTTATACCATTCCTGCGCAAGAAGTCAGCATCATATATGCCGTTCCAAAGATACCAGTCATCCACCACAGTGTCAGGATGCTCCGAGGGCTTGAAGACATCAGAATAAAGCCCTCTGTCCATAGAAATCCTTCGCTCCGTAAAAAGCCTCTCCCCGTTCTCATCCGTGACGTAGGTGCTGTAATCGCATTTGACGTAATCAACCCCGTGCTCCTCTGCGATGCGGCACAGAGTCCCGTACATCCCCTCAGCCACGTAATCGTCCGTCTCAAGCACTGCGACGTACCTGCCCCTTGCCCTGTCAAGCCCCATGTTCACTTGAAAGCCATAGCTCTTGACGGGGCTCCTCAGGGCGATAATCCTGTCGTCCTCGGAAGCCTGCTCCTGTATCTTCTCCCATGTGCCATCGGTGGAGCCTGCGTCAATGCAGATGATCTCTATGTCATGCAAGGTCTGATTCCTTGCGCTCTCTATAGACTCGCTTATATACGCTCCGACATTCAGTGACGGCAGTATTATCGAAACTTTGATTCCATCTCTCATGATATGTCACTCAGGCGAAACCTGTTCTTCTCATGCTGCCGTTCAATCTCGCTGTCAAAGCGCTCCCTTAATGCATTCCCTCTATCAAAGCATCCGACATAATCGTACAATAGTTGCAACAGCCTTATATCGTCCTTGTCCCTCCTCTGATTTATTAAGCCGACTGCATCTGTTTCGCTCACAAAACAGTCCTTTAGCCTGTCATGCTTATGCTGCACGACTAAGTCAGGATTCAATACGTTCATGTCGTGATACACAAAATGCAGGCTACGACACTTGTATGGAACGCCGTTATATCCATCCTCCACGCAAAATCCATCGGGAAGTATAATCTTCTCCCTATACTCACTCGAAACCAAGACTCCGATATTGCCCGCTTCCCTTAATCCGAGTATCTCCATCACTGCCTCATCCGTAAGGCAAACGCAGTCAAATGAAATTCCACTTTCTTTCAGCCTCCCCTTTAAGCACTCAATGCCATTGTCCAGCTTATTGCTTGAAGCAGTCCTAAGCATCATTCCCGCCACTTTTATATTGTTATGCGACAGCCATACATCCATAAGATGCCTCTGCCTGCTCCTGTCGGGAATGTATATGTCATGCCGAGACATGCCCATAACTGTCATGACCTCCTCAGCTCTCCCACGGACAGCCTCTATGATGTCGTTGTTATTTCCATTCTCATCTGAGAAAACTACGACGCATACCCTCGGACCTTCAAGGAGCCGAGATCGTATCAGCTCATCGCAGACGTCATCCTCATAGTACGTCTCCCTTAGCAGGCTCTCGAACGCAATGAAATCATGCCTGAAGTCAAGCCCTATATGCCCCACTTCTTTTATGCCTTGCAACACTCGGTTTATAATGAAGCGCCATAGTTCTCTTTCCCCGAACAGAAGCATCATGCCGCAGCTATCATACAGCTCTGAAAAGCCGGCCATAAGCTCCACCCTGTCCGCCGTAGGGAAACCGCTTCTTTCAAATCTGTCTATAGTCCAATAGTCCTGCACCCTTTCCTCCGGCAGACACTTTACCCAAATCTCCTCTTCCAGAGCAAGAGCCGCCGCCAGCCTGTGAGAACCATTCAGAAGCTCTGCATTGCGGTTCAGCGGTATGCAGTCATCTTTCAGAAATCCCTCATGTCGCATGGATTCTATCAGGATGCGGAAGTCGTTCACGAATGTGTCCAGCCCCGTCTTCCTGTCGTAATCCGACATCCCATCGGGCGCATCCACATAGAACGGCTCATCGGCACCGTTCACGGTCAGTATGAAACGGGAATATAAGTTCTGGTGACGGACAGAGTCCAGCCCAAGCACAATGTCCTTTGCGAATAAGTACCGCACCACTATGTCCATGCGGTCGCTTGACACAAGTTCGACAGGCGCGATCCTTTTTATTGATTCATCTGGCTTATCCTCTATGTCATTGTCATTATTCGTGTAGCTGTATGGAGTCTCATCCAAAAGAACAGGCTCTTTCCAAAAGATTTTGCCGCATGGCACGCCCAATCCGACAAGGTATTCCCTTATGCTGTCTGCAACCTCCCTGCTCCGTATTGCAACAACGATGACATCATAATCCATGTCCATGATTCTAATGGGATTCTCCACCGGAAATCTCTTCGTCTGAAGAGCCTCGTAATCACGATCGACCCATAGCACTGCTTTGCAGAATCCCGAAGCCCGCATCTGGTAATAATAATTGTAGCCCACTCCCCCTGCTCCATAAAGGACGACACGGCTGCCCTTATTTACATCGCCGTATGGGAATAAGTATCGGAACACCCTACCTCTCCTCCATGTGCTGCCAGATTATCTTCCTGTCATCTATTCCCATAGCTCTTAAGTCTTTGCCGATATCCTTTGCAATCCATTCGTTATCCACGCTTATGAGCACGAAATCAAATTCAAGGGAAGCATCCGATAGCGCTGAGACCGGAGACACCTGCGGCATCAAGTCCTTATAGTTCCTGTCTACCCACGCAACGACCTCGCAGTACGGATTGCGCATCATCTGCGCGAAATACTTTCTCCCCCAAAAACCCGCCCCGTATATCACTATCCTGCTTCCATGAGGAACTAGGCTGTAAGGGAACGTATCGTCCCCTCTTTCCATCTTATGAAGCAGCGACCGGTATCGGATCAGCTCCAAATGAACGAAATCATCAAAGCTCCCGTTAAGGATTGCGCAGGTTCTCTTGAACGTGTCCTCATTGAAGAAATATTCCTTATCACGATTCTTTATTTCAAGCCTTTCGAGGTATGTTCCCTTAAGGGCATCGAACAGTGCCTTCATCGCCTCCCTCGTCCTCAGCACATCGAACTTAGCAAGGCAGTTATCGGCTGCGGCATTGACGAAACCTCTTTCTAATTTCTCGTAGACCTGTCTTTTCCTTAGGCGTTGCTGAAGCCCCTCCCATGCGTAGCACGGGTTCAGCGGCTCATCATCCGAATGCATTGATAGTCCTGTGGGATTTTCCATTCGATAATGAATCGGGGCAATATCCAAGTACCCTATCCGCTCCGCTACCGCCATCGCTTCATGAACGAAGGTCTGAGAGCCCGCCACGTTCATCTCCTGAGAGCGTATACCCTTATCCCTTATGAACCCTCTCCAGTACATCTTGTTCCATATATAGCCATACGATAAGCCGAATATATGATCCGAAATGTCTCCGGCGCTGAACACTTCTTTTTCGGGAAGATAACGCTTATTCACAATGCCTGGCATCTTCTTATCAATGCCGGTATCCGAGTCGAACTGATTTGCGCCGAACACGAGTATGTCAAGCCTCCTTGATGAAGCGTATCCATAAAGCATGCCCAATGCGTCAGGTTCAAGATAGTCGTCCGCATCAAGGAAGAACAGATACTCCCCAGAAGCCATATCCATTCCCGTGTTCCTGCTTGCCCCCATGCCTTTGTTCTGCTGGTGTATTACTCTTATGCGCTTATCCTTCGCCGCATAGTCATCAAGGATTTCAGGCGAACGATCCGCCGATCCATCATCCACGCAGATAGCTTCAATGTCCTCACATGTCTGTTCTATGATGCTCCCAAGCGTCCGATTCAAGAAACTCTCTGCATTATAAACAGGCACTATTATGGAAATTTTAGGCTCTCGCCTCATAACTTAATCCACTCCTCTGGATATACATCCAAGAACTCACAGGCGTTGTTCCATTTCCTGGGTGCTATTACAAGCTTTTCCTCGTTCTTATTAAGCCAAGCACCCCACCAGCTAAACGTGCTGTTCGCTATGATGTTGTGACTACATCTGCTCATAAGGTACATATCGTACCAATCCTTATAAGCATCGAACCCGCTTCCTTCAACGTACACAGCATTATCATACTTTAGATTTTCTTTGGTCCATTCAATATCGTTAGAGAAGAAGCAGATTATGCTTTTAGGGAATCTTTCTCTGACGTATTCTATTGCATCCGCATAATACCTGCTCGTGCATATATCTTTATACATCCAGCTATTGATGCCATCGACATAATCTCCTCGTCTTACATGAACGCCTACGACACAATTCTCCTTAAGAAATGATTCATAATATCTAAGCCCTGTATCCTCTGTATGCGGAAATAAAAACTCTCTTTCCAACACATCTCGTATCTCATTAGCATATCGGTATGTTTGAAAGTATCCCTTTAAGTATCCTCCCATATATTCCAGTACCGAAACGTAACTGCTAAGACTATTGACTGTATTAACTGGCGGCTCCTGATACAGCAGGAAACTGCCGCCCATGCTCCTATCTATAACAGCCTTGTCAATCAAATCGGACCTTTGGGACGGGCTGCATAGTTTCATATCAAGCGACGAAAATACATCAAGAATGGAAAATACCGGTTCTGTAAGAACTGTATACCAGCTCGTATCAGCTACCGCGTTTCTCCCGTTTTCACGTAGAAAACGGTATAAGGCGTATTGGAACATCTGGTTTCCGAGTCCTGACGTGAAAGATATCACGAACGTATTCTTACTAAAATGCTGCGTCTCCTCCCATTTAAAATTGTCTGTATTCTCCTGATAAACGGAAAAGATCTGGCATCTTCTTACTCCATAACCCTCATACAGCTCTCTTTTTACCTCATCAACATGATCGTACATTGCAATTACGACTCTCGGATCATCCGTCTCTCTCAGAATGTCTGGTGAGAAGATCTCTATGCCATTAAGCCTGCTCCCCCATTTAGCCGGATTCTTATCTAGGTATCCCTTTATCTCATGCCCTTTATAAAAAAAATATGCAGTCTCGCCGAAAAGACCCGATCCCCATATATAAAGCGGTTTACTCATATCACTATCTCAAGAATATAATCTCATAGGCTAAATATGACATCCTCTATCGACACAACCTTGCTATCAGTCCTATTCCTAAGCTCTTCCCTGATATCTGAAAAATAATGAACCGATGTCACTACTATCACATCCACCGATTTAATATTGTCCTCCGGTTTCACTGTCTTTATCCCATCAATCTCAATAATGTCATTCTTGTCTATGAAATAATCCACCCTTATCTCTGTCCCCCGAAGCTCCCTCATTAGGCTTAATCCAAGTTCCTTAGTCCCATATATCGCAATCCGTTCAAAACGGTTGCTAATGAAATATTCGGCAAGCGTCATGCCTTGCTGATGCACATAAATCCACTGCAGCAGAATGAAATAAAATTCTTTCATCTTATCGTATGAGTCCTTCAGCAATTCAAGCTCTTTTATGTTTTTATCCCGTTTCATTTCTCATTCGATATAGTCTTCATAATGCGTTGCTCTGTATCTTTTCCATAATGACTCCAAAGACACGAATCTCCTTAAAGGACTGTTGCTAATCCACGCATACCATTCATCAATCATTTTAGATTTTTCATAACTGATTGTATCGTAGCTCTTAGCTGCCCATCTCAGGATTCCTTCATCCGTGGAGTCACCTATCACTATTCTCGCAGGTCTTAGGGTTCTTAATCTTCTTGTGGCATACATTCCCGGATAGTGCCTCATTACGTAGTTCCCATAAGTCTCAAACTCGCTGAACCCACTCGTTCTCAAGAATGTCCACGGTATAGCGTATAATATTTTCTCCCAGAAATACACTCCCGCAAGACTGTCATTCGCTTCAATATCCTTTATCAGTTCACGCATGACCTTCGTGCTTATGACCATGTGCTCAGCTATGAAGGACAACGGTTCTTCTTTATCTAATCCCATGAGCCGCATTAAAGTATAAAAATATGGTCTATGATATTCATTCTTCAAATCAAAGACCGGTCTGCCTGAAGCTTCAAATAAACTAATCTCCGATAATGGAATGGTGTCAGCGTCCCATAACACATACCATTCATCCTCGCAGGACAAGGAATACGCCATCTTTAGGAACTGCTGGAAGTACCATCCCGCCCGCTCTGCGTTTCCTGAACGGGCAAGGATTATACTCTTCACGGACTCAATCGTTAAGCCGTTTGCTATGCTGTCCTCACGATAATATTCTAGGTCACTCAAGCATCTTTCTTGAATCATCGCCTTAGCTTCATCGCTGCATACTATGACCATTCTTCTGTGATGAATGTTCCGAATTATAATCGGGATGTTCGATATGGCAATATCCGCATCCTTAAGATGCAGCGGTATCACAATATCAGTCTTATTTTGCGTGTTTTCCATTGACTTGCTCAGTAAAAGAAAAGGTCTGTCTGATGAATGTCTTTCTCCCCCATAACTTCGGGATAAGTCCTAAGCTCTCGGATATCGTGCTCTCTCTTGACGGCTTCTCTCACCTCTCTGAAGTCAACGAAACGCTTGTACACGCTTCCCATATCTTCAAGGTATCGTTCCCATGTACCCTGTCTTCTGTATATATGCGGATTAAACTCCTGCCATATAGGTATCCTTTTAGAATTGAGCGTGTCCATTGCCCCATGAAGCGCATTTGCCTCGTATCCTTCCGTATCAATCCAGATGTGGCTTATTTCATTCGATGTTATCGCCTTCTCCTTCAAGTATTCATCCAATGTGCATAGCTTCACGTCATACGTCTCAGTTGTCTTACTCTCCTGTATATTACTTCCTCCTGAATTAAACGAAAAATAGCGATAATTCGCCCCCCATTTTCGTCCGAAAGCCCCATCCATTCCGCAGTGACTCCATCCATCCGATTCATTATGATATTGGCTCTGAACAAATCGAAATTCTCCCTGCCCGGCTCAAATCCTATCACTTTAAGCCCAGGAACTTTTTCTTTGACATAAATCGACGTCGTGCCTATATTCGCTCCTATGTCAATAAATATTCCTCCTGTGGCTTTACAATAGTCTCCTGACGTTGACTTAAAAAAGAAATCTATTTCTTCTTTTGCCCAGTTCTCGCCCGTATGATACATCATCATTGGTATTACCGTGTCTCTGCTGTCAGCTATGTATGTAATGCCCTCATCCGTCAACACTGACTGCGTCGGAACTCTCGTATCCAGCTCCTGCGATATCAGCAGCAACCATTCCGTGTTCGTCCTGATTTTATGCTTTATGCCTTCGTAGTTCTGCAAGCTCGTTAAATGCTCCATGATTTCATCATGATAGCGATCCGATGCGATTATAAGATAATCAAAATCCGATTCTTTATATCCGTGCTTTTTATTACATTCATCCCATGAAAGAGCCCGTTGTCTACTTCTGAGCGAACAAAGTAAACAATGTCCACTTCCTTGTAATAGCTCATCATGTGCAGTATAGTCTCAGCCCATTTGCCTGTCCCGTATATCGCGCACTTCATATCATGTCCTTTACTCTCAAGCTTATCGGTTCCATTCCTTCCACGGTGACGATTCTCTCGTCTGATATATTTACATTCGTCTTAAGGTCGATCAGGATGCTCGCCGACAATTCCTCATTGCATGTCGCCACTATTATGTAATCGAACTCCAGATCCTTTAGTGATGAGGGTGGCAATACCCCTCTTTGCTTCGCATAGTTCTTGTCGACCGTTGCCACGAGCCGGCAATAGTTGCCGTTAGCAATCTGTACCCTGAAATCACGGCCTACATTGCCTGCGCCGTATAAAACTACTCTCGATGACTTCTCTATCCTGTCGTATGGAAAAAGATATAGCTTCCTTACGTATTTCAGTTCCTCTGCATAGCTCTCATGCGAAAATTCTTCTATCGAATCATTGATTATCTGACCATTCTCTAAAGAGCCGACATGGAAATACGAGCCATAATCAAAAAGCCCGTTCCCACTATGATCCCCAATGAAACCTATGTGCTGTACATAGCTTCTCTCCGTAGTAAATATGCGGATACCCTCTTCCTGTAGGAACCTGCTCCACTCCCAATCAATCCCTCTCTCGGCATGGATTGTTCTACTTGCACAGATTGCCTCAATAATCTCCCTGCTAAAAAAAGTTCCTGCGCAGCCTATGGCTTCTTTTTCAACCAAGCCATTACCTACAGATTTTCCCGGGTGCTGCTTAGTGTTGAACAGTGACAGTACGCCGTCCGTCTCTCCTATCTTGGAAACAGCGACCTCCATCCAGTCTGCCGAGAAAATCAGATCAGAATCCGCATTGAACAGATAATCTCCGCCATTCTCTAAGAAATCGTGATACATATACTCCGCATTCAGATCCGCCCCTTTATTCCTGTCATGGCGGATAATGCTTACCGCTTCAGGAAATATCTCCCTCAAAGTTTCGGCATCATATTCGGTAGAGCAGTCATCATAAACCTTTATCTCATAAGGAAACGGTTTTTCCGACAAAGATAGCGATAATGCCATCCGCTTCAATAACTCCATACGATTCCATGTAGTTATTCCTATAGTGATCAACTCCTGATTCATGACTATATCGATATTCCTTTCCGATTCAGAACTTCCGTCCTTATGTCTTTAAGGATTGTCCCGATTGTCACATAGCGTAAATCAGGGTTCCCGATTTCCTCAATCTGCGAAACAACCTCGTCGCTTTTATCCATAATAGCAATCACTACGTCCCGCTTCCCTTTCCCAAGATAACATGGTGAATTTACAGGGCATCCTGAAATTGTCTTGCCCCATCTTCCGTTATCATTATCAATAAAAGCTTCCACTTCGTATCCTATCTTATCTAAAGCCTCTCCTATTTCCCTTCCCCACCTACCGCATCCGAATATACAAACTTTCCTGCCGACATATTCGCTTAACACTATCTCCAATATACCATCGTTTCTTTCAATCGCTTCATTGTAGCACTCTTCGTCTATTTTTTTCTCCCCATACTCCAGGATACTTGCTTCATCCGATGAATAACCGGCATACATTTTCCTTACTCGCTGGCTTTCCACGGCAGTGGCAATTCGTTCAGTACAGCTTATTCCTTCTGCACGGAAATTAACCCATAGCTGATCAACTATTTTGAAGCGTACTCCTTGTGTATAGAAGCGAAGAAGCAAATCATAATCAGCAGCTATCCTGTAGCCGGTATCGAACGCCCCACGCTCTTTGTAAACACTGTTCCTTACAAATACCGCCGGATGCATGAATGGAAAATAATACCATATCTTTTCTATGGAATCCTTATGACTCCGCCCAATGACTTCACCGTTTTTTATTATGTTTCCTTGTCCGCATACAATGTCAATTGAGGCCTCGTCATTTGTAAATTCGCCCACCGCATTTTTTATGGCATCTTTCTCGTACCAGTCATCGCTGTTTATTATCCCGATTATTTCACCTGATGCGGCTTTTATGCCTTTATTCATCGCATCATATATTCCTTTATCATCTTCCCTGATATAAATAGATATGCTATCTGAATATTTCTTTATAATATCCCCTGTCCCATCAGTGGAATTACCATCTATGATAATATATTCGATACTGCCATAGGACTGCTCCGCCACGCTTCGTATTGTCTGCTCTATAGTCCTCTCACCATTTTTTACTACAGTGATGATGGAAACTCTTGGATTAACCATATTTTTCAAATCAAGACTCTTTGACCAGCCATAAGCTCCCGCCCCTATCAGATAGCTCCGGATGTTTGTCGATGCACTCCTCTGATTCATGAGTCATGCCTGTTTTTTGCAGCATATCTCCAAAGTACATAATACGGTAAGCTGAGCCTCCCGAAAGCAGAGCCCTTACTAAGTACGCCTCATTATATGCTCTGCCCTGCCTTAGCCAATCCACAGGATAGGTAAAGGGATAAAACATATCATGTATATGAATCATCACGCCTTTTTTCAATCTTGGTAATATTCTGAAGTACTCATACGGAATATCGCCTCCGCTCCTAACGACATGAGAAGAATCAATAAATAAGACATCACCCTGTTCCAGACAATCAAAATAATCCAACGGAACATTTTGAACATAATCCTCGATTATTTCCATCTTCGTTCTATCGCCCTCTTTTATGCTACCCATAAGCCTATCCGGAAATGGTTCTATGCAGGAAATCCTAAGGTCATAGTCCAGCCTGTATTCATCTGCGTCAAGCATAACGCATGTAGACCATCCGCTCCCTATCTCGATAATCCTATTAGGCTTGAAATCAATAATAACCCTATATAATGCTAAAGCGTCACAGCATCCAAACATGGAATTGCCTACATTATATCTTGCTTTTCCTTCTTTATAGGTCATATCAAAAAAGTCATCGGAAAGCTCCTCCATACGTCTCCAAAACCCTATCTGTCTTTCTAAATTCGTATCTATATCCTCTAGTGTATCCCCCTGCACCGTGTTTTCCCAAAAACGCAAGTCTTTAGCCTGCATGAATGGCGACTCATAATGGTTGAAAGGAAAGCTTGCACTATATGAAAAATTCTCTCCCGCATCATCCGGCAACATATAAGTCAGTTTCTTAAATAACTGTATGCCTATAATAGTCTTATATTTATCCTTAAAAAAAACACGAGCATAATCCTCTGCGATGTCAGCCGTGATTATCAATACGGTATCCGAATGCTCCTCATCGACTTTCTCGGGCGATACTATCTTTAATTCATAAAACTGCCCCACCTTATACTTATCTATAATAGTAATAATAGGAATATCTGCTTTTTTTAGCCAAAGATAAACCTCGTCAGCACATTTCCCTGCTCCGTATAATGTCACCCCCCCATTTTTCATTTTATATATAAGTTTTATAAAATCACTCAAAGAATTCATAATATCTGCCCTCTGCCAAATGCATCATCGATACATAATCTCATATATTTCTTTGACTTTAATAGCATCGGTAAGGTACATATTTTCAGGAAGTACACCTTGTTTAATTAAATAGTGCTCTACTTCTTCTTGCATCAACTTTGAACCAGCGCAAATAATTCCATCCATGTCGTTTACTTTATCCATGTTGAATTCATATATATCTTTGTCAAATATAGACTCCATATCTATATTATCTTTCAATTCGGTAACAAAAATGGCTTCTGCATTAATACCGAGTTTTCGCATTATACTAAGTAAGAATAGTGCATTGATACCAGCCCCGTACAAAAAAATCCTATTATGATCGTTACAGAATTTCCTTAACCTGCTCGTTTTTTCTTTATAAATACAAGCTTTATCCAATAAGTCCTCAAATATTCTATCAAATTTAATATTAAATTCATTTTGTGTATACTTTTCTGCCTGCCTTTTGCCTTTAATTCGCATAATTTGACAGAAGTCATCATCCATCCAATATTTCTTTATTGCCGAAGCAATTTCATCAACATTACTTGGATTGAAATATATAGCTGCATCTCCTAATTGATCCGGCATCCCAAATATTCCTGATACTGCCACCGGACATCCGAGACTCATTGCTTCGATCGGCGGGATATTAGTAGGTCCAAAAAATGTCGGCATTACCAAAGCACATGCATTTTTATACAAATAGCCCATCTGCGAGTTAGAAACATATCCTAGAAATATTATTTGATTATTCAAGTTTAACTCATCAACCAGTGCTACGGCATCGTCGTAGCCATTCATTTTACTCCCAACGAACACGCAATTAACGATTATTTTTTGTTTTCTGAGTTCACTTATAGACTTTAATAAATTGACATGGTTCTTATGTTTCCAGAACTGCGCAGGATAAAATATATATTTATTAAATGGAATTTCTATATCCTGCTCGATCTCATTCAGATAACGAGGAATAGCAAAAGGAAGGACGTGTATTTTCTTCTCATGATATTTACCATAGCATTCAGTGACATGCTCTAGGCCTATCTGCGAGTCCACAAGGATTCCAAATGCCTTTTCTGTGATTGAATGAAATAAATAATCTCGTGCTCTTCTCTCTCTTTCATCTCCAACTTCGGGAAATCCCGTCTCATATCTATGCATCAAATCATGTATAGGAACGACAGTCGGTGAGCAGAGTCTCTCCGACCAATTTGATTGGCAAGAGGCAAATATTAAATCACATTCCTCAGCATCTATTATTAGTTTATCTTTAATATATTGTCCAACAATCCTAATTTTCTTTATTTCAAAATTAGATAAATAATCCTCCCATTCATCAAATCTGACGAAAATAATCAATTCGTGATTTCGCTTCCTCGTGGATATATATAAAGCCTCCAACATGCTCCACGCATACTGAAAACTTCCTCCGCCATACGCAGGAAAATCTAGTATTATCCCTATTTTAATCTTCAATCACCTTGCCCTTGCAATAAAGTAACATGTCCATGAGGTAAGCTCTGGCTGCTCATTCGTATTACAGTCCAAACAATCAATTAATTCAAAATTTCTCTGTCTTAAATAATACTCCATTTCTGGCTTAAAAAAATATCTCATCTTATGCGATTCCTTAAAGCACTCAGCCTGTCCCGTACTCTTATCTACTGCTATTATTTCATATAATACTTCCACTGTATTATTTTGATTATACATCGTGGGTATTGCGATTCTCGTAATCTCAGATCTTTCCGTCTCTGCTTTTTTTATCCTGACTTCTGGTAAATCCGTAAGACACCCAGAGCCATACCATGCATCAAAAATAAATAACCCCCCCATATCTAACATCCGCCTGGCAGATTCAAGAGCTGATAAAACATCCGCATTTGTATTTTGATAACTCATGACATGAAACATTGATATGACAGCATCATATTTTTTATCAGAATAATATTGCCTAATGTCGTTTACAGAGAAAGAAACCTTGATATTATTTAATTGACTGTTTTCTCTTGCAACAGCTATCATTTTCTCACTCTGATCAATGCCAGTGCAGTCATATCCTAATCTTTCAAGCTCTATGTCATGCCTTCCCGTTCCGCAGCCGAAATCAATAATAGACTTTACGCCTTCTCCATATTGCATCAAAAGCTGCTGGATTACTTTAGCTTCTCCAACATAATCCTTATCCTTATAAAAAGCGTTGTAGTATTCCGCATATCTGTTAAATTCTTCCATCCTGCATCTCCCGATTGATCTGTAATTCTTTTGCTATTCTATGTTTCTCAGAATACATATACCTGTATTTATAGTTTACTTAAATTCGACAATTTGTATCCCATAGACTCCGCTTTCTTTCATTAGATCACTTTATCATACCAGAACCAGATATATGATCTAATATAATTATCTACTGGATTCTCTGCTTCGTTTTCCGCAAAAGCATTAATGTAAGCCTTATCAGAAAATTTCATGCCATAAAATTCCTTGACTGAAGGCAGTATTGGTACGGTAAGGCTATTCCCCATTGCCAGTTTTCCATGTGCTTCAGCTTTAATATTTAATCTTTTTAATATTTCATCCCCTATATAGCCATATACCTCGCCCGTAAGATGCCTACACTCCGAATAGATCTGTGTGTCTCTGTAATGTTTTTTGATATAATCGGACATAGTTATGTCCCATCTTCCCAATGTTTCCCGCTTTATCATCCTTTCCATGTTGTCTTCATATAACTCTTTTAGCACCTTTTCATTATACCTGTAGCTATTCCAATATTTTCGGTACTCCATAATATTCGAACACCCCTGTTGATAGGCCTCGTCCAATACTGTATCTCTCAAAACAATAAACTGACAATCCTTAAATACATACGCCTTACCCTCATACCGAATATTAGGATAGCACCAATAGCCTAATTCTATACAATTTGGTATAGTGATAACTTGGCATCCATCCTTTAGTCGTGGCAGAATATATTCATCCGATAGTCTGTAGCCATATTTGTTATCTGCTTTTATGTTTTGATGTATATATACATCCGCATTATTTAAGAGATTCTCATCCAATTCCCTATTTATATTCTCATGCACCATTGGTGTAGGATATACAAAAAACCCCCCTTTTCCCCCCCATATAGCGTTTAAGTAATTTATTATCGGCGGACCATAGCAATTCGTATTTGCTACAATAACTTTCTTACCATATAGTTGGCTCCAGAAAAAATCCTTAAATTCTGACAGTTTCCTGTACTGTAGTGCTTTCTTGATTTCAAAATAAGCATTTTTACTCGCCGCAACAATAATCTGATAACCTCTCAGCTCCTCGTTACTCAGATTTTCCAACCGCAGGATTGGCTTCCCGTGAAAATTCTCCCTGTCACTATATCTGTCTATGCAAAAAACGATCCGTGAAAACAACGCCATATTGTGATATATAAAATTCTCAGCCTCATATCCTACCCCGTACAATATCACATACTTCATTTATCTTCACTCACCTTATCCCAACTGGTATATGGTTTTTTTTACACTCCTAACTACCGCCTGCATCTGTTCCTCGCTTAATGCAATGCCACTAGGAATATATAACCCTTTTCTTGCTAACTTCTCGGCATTAACATATCTTTCTCCTACATAAAGCCTTTGTTTTATATATACTGGCTGCTCATGCATACACCAAAAAAATGTTCTTGCTCCGATGCCTTCACTAGCTAGTCTCTTTACAAACTCACGATTATCCATATCAATCTCATCGTCAAGCACTAATCCATACACCCAATATATGTTTTTTGCATAATCTGTTTCAGTAATAGGTAATTTTATTCCTTTAACTCCTGATAGTTGCTCCGTATAATATCTCCCCATTCTACGCTTCCGCTTGACAAATTCCGACAAACGTTCAAGCTGCGCCAAACCGATCGCCGCCTGGAGATTGGTAAATCTGTAGTTGTCGCTGATTTCGTCGTGAACATAGCGCACATCCTTACGAAAACATAGATTCCGCAACATCCTGCACCTTTCTGCGAGTTTTATGTCATCCGTCACAACCATCCCGCCCTCTCCTGTAGTCACATGCTTGTTAGGATAGAAACTGAATATACTTATGTCACCAAAGCTGCCGCAGGGTTTCCCTTTATATGTCTGCCCTAACATTTCCGCTGCGTCTTCAATAACCTTAATCCCATATTTTCTTGCAAGGGTAAGTATTTTATCCATTTCTACCGGCATCCCATATAAGTGAACTGCCATAATAGCCCTAGTTTTTGACGTTATTTTATTCTCTATTTCATCAACACACATATTCCATGTATCTAAGTCGCTATCAACGAATACAGGTCTTCCGCCTAACTTAGTAACAGCCATAGCACAGGAAATGATTGTGAAAGTGGGCATAATCACCTCATCGCCCTCAGCTATACCTAGAGCCTGCACTGCCACCTCTAATGCCGCCGTCCCATTAGAGACTGCGACTCCATATTGCCTTTGCACTGTGGTACTTATTTTCTCTTCAAACTGCCTGACAAACGGTCCTTCCGAAGAAATCCATCCGGAGTCTATGCATTCACAAAGGTATTTTTTTTCATTACCTGTCAATAAGGGTTCGTTTACTGGTATAAAATCCATAAAGATCATCTCGCTTTCACAAAATAATAAAGACCATCCATTGATGTATAATCCCTAAGTTTTATATTTCTTAATACGGAAACAGGTGTATATAATGCACACTCGCTACATATCTTTGGAAGGATTCCGTTAGTGAAAGCATTTCTAAATTCTCTTGCCTTATTAGAATTCCAAATCTCATCAAGAGTCTGTTTTGAGGTATCCCCTATAACATAGCTACTAAGCCAGTCAATGCATCCGCATCCGACTGCTCTGCCGTCAGACTGTATCGCAAGTGTTGCATTTGGAACAACACAATTACTTTCTCTTCCTGAGTTATACGATTTTAGCAGATTTGCTCCTTTCGGCAGCTCTGTATCATCTATGCTTCCGAACCACGAGAAGAATGAAGTCTTAACTTCAGATATTCTGAACACTCTACTTATCTTGTTATAAAAGTCACTCCCTCTACATTTTTCTGTATCATATGTGCGAAAGGCAATATCGATATCCAGTTCAAGTTTATATTCATCAATGAGCCGACGTAACCTATCCAATTGTCTGCTGAATATATCAAAAGCATCTACTCCCATCATCCTATTGTAGCTTTCTCTATCATATCCGCCTGCCGAAATCTCTAGATAATCAAACACGGACAATATCTCCGCAAATTCCTCATCGCTGTATTTTTCAGCAGAAATCAAAGGTGTCGTGCTATGTACCCATAATTTATGTTTTAACCGTCTAATAACATCTATTCTCTTCAGCAATATGGGGTCAGATAGAAAATCTGACTGCATGCTGCCAATTCCAAGAGTCCCCCCCCACAGCTCAGCGTATTGGGCTACTATGGTTTCGAATTTTATATTATCCATTATATTTTGAATTCTAGTATTTTTTCTATTGACACAGAATACACATTTCATGGGACATGAATTAATCGTCTCAATATTCATGTCTAACGGACGATGCGCCGTCATCTCCTCAAGCCTTAGCTGAACTTCATCCAACATCTCATTGTATGTGTTACAGGTTATCCCCTTTTGTTCAAGCATTGTCTTTATACCTGCCGCTATGCAAGGGTCTTTGATAGCTATTATCGTATATAGTCTCTCATTCAACAATTCTACAATAGATATTATCTTTTTACCGCAGTAATACGAGCCTGCTTTGCTACTGTCGCTTTCGCAAAATGCGTAAACCTCAGCATCTCCATATATATCATATACTTCCTTGCCAGCTTGTCCTGCACCGTATATTATTATTTTATTAAACTCATTGCCCTGTATCATCTTAAGGCTATTTTCTCCTCATTCACACCATCGAATCGACTCTTATCATTCTCGCCCGCATAAGGTCCCTGCTTCACCTCAATCATTTCGACTTCCTCAAGCACCTTGAATCCATGTCCACCCGAAACAAGAAGGATTACATCCCCCTCTTGTAAAATTCGGCTTTCCAAATAATCTTCATATTCATCATAAAAGTCAACTCGTAGCTTTCCTTTTTTTATAAATAATACTTCTTGCGTCATCACGACATTCCTATGCACTAAATTATGGACATGAGCATCTATAATCTTCCCTGTCTGATGATGCATATAAGCGACCTGCTGCGAATAGTCATCAGGAGTGATAAAATCCACGCCTTCATTTTCATATCCGTTTCTTATTATTATCGCTATCGTCTTTTTCTTTTTCTTTATGAATTCCTGCTGCATGTCCCTCTCCAATTCAGTATTCAAACGTATCCAATCCTAAAGAGATGGCCGCTTCCGATATTCCATACTCCTCATGTAGCTTATCCTTGACTCTTACTGCTTCGTCCCTATCCATAAGCATAATGACGATCTTTTCAAACTTATAGCATGTAAGCTCATCCATTGATATGATCTTCTTCCCTTCGTAGTATCCCTCTTTATTCATATCTACAAAAGCCACTACATAATATGATTCATTGATTTCTTTTTCTTTCCTTCGAAAAAAATCCCCTAATCCATACACAATAATTCCCGTACCACATTTACCATTCATTGCCATATATCCACCATAAAACTCTATAAATCTTTCCTTTACATCATCAGAAAAACATATTTGCTCCGGAAGTCTAAATTCATTTCTCTTGCTATCTTCTAGTTTTGTATTATATATATCCGTATTTCCGCAATGCACACCACTTCCATCCATCCCAATGTTCTTTATCAAAGATTTGTTAGGCGTAATGCAGTATCCTCCTTGCTCTATCATCTTTAATGCCCAATAAACAGCCCATGAATCAATCTTCCATTGAACTTGATAATCTAGCATTTTTTCTAAGTCTCTACCCCAAATTGCAAGTTCTCTCGATTGATGCTCATCTTCACATATCTTCTTTACAAGATTATTATCTTTCTCAAACTTTCGCCATCTATCTTTCCATGTCCCCCACCCCCATGACGAGGCACGCCCGACTGCATATGCGTCATAGATACTATCTTTATATTTGATTGGATATGTGTAGCCGCTTATAGAAAACACCTCTTCGTTTTCTTTATATCTTTCGAGACATTCAACCATAAATCTAATATAATTTTCATTTGGAACACAGTCATCCTCAAGTATTATGACTGCCTCAAAAGTTTCCAGCATGTAATCAATTCCCGATGTTATTGATTCCGCCAGTCCTTTGTTTTCCTTAGCTACTATTATTTCCTTTTTACACCAGTCTACGCTATCCAAAAGGTTTTGTACTTTTTTCCACTCCTCCCTGTCATTCTCATCCTTTAACCCATCGTGAAAGAGAAACAATTTTTCGGGCAGAATAGTATTTTCACGAAGCGCCGTAAGCACCTGTTCTGTATGTCGGCTACGATTATATGTGAATATTCCTGTTGCGATATGCATTTTAACTGTGTTCCTTTTTATTTTTCACAATCCACAACTATGGATAAGTCCAGATTCCTTTTATCGTTTTCTTTTGTGCGGAGAACCATCCCCTTGCTATAATCTATTTCTTTGCTGATGCTGCTGCCGTCTGACAAATGATAGCGGTAAAATATTATTTTTTTGAACCTAGTTTCATCCAAAAGCTTCTTCACCTCAGAGTAAACTGGAAACCATAAATGACCTCCGTCAACAACCTTACCGCTAATAAATGCCCCCCCACCCATCGGGTCGAAAACCGGTTCTTTCTTGTCATTGGTAAAACATCTTTGTCTCATATAGAAACAATTATAATCTGGCAGTGAAAGTCGAAAAATTCCTCCCGGTTTCAGAACACGCCAGATTTCATTTATGACCGAAACAATTTTCGATTTCTCTATATGCTCTAGCACATCCTCAGCCTGATATGAGTCTACACTACAATCATCAATTGGATACGGCATCGTAATATCATACATATTAAACTTTTCACTATCTTGTTGACGATACAAAAAGTAACCTGCTAAATGGATATGTAATTTATGTTTTTTTGCTATTTTTTCTGCCTTGCAAATTTGTATTAATAATTCATTATCAATCAAGTGTATTGCTCTACTCCACACATGCCAGTATTCTATATTTAAACGATCTACTGTTTTTCTTATCAAGATTTCAAGCCCATTATCATCTGCAAATTTTAAATTCATTAGAAACCCTTCGAACAAGTCCCTAACGATATCATAAGATAGATTTAATCCCTTATATCCTATCTTATAGCCATAGAATTCTACATTAACGACGCGAATACAATTTGCATAGTAAAGGGCTCTCACCAAAAAAGGAGGATCTTGATACCTTCTTAAATTTGGGAAAAAAATACCATTTCCTACCAAATATTCCTTTCTAAATATGAAACTATGATAACAATAATCTTCCTGAAAACTTTTGTAATCTACATCAACAATATTCTCTCCATGTGAAAACAAATGTCTAAACCTATCAAGTTCTATTCTGTTTTCTCCCTTATAATACGAAAACAATCCACTACCAACATCGCATTTGTCCTGATTTAAGGCATCATATATTTTTTTCAGTGAATGCACATCTTCATACATATCATCTGCATCTAAAATCGAAATGTACTCACCTCTTGCCATTTCAATTGCTTTATTCCGTGCAAGTCCTGCCCCCATATTATTAGGCTGCCGAAAAACAATAACTTCAGGATGCTTGTCTGCAAAATCGCATAGAATGGCGTAAGTATTATCTGTACTGCAGTCGTCAATGCATACCAATTCTTTTTCTATTAGTGATTGTTTGAGCCAGTTCTCAATCGTCGAGGATATATATTCTTCCATATTGTAAACTGGCATGATTGTAGAAATCTTAATTTGATTCATTTTTCCTTAAATATGTAATCCATGTTTTCACTCATCGAAAAAGCAATTATTATAAGTTACTGCATTGCAAAAACCATTCTTCCACAAATAACTTATTACATCTGGTGTTTTTTCTTCATTAATTGCCGTCACTACAAGCATCCGCTTCAATTGTTCTTCAGCCATGTCTGCCTGTTGAACAATAATACCATTAACTTCCCTCGGATTGTTATTAGTGTCAGACACCAAAATAGAAATTACAAATCCTATATCCTGATAAGCCGCCTTTTCCGTTTCATACAATCTGATTTTATTCTTATCTATAAATGATTTTTTATACAGTCCATTCCACATATTAATATCTCGATGGACAATTTCCTCATAATCAGAAGGAACTATAACCTGGTTATACAGTTCGGCATTTTTGTTTCCTAAGACACAATAATTCAAAATAAAGCGGTCATCTTTGTTTCCCATGAACATATCAAAGTCTGATTTAACATAATCAACATCATGGCTTTCTGCCGCTGACAGTAGGTTGGTCAACATATCAGGATGCCAACAATCATCTGATTCTAAAAAAGCTATGTAATCTCCTGCGACCTCATCCATACCAATATTATATTGGTGTGCCACACTATCTACATCGGTAGTAATTACTCTTACCCGATCATCTTTATTCTCGTATTCTTTTGATACGGAAAGAACCGGTATACCATATACCTCCTTGTCTCGCTCAGCAACTTCCGTCTGGACAAAGCCCTCGATCTCGCACAGCTTGTTTTTTGTTACAAAACGGTACAACCTTTTTCCGTAATTTCCTGCGCCATAAATATATACTTTTTTCATTGCGCCATCCTTTGCACTTTTTTTATATCCATACCTTTGTCAGTCAATAAAACAAAACTCATCTTATCATTCCATTTCTAAGATCGGCTTGGAATTTATATCTCGGATTCTGGAGCTGGCAGAAATAATCCTTCACAGTAAAATCCTTACATTCACAGTAGAATTCCGATAAAAACAGCTCTTCACAGCACTCTCTCAAGCCATCATAATCAACTGTCATATCAAGAATTCTGTAGTCCATCTCCAATGTGTCGATCTCAATAAGCCATTCGTTTTTTATTGAAAAGAGAACCAGATATCGATTGTCCCTGACATATGTCGCCATATACTTGCCGCACATGATGCGGTAGTACGCGCTTGTCGCATCCTCCTCCTCGTAGTCGATATCGAAAGTGCCGAGGCTTCCATCCTCCGTGTCGATATATACAAGCTGATTAGTGTACAGCGGAACGAACCAGATCTTCCCGCCAACGCTTACGCTCTCGATAAAGGCGGGCATATTTGGATCCTTCATTTCACAGTCAAGCAGGATGTCCGTCTTTTCGCAGAAGTGATACGTCCCGAAGCCGTCCGACAGCTCGTATGTCTCTTGCAGATTAAGCTCCTCATCAAGCTTATAGATTCTCTTCTCCCTGCCGGACACCCAGACATTCCCGTTACCGTAAGAAATCGTACAGTATCCCGTCCCATCGATACCCAAATGCCTACGCTCCACCTTCCCACTCGCGATGTCAATCAGATAAACATTCGGGGAAGACTGCGATATCCACCATATGAGGCCATCCTTGCAAAAATACCACCCTAAAGCCTCGTCCTCATTCGGTGACACATGTATAGTATCAAGTATCTCTCCGCGCCTGCCGTCCAGTATGGCGACATCCCGCTTCCCGACGTTCATCAGAGCGTAATTGTCACCGCCAAGCTTTAGGTACCTTACACTCAGTCTCTTCTCTTCCTGAACCCAGCAATCGATGCTTTCCCATCTATTATCAGAAAGATAATAGCGCCAGATCTTCTTCCCCCTGTCGGGAAGGCAGTATATGGAGTCATCATGTTTGAAACATATCGGATTCTTCCTGAATATGTCCTCTTCTTCGGGAACTTTGGACAGGCATCTTGCCTCATTTGCAGCAAGTTCCACCTCGAAGAGGATGTTCTCTATTGTGGATGTAAACCACGCCTTAGACTCCTCCAGGTACCAGCGGTCGCTCATTATAAATCTTTTCATGATCTGAGGTTCTCTTTCTTCATGGTTAAAAATATAGCATATTAGAAATGTAATTCAGGCAGGAAAAGTGCAAAACAGTACGCCAACGACTTCGATGTCAGCCTAGCCTAATAGTGTCGAAAAAACTTTCCAGTTCCTCGATTTTTTCATTTATCAGCCATTTCTGCCTGAGCCTAAGAACACGTTCCCTTGCCGCATCCCTGTTTTGATACAGATATTCAATATCCAGATTCGTAATGCTCATCGGATAGACCACTCCCTCCTTCATAAGTTCCTCGCAAAAGCTCCCCTTCTTAGTCGTTACTAGGGGAATGCCGGCAGAAATCAACTCAAACGTGGTATTGCTTATCGAATATCTATACATCCCTTCTGTATATCTGCTCCTTGTATTGTCATCGCTAGTCCTCTCCATGAGCTTATAGGGAAATTGGACTAATTTTGTATCATCAAAAAGATATAATGCATAATCAAAACTTCCTAACGAATTCATTAGTTCCATATGATTTACATTTATAAAGTAATGAAAATTCTTCCAGTAATGCCTGCATTCCTCTAAATATACCATCTCATCTTCATCAGCAAACTTCGAGTAAAGATAAAACTCACATTTATTTTCGCCTACAAGTCGATTTATAATTCTTTTTAGGGGTGTATAACCATTCCTTCCCAGTAATATATCATCCAGATGATTGATAATACATACAAAACGTAACTTATCGCCCTTTTTCATTGAATATAATGTGTCATCATCGCAATAATCGGGAAAGCGAATGCTTTTGCCACCATAATTAATATTAAATCTTTGATGGATAAAATTCTGTGAATAATATCTCCAAACTATACCATCGGCATTTTCTAAAGCATATCTTTCACTTTCGTAGTAATAATAAGGAAATCCAATATATGTTCCATGTACAATGTCATTCGCGGTGAATATAATTTTGCCGAAAATATATTTAAACTGGCACATTACGGCCGGAATTACGGCGCACATATTCGGAGCATCAATATAAAACAATTGTGGCTTTTTCTGAATAGCCGAATAAAATAGTTCCTCTACACTTCCGCAGATCGCCCTCTTAATGCCCAGCCTATCCAGTTCATCATCTCCGGCATAAGGAAACCCCTGAAATTGCATTACCTCTATCGCATATCTCTTATTCCTTTTTTTTAGTGCTTTGATAATTCTGGCATTTCTTGCCGTTACAACGCCAACAATAAAAACTATCAGCTCGTTCTGAACTCTGCCATCAAAGTGATTTGTCTGTATTTCATGTGCCAATTCGGTTATATCTCTTTTTACATCCAAGCTATTACCGCTACATATATACCATTCAATCACATTTTTCCAAAAAGTTTTTTCATCATGTAAATAGTATCTTTCCCATGCTGCTTCTTGGCTATCTTCTGCTACATAATCAGAAAGAAATATATATGATTGCTTGCCTAACATAGATAATATGCTATGTATTGATTCCTGTGTTTCGTAACTTACTGCGGCCAGATATGCAGACGCTTCATCATCAAATGTTTCGTCAGTATCGTAAATGGACTTTACAATATACCCCTCTATCTCCTGTGTCGGTGCCGGGTCCGATACCACAAACCCTGCTATCCGCTTAGAATATCCGACTCTGTTTAGAGCCTGGAATACTCGTCGTGCATAATCTCCGGCTCCATATATTACAATACGTTCAAAGCAGTCTATTTTTTCACACAGTTCAATTATCCTAAAATGCATCCTGCATCATCTCCATTATTTCATTGCCATACATTACAGCCTCTACAGATCCTAATCGCATCGCGTTACCCTGTTATATGTAATCTTCTTATATTGGCCAGCTTCTCGGAACGCCATATTTCAATCAGGGATTGGCTAGATACATTCCCAATGCATACATTTCCTTCCCAATCGTTACAGCACAAAACCACGTTGCCATTTGAATGTATTACCATAGTTGAAAACACGGAAATACATGGCCAGTCCTCGCCCCCATCCTTCTCGCCATGCAAGGGATGGTAGCCAATAAACTCTGCCTTGTCACTGTCTCTAAGCCTCTGTTTCCAGAATTGCATCCATTCCTCACGTTCATCAGCGTTCTGCTCAAGCGCAACTCCCCTTACTCTTATAGGAACGTCCGGATAGAAGCTGTTCCTGATATTGATAGCTTCTTCAATATTTTCTATAACCTTTTCAAAGGATAAACCTTTCCTTATATGTTCATACCTGTCTTTATAGACAGAATCAACAGAAAATCTGAGATCATTCACTCCGCTTTCAAGCAGTTCCTTTGTACGTCCGTTGAGCAATTCAGCGTTAGTTGATAACTGTATGTGTTTGATGCCTATATCCTTTAATCTGCTGATTTTCGCTTCCAGACCCATATCAAGCAGCGGCTCGCCCCGACCATACATAGTCACCATCTCTATCCATTCTGCATGTGGCTCCATCTGCTTCACAATCGCATTAAACAACTCATCCGATATAATTTCTCCTCTGTCTCTGTAAATACCCCCGGAAGCCGCCCCATAATAGCACATGATGCACCTTGCATTACATGCATTGATTGGCTCTATCATTAAATATTTAGGGAACCTCTCACACTCTTTTAATTCCTTTAGAAATATCCTCTCTGCAAGTTGTTTCTCAATTTCAGGATCCTTTCCATATAAGTTTTCCATACTCAAGACCTCCAAAAAGGCAGTTCAATCACATCTTTTTGCGTGCATACTCTTTTATAAATTCACTATGCTCCATAGCATAATTTCCAGTCATATGAGTCCCTTTTCCAACATTGGTGACAACTACTGACCCTGCTGAAATGGAGACACCCTCGCCTATTTTAAGCCGATCGGCTATGAACACATTAGTTCCTATTGAAACATCATCGCCTACCAATGTGTATCCCGCTACCAGAGATTGAGCAACCATTTGTACTCTGCTTCCAATATGCACTGCATGTCCTATATGACATCCCACTCCTAATATTGAATCCTCTCCAATTTCCGTAAACTCACTCGGAAATGTCGCCCTGTCTATATAGCAATTGCTAAATATTTGAACACCATCGCATATTTTCACTCCTCCTGACGGGAAAAGAGGTAACGGCTTTCCCCCAAAGTTTCTTACATCAAATGCCCTGTTGCCAATTATTACTCCGTCATCTATTTGCACATTCGAACCTATAAATGTATTCTCATATATTTTGACGCCGGATCCTATGATTACATTATCACCGATAATCACATTTTCTGAAGCGACCCTTGCATCAGGCTCTATCCTACATTCCCTTCCGACGACGGTTTCTTGTCGATGCCGATTGTATAGCCCTCTTCTTGCTATATAATTATGGCATTTATAAAAAATTTCTTTGGGGGAACTGGTAATACATACCCCCTTCTTTAGATTCAGTACATCCTGTGCGAGTTCCGGCAATGTTACCACCATGCACACGCTATCCGAATCCATAAGCGGCAAATATCTTTTGTCCGACAAAAAAACTCCGCCTCTTACATCAGGAAAAGAGCTGCCCTTAAATGGAATAAACAGTTCATCGGTTTCATTTTCATTTATGAATTCAACGTTCTTTATTCCTGCTTTGTACGAAATCTCGCTCAACAAAAACATACTCTTTCAATCTCCGGAATAAAGCGTCTCAATCGCTTTGCATATATCGCCCACATTTTCAAATGTAATGATCTGGTCGATATCAAATCGGATATCGAACTCCTTTTCAATCATTGCCAGAAGGTTAATATGTGCCAATGAATTCCAGCCGGGAATGTCGTCTGAGCAGGTTTCCATTTCAATATTCAGGGAATCGTCTTCGAATACTTTACGAAAGACCTTGTTTACTCTTGTTTTTATTTCATCCATTGTCTATCTTCCTTTCTGTACTTATTTTTCAAAACTCACCAATTCTATAAGCCCTGATTTTTGCGAATACATGAATATATGATTGCCATCTAGAACCTTGGAATACCTCAGCTTACTTGCTGGAAAAAAACCCTCGTTTCTCAGTTTCTCCACTACTTCAAAAATATCCCTCACCTCATAGCAGATATGGTACGCAACAGGCCCAACACTATCTAAATAACTGTCAATAGATGTTTTTTTCTCAAAACTTGAGGATAGCAATTCAATGCAATACCCCCCCCAGTTTCCCGAAAGTCGCCGACAGTCCTAGTTCATCGTCACACTCAACCATTCCAAAACTAAATCCCAGCAGTTCAAAATCTCTTTTTGCCTCCGTTAAGCTTCTTACGGCATATCCTATATGATGTACTCCGATGATTTTCAAAACGCTATCCCTCATCTCTTTGTTAACGACATGTGTACTAAAGAGCGGAGACCTTTCTCTAATCCATGTATATCTTTACAAACCCATTCCTGTACCATTTCTTCACTATCAAAGCTCCCCTCAATAAACCCATTATCTCGAAAGAAATGCCTGATCTTCTTATTCCTATCACTTTCCTTATAGTACCCTCGAATCGTTCCTATCCCATTCACCTTGCAAACTTCACACATTATCAAGAGCATCATGTATTCAAGGCCGCGCCTGAATACCCTGCAGCTCATCACCCAGTCTTCTATGCTGAATGTATCATCCCTGGTATTACAGATTGCCACAGATACGATCCCATTAGTACCGTATCTGTCGTTTAATGTCAAAACAAATGTACTGTATGTTTTATCTTTATAAATGTCTCTTATCTTATCCTCCGTGAAACGATGTGTCAGGAAATTGAATTGGTTTGTTTTATTAAGGAGCTGTAAAACCCTGTCCATATTCTTTTCATTTAATTCCTCGCATATGCATTCCATATCCAATGATATTAGAAATTCATCGTAATCGGCATATTCCTTCTCAAGATTTAATCGTTCGATATTGTCCCTGTAATACTTACCCCTCTGGCCATCATCAGCTGTTAACCCAGAATATTCAAAAAAATCGTTCGTTTCCAAGTCCCTCAGCAGATCCGCCGGGCTTGATGAATCAAATACCTTTATACTAGGAAAACAATTTTTAACGATATCACGCTCTAAAGCGCTGTCGTCTATGAACAGGGCGCCGCCTTGCAGCAGATTCAGCTCATTAAGTATTGTATTGACATTGATGTCTTTTTTCTCCCAGTTTATAGCAATTTTAGAAAAATTCTTTTCTTCTAGCACAGACCTATCTGAACGTATCCCCGAAATACCCTCGTCATAATCATTCTTTGAATTTATAGCTAAAACAATGCCTCTTTCGGATAGGTATCTTAAATAACGCTGAATCTGCTCATACATTTCTCCCTGCGGGGAATCTGAACCAATTCTTATACCATCTGCTCCGTCCTCGCTGATAATCCCTCCCCACAAAGTATTATCCAAATCCGATATAACAAGCTTTTTATTCATTCCATATATTGACTTGATGATATCGGCAAGGCTCTTTGCATACACCGGTATCATATCTATGCTGAACGGATATTTATACAAAGCCCACATCCTGTCATCATACCAATTCAACAGACCATATAAAGACGACAGATAGTTGAGATCATTTACATAAAATCCCTTGTGATTATCTGCATACGTATCTATATATTCATTCAGCCTTTCTATATACCTGACATTGCCATAAGCTGACGACCTTGCTCCATTGCCTATTACTCTGTATGGATAATACTCAAAATTGTTCTGAATAATGCTGCATCTATATCTATTCTTTAATGAGTTCCATATATCCTCCAGCCTTTTTTCTTCCTTTTGGAGCATCTCATAACTCGCTTCATCAAATCTACTAAGAAGCCCGCGATTGTTGATATGCACTATCACGATATCAGGCGCGAATTGCTCCATCTCTTTATTCGGGAAGCAAGCCTCCTCAAAGCAGCGGTTGTAATCACCGACATAGAAAACGGGCTCTATCCCATACGACAAAAGAAACAATTCCAATATATCCTTTGTTTCTCCGAATGTTCCGCTACAGAGCACCGCAATCTTCTTTTTAAGCTTGTCCTTGCTATGTATGAGTCCCTCTTTCAGCCTCTTCTTGTTTTCAGTATAATACTCATAATCCAGCATCAGGGTAATGTCATTATCCATTTGTTGTTTAACCATCCTTTTTAGCCACAAATGCCAGACCAACGGATATATCCGCAGAGTCAGGGAAGTCGTCCTTCATATGGTAGATATTCTTATCTATTATCGTCATTCCCTCTTCAGCAAGCATCCGTTCCACAACCTCCGGAGATTCGAAATTTGATATATGGTCCATGTGATTGGAATCAATCACCGTTGTTAGATACAATATTCCTCCCACTCTCAGCATTCTTACAACTTCGTGCAATCCTATCTCTGGATTCGGGATATGCTCTATAACTTCTGCAAAAACCGCAAAATCCATGCTATTGCTATCAACCGGAATCCCTTCAAACACATTGCCCCTATCCAATGCGTATCTGTCGCTTTCAATACCGGCTTTGCTCAAAAAACTTCTTGCAAATTCCAGCGCATAAGGAGAGATATCGTATCCCGCCATCTCAATCTCTTTTTTATTATCTAACAATTCCCAAAGATAGAATCCTTCGCCAAATCCCACCTCTACCCCTTTATACTTGCCGTGTATCTGCGGTAAAAAAACATTCAGAAATAGATGATTCTTCTCGTAGAGAATAGTCGTGTAAGCATATGACAAAAGAAGACCAGGCATATAAGTTTTTAGCATAGTATCTTTGTCGTCATATATTTGTTTTTTTACCGTGCTGTAATCGGCATGTCCGTAATTCCCATGCTTTAGGAAATAATCAAGCTGCTGCAGGTAATCATATATGTATTTCCTTGCCGCTTTCACTGCATCAAATCCCATATCCTCAAACAAAGCCAGAACTGTTTCCGCCAGATGAACATATTCATCACCATATCTGTCTCTTAGGATATTGATCTGTTCCGCAAAACCACTTGTCAGTGGGGTTTTCTTCAATTCTCCTGAAAAGCTTTCCAGTGTCATCTCACGCTCTCCTTCTTCCATTTATCCTAAGGTCAAACACATCCTCGGCCAATAGCGGCTTTAAGACGCTCATGTCCCTGTCCAAATATTTAACCGCAAACTCACGGTTTTCGCCGACCAGGCATTTATCACTGTAGTCTCTAAACTCCGGTATGGCAAAGCCTCTATTTATAATATCTCTAAGCGGTTCGTCATGGATATTTCCCAGCTTAACATGAATGTACGGGCAAGGAAGAATATCGCCCAGAGGACTGACATAAAAAAGGTTAACTGCGGGACATCCATATATAAGCTTCTTGTCCGCAGGATTCAGATAATTCCACAAATCTCTAATGATATTTGGATGCTTCTCTTTCAGTGCCCTTAACTCTTCCTGATCTTCGCTGTCCAACATAACATCATAGTTCCCCCGCCAGTTTCCTGTTGGAGAGGCACAATTGAACACTATTCCATACTTTTTTTCTTCCAAGAAATCCAAAAATTTCTTTAATTCTTTGCTTTTTGCGTTATAATGTCCGACAACGATATTGACATATGCTCTCATCCCTGCTTGCGTAGCTGCCTCTAAAGCCTCAATGCATCTCTCATAAGAACCCTCTTTTTTTCTGAAATAATCATGCTCTTCTTGTGAGAATGCATCTATACTCACGCTTACTCTGTCAACCCCCCCATCTGCTAATCTATGCGCCATCTCGTTATCTAGTAGCCACCCATTCGTCGTGATGTAAATATAAAATCTCTCAGTTCCAATTGCTTTTAAAATCTCAAAAAGATCCGGATTTATCAGAGGTTCCCCGCCCTGTATATCAATCTCATATACTCCCATTTCATCAGCCTGATCCGCCAATGACTTAATATCTTCTATGCTTAAGTCCGTGGTTCCAAACTCGCCCGCACCCGATCTGGTGTAACAATGGGGGCATTGGAAATTACATTTATTTGAACTGTTCAATATGAAACCTTTAACACGCGTTCCATGCGATTGATGTTCCGCATAGTATTTCTGCAGATCCATCATTTTTTGAGTCATTCGTTTTTTCTTCTTAAAGACAATATCAGACATTCAGCATCCTTCTTTCACTATTCTTCTTATAGTATGTACAATATAATCTACATCCTGATCTGTCATTCTATAATGCACAGGCAACGACAACTCCCTGTCATAAAAGTTTTCCGCCACAGGACAAATCACATCGTTATACCCATTATTCTGATAGTATGTATTCCTATAAACAGGATAATAATGAACTCCTACGCCAACCTCTTCCTCTCTGAGCCTTAGATATAATGCTTTCCTCTTCTCTCTTTCAACAAGAACAGGAAAGAGGTGAAAGCTACTCAAATATTCCTTGTCTTGAGCTGGCAACATGATTCCATCTATATCTGAAAGCTCGCTAAAATAAATGTTCGCTATTTCTTTTCTTCTCTCAATAAACCTGTTTACTTTTTTTAACTGGCTTATTCCGAGGGAACACTGGACATCCGAGAGCCGATAATTATAGCCTAGAAGCTGCTGATCTGAAAACCACGGTCCCTCTTTTCTTTCGGTTTCTGAATTTTTAACCATCCCATACGCGCGTATAAACTTACATCTGTTATATAGTTCTTCGCTATCCGTCGTTATCATGCCGCCCTCACAGGTAGTCATCTGCTTTACGGGATGAAAGCTGAATGTTGTAATATCTGCAAGCGCTCCTACTTTTCTTCCTTTATATAGTGCTCCTATGGAATGGGCGGCATCTTCTATGACAAATATCCCATGTTCTTTTGCGATATCATTTATTCTATCCATATCACATGGGCGTCCCGAATAATCTACAGCAATGATAATCCTTGTTTTATTGGTTATTTTTCTCTCAATTTCAGATGGGTCAATGTTATAGCTTTGATTATCGATATCAGCAAATACCGGCTTGGCTCCGCAATAAAACGCCACATTCGCAGACGAAACCCATGTATTAGGAGTAGTTATGACCTCGTCTCCCGTTCCTAATCCGATTGCCATACAGGCTATGTGAAGAGCTGCTGTTCCGCTGGAAACTGCGACAGCATATTTTGCCCCTGTGTATTTTGCAAACGAAGACTCAAATTGCTCGACCGTTGGTCCTCCCGTCAGATACTCATTCCTAAGCGCATCTGCAACTGATTTGATATCATCTTCCTCTATACATTGAGTGCTATATGGAATCATCATATGTCCTTTCTGTTTCTCTCTGCCATTCTATTATTGTGCTTCCAATCTCCATAGAAAATATTGCTCCACGTATTCCCGTTTGTTTATAGGACGATCGTACATGGTGAAGTTTCTTCTATAATTACGCAGATATTTCTGTTCAAAGCTTAGTTTGAGCGCAGCCCTTACCGACTCATAAATGGGCAGTTCCCCGCCATCCTCATCTATCTCCACTGGAACTTTATTGCATTCTTCAACACCGAGTTCAATCAATATCCGCTTCCCCATCTCAATAATCAGTTCCTTCTTTGGGTGTCCCGGATCATTCCACAGCTGGACTTCCTTATAATTATTTCTTATAAAATCCGAAATTCTTATATCGCACTGCTTCTCCCTTGCTTCTATCTTTGAAAGTCCTTCAAAAAATTGTTTTCTAATATCATCCCATTTGTAGGATTTCTGATCCTCGATTACACATAATGCCAACTCTATCTTTTTATTTATAGCAATGTCCTCTTTCAGTATGGCATCGAGATTTTCATCATTATAGGAACTTATATTCCTTACCGCTCCTCTATGCGCTGTATTTAGCACACCATGTATATTCAGATGTCCTTTTACATCATCTATGACATTCGTCTTTATTTGTGGAAACAGTAAATTATATCCATATATATTTGGAACAACAACTGTTTTCGCTTTTTTATTGACCTTCCTTATTAATTCATCTATACTACAGATTCCGGCTTCATTACCCCCCTCACATCCTGTGCAACCAGCAATGCGCAATTCTTCAATTCTTCTTCAGGTGGATTTTTCAAATAATAGAATCTGACTTCGTATTCAGCTGCAAAAAAAGGATTGTTGTCCAAATAACGTTCTAATACATTAAAATGACAATTGCCATATAGTATTGCAAGCTTTTTACAAAAACCCTTGCTATATACAAAATCTTGAAATTCAAGAAGATCGATGGATAAAAGCCAATCTCTTATTTCTCTGTATACCTGTATGTCCTCCGCCGCAACAACTATAAAATATTTCTTTAGTTCACTTTTTACTTCCTCTGGATAATATACCATTTGCCCGTGAAAATAACGCCCTGCTATTCTGTCCATAACAAGCCCTATATTATACTGGCGTGAATACCTGCAATAAAATTTCTCACCGGCAAGCCCCGCACCGTACAATGCCAGCATCCGTCCACCCCAGGGCATCATATTTGACTTTATTTCATCGTTAATCATTCAGCTTCAATTTATCAAGAATCTTCCTACAAAAACCTGACGCTTCCTCCTTATCTCTTCCATCAGGCGCCCAGCCAGGATAAATATTGCTTTCTGATGTAAATGGACCTGTCTTGGTTTCATAGTCAATCGCCGCGTCCGTCAAAGGAATCGTCATGTGATATATATCTGCATTGATTCTATAAGAAAGATATCCACCATTCCTGTCCAATATAAAGGAGTCGATAATTTCGCCGTCATCTGAAAATAATATTATTGCTTCCCTGCCCTCTATTATGGTATGCGACTCAGATATTCCCTTATGCTTATCTGGTCTTGTATAGTCCCCCTTCGTGCGACATATAAACATTTCCTGTAAAATGTTTTCAGGAGAATCATGCAAGCATAATCTGTATCTTTTCTTTGCATTATTGTTAAGTGCAATTTCACGAAAATCCAGAAGCTGGGAACTATGTACCTTAACTACATCTCCCTTTGAAAAATCTGCTATATGTTCCAAACCATATCTCCTCTATAAAAGTGGTTTTTCGTTCGTTTCTTTCGTCATTTCTCTATTTCTTTGAGAAATACTTCATCGTATCTCTTATGCACTTCTTCCTATTGACATCAAATTTTCTATACATACGTATCATTTCCGTCTCTTCCTTGGTAAGACGTCTCTCTTCGTCTGCCTCTCCCCAAAACAGGTAATTCGGCGTGGTGTCCAGAAACTCGCATATCTCATCAATGTATTTCAGGTAAACACTACTTCCGTAGTATTTCCATTTCGATATGCTTCCTGCCGATAGTCCCAGGAAGTCCGTAAGTTCCCGCTCATTCTTCCTTCGTTCCTTCAAAAGAATGATAATCCGTTGAACTATAGGGTCGTCTGTCATTTGCCTGTTTTCAGTTGATGCCATCAATATCCTGAATTAAGCCTAAAATTTCTATTTTACGTCGAAAAAATTCTAATTGTAGAATTGTGTTATTCCATAGAGAATAGTATCGTTACCATCATGGACGGTTTTACATCCGTCCGATACAAGCCCGTCACTTTCATTAGCGTCCACGAACGCTCTCGATGGAGCCTGGGCTTTGCGGTACCTGCGTGTTTTGTCGTGTAGCCTTGCAAGCACCTAGAGGAGTATTGTCTACACCGTACCGCTTCGAGTCAGTTCGAAGCCGTCGGCGATAACGTCGCATTATATGCGCCCAAATGAATGCTGCTTTACACAATCAGTTTGTGCCGCTGTAGTATGCTTTGCCAAAACAGAAAGGAGGAACGGGATTCACCCCGTACATCACAATGCAGCAACACAGTTCCTTAAGCCTGTCCGACTTCATTCGCAACCCGGATTCCGTTGTCGAGGATTTCTCTGAGATCCCGGACGATGACGATACCGAGTTCGTCAAGGAGTACGGCATTGGCATAGACTGCCATCTGAAGTTCATCGAAGTATGCGTTCGCTATCGCAATGGCGATTTGATCCAAAAGGCACAGTCAAGGTTCTCGACTGAGTGGGTCGATCTCGTGGTCGCCCGCGACTGGTGCGTCAGCGTCCTTGGGACAAAGGCGGATCCAAGCCCGGATCTTTCCGCACCGCTTCACTACCTCGTGGAATCAACCGCAAACTACCACATGCCCGTATGCATGGCCTTCGGTGGCAATCCCACAATCATTAATCCGACAATCGCCGGAGCCACAAAAAGGAAGACCGACGTTCTTGACAGCAAGCTTCTTGCTTTGCACGACCAGATCAACATTTGGCGCGAGTGCTACGTCCCGAGCGAGGATGTCAAGACGCTTCGCGTGATGATCTCCCAACGCGACCGATGCATCCATGACGCTACCGTTGCCGGAAACCGCATCAACAACATAATCACACGTTTCGGTCTTACCGTGGGACGAAGCGGCAGCGTTGTCAGGGATCCACATGTTCGAGCCATAGTGGAGAACCAGATATCCGATGCCCCAGTTCCGGTCGAGGGAATATGCCCGATTCCCATACCGCCCGAGGTACGAACCGTCCTACGTGACGAATACGAGAAATTCGACCGTCTTACCGCACAGGCCGAAGAATGTAAGGCAAGGATCTTCCAAAAAGCCCGTTCCATGGAATAGGAAACCGATACCGGAACCCTCCCGGGGGAGGAGATGATCCGCATACTCTCCACCGCTCCCCAGGTCGGAGAACTTACGGCCATCATCTGGCTTGCAAGGGTCATAACCCCGAGACGCTTCCGCAATGCCAAGGCTCTGTCCGCCTACTGCGGCCTCGACCCAAGTCTCAAGATCAGCGCCGGCAAGGTGACAAGCACGGTCATGCGTGGCGGAAGCAAGCCTCTTCACAAGGCTCTTAACATGAGCGCACATCGACTGATCTATCATCACAACGAGATGTTCGGCATCTGGGAGTACAATCTCCAGCAGCAGACCGGCAAAAAGAAGAAGGCCGCCAATGCGGTCGCCCGGAAACTCTCGGTCGCCATGTACTATATGATGAAGACCGGCACCGAGTTCACCTACGATAATTACCATTCCATAAGGAACATCGATGTCTTCAATATCCCCGTTGAGGATCTTGTTCTCATAAATCAGGACTTCAAACGATACATCCGGATCCTCAAAGAGAACGGTATGAATACATCTGTCGACCTGGCAACTGCGTACATCACTTGCTCGCTGGGTTCCTGCCGTGGTCTGGTGAAGAAGTTCTTTGGTATCCTCAAGGACTTCCTCGACCACCATGTGACCTACAAGCAGATGTACGATGAAATACAGCAAACACTTAATTCCAAGGAGGTCAAAAACAATGAACCAACAGCGTAACCCGAAACCCAGTGCAATTGGCCAGAACCAGTCCTACGGTCTTTACCTTTGCGGCGTCGTAGTCGACAGGACTAGAAGAATGGTTCCACGAAGTAACCCGACCACGGAGATCGTCACCTACACAGTTCAGGACGACGATAACCGCAAGTACTACGTCGATGATTACGCCCCCGAACGATATCATGACCTCAACTCGTCAATATCGTTCCCCGTGTATATCAAGCCCTATGTGCGTAAGAACGGTGACGCTTCCTACACCATCAACGTTCAAAAGCTTCAATCCTCGAGGGGCGAACGTTTTTAACTGAATTCCTTAGTACCATGGCTATGGGTGCGACCGCAAGCATATGCAATTGTATGACAAACTAGGACGTATTCATAGCCTTTTACCTCATTTGTTTGCATTCATTTTTCTATGCCACTTTTATATCTGACTTACAGACACGCCTTAGTGTCTATTTGGCTCCCTACGCTACTTTACTATATACCCCCCCGGTTGATGGTGGAATGGCATTTTTTGAATAAGTCTATGGTTATGACTTTCATCTCCAAAAAATTCATCCGCGGCTTTTGTTTCCCCATCCCAAGGCTCAACTCCATACTCGTCAAAAACAACGATTCCTCCGGTGACAATATATGGCCAAAATTGATCCAACACGAATTTCGTTGGCTTATATATATCCATATCTAAATGGAGCAGAGAGATTCTTAGAGACGGATGTTCGCTCAGAAAATTAGGAACCGTATCGAAAACATCTCCTATGACTAAGTTGCATCTCTTAAAACCCGGGCAAATATTATCATCATTATGAATTCTCAGCATCTCTTCTATATCCAATTTAGACGACTTAAGATTGCCCCTTTGATTGTCATTCGTTGCCTCCGAATCATATTGACCAAATTGCTCTTCCTTTAGTCCGTCAAAATGATCGAACCCATACACCTTCCTGTATCTGTCTGCTGTACAGAAGGTTTCAAGAAAATTATTCCATGTAAATAACGAACTTCCTCTAAATACTCCGCATTCGACAATGCTCCCGGGAATGTCCAGAATTTTCTTAAAAAGTTCATAGTGTGCAAGAAATCGCGGCATATCCCTCCTTCTTATATATGCCGGCCAGAATTTTAATATGTTTTCAAGTCGCTCATCCCCTTCTTTAAACCCCCATACTTTATTTAGAGTCGCCCACCAATCAGCATCTCTGCTTTCAAAATCAAATCCTGTTATTTCACCCATTTGTCGCTTTCCTCCTTATACAAAAATACTTTATTAATTACATCAATCTCTTTTTCTGGCTGTCTGAGCAATGTTTATTCTTTTTCCATCATGCGTCTGGCTTTTGGTTTAGTCGTCTGACATAGCTGGTCTCCAATCGTATTTATTGAACTTTTTTACTTATTCGAAGAAAATAAAGCTATAATCCCCTGTATAACCCCACTCCCTATACAACCATTCCCACTCATCAACCGCATAGTAGCTTGCGCAGGTAAGCTGCCAGTAGAGCATATTCATCTCTTCCCTGTCGTTTCGGTAGCTCTCTACCATGATGTAGCTGTCGCCCTTGCTGACCCTCTCTATCTCCTGTACGGCTTTTTTCAGGTCGTAGACCCTTAAGTTGTGGAGCGTTGTAAGCGATATGACAAGATCAAAGCTATTATCTTCAAATGGGAGTTCCTGAGCTGTACCCTTTACCAGCCTGTCCCTTATCTCCTCTTTCGCGTGTTCCAAAGCATAATCGGATATGTCCAGCCCCGTCACCTCAATCCTAGGAACGGCCTGTGTAAACTCATACAGCAGATGTGCCATGCCACAGCCAACGTCCAGTATCTTCATTCCGGATTTCAGCTTATAATGTTCCGCCATCTTCTCTGCTACTTTACGCCACCTACCGTCGTATCGGTAGCCTCCGTAGCCGTACTTCCTGTCGCCGTCCCAGTAGTCATACCCGTACTGCTTTGCGATGATGGCGCACTCGGACTTGTCATCGGATGTCACCCTTCCGATGTAGTCCCTCTTAGTCGCCTTATGAAGTTCCGATACGAAGTCTATATATGCCATTGTATTCCTCTATTTCCATATCTATTCGAGCAATTCCCTTATTGATTTTTCTATATTCTCTTTTCCAATATTGTTAGAATCTTTCACTTGGCTATAACTTCCATATCCATGGGAGAAATCGTGCAGCCCCAACCTTTTGAATTTAACGCCCTTTCCATGTTCTGCAATAACCTCAGCTACCGCACTGCCAACACCGCCGATTACATTATGGTCTTCTATCGTTAAAATACGACCTATCTCATCAACAGCTTTTTTTACCGTGAGTTCGTCAAACGGTTTCAATGTATGACAATTCACCACACGGCACTTAATTCCTTCATTGACCAGTTCATCAACAACATCAATAACATCCCTCAAAATGCTTCCTACAGAAAAGATTGCTATATCCGATCCCTCCCTGAGAATCACCGATTTCCCAATCTCAAATCTGTAGTCTTCATCATATATCTCCTGCTCTCCATTCGTTCCCACTCGAAAGTAAACCGGACCTCTATATTCATATATAGCATGAGTTGCCTTATATACTTCTACAGGACTACCCGGGCATACAACCACAAGATTGGGCAATGACCTCAATCCGCCCAAATCCTCTGTCGTATGGTGCGTAGGACCCAATGCGGCATAGGTTTGCCCAGCTCCTGTACCTACTATTTTTACATTCTGTTTCTGTAAACAAATATCATTTCGAATAAACTCATAAGACCGGTATGCTAAAAAAGCGCCTATTGTGTATGCAAAAGGTATCTTTCCACAGCTTGCCATGCCAGCAGCCATACCCAGCATATTCGCTTCTGATATTCCTAAATTTAAATATTGATTCGGAAAATCCTCCCTGTATTTATCATATACAATAGCACCGTTATCCGAAATCAGGGCATATACATTCTTATCTTTACTCGCCAGTTCATGCAAAGCTCTCAAATACGAATTTCTCATTGCAAATCCTCCTCTTCCAGTTCCAACTCTTTCATAAGGATGGGGAGTTCGTCTTTATTCGGCATCCTGTAGTGCCAAATGGGCGTGTTTTCCATAAAGGACACTCCTTTGCCCTTTACAGTATGCGCAATAATCAATGTTGGCATTCCGGATTTTCTCATTAAAAGAGCTTCTTTAATCTGCCTGTAATCATGTCCGTCTATCTCCAATACATTCCAACCGAACGCTTTCCACTTATCAGCCATTGGCTGCATTCGAACAATTTTTTCCAATTCATCCATCGCTTGAAGTTTGTTGTGATCCACCACCACCGTCAAATTATCCAGTTCCAAAGTCGGAGCTGATAAAGCTCCCTCCCATATGGAGCCCTCCTGACATTCCCCGTCTCCCAAAACAACATATACATGCGAAGCCTTCTTATCACTCTTCAGCGAGTATGCCACACCAATGCCAAATGATAATCCATGGCCTAATGCTCCCGTTGAAGCCTCTACGCCAGGAACATCATATAATCTCGGATGTCCGCCAAGCATAGAGCCGGGCTTTCCAACTATTTTTAATTCGTCTTTAGGGAAAAAACCGCTCAAAGCAAGAACTGAATACAAGGCATAGCATGCATGCCCCTTGCTCAGAATAAATCGATCCCGTTCGTCCCATTGCGGATTGCTGGCATCATAACGAAGAACATCACCAAAATACAATACACTTATTATGTCCGCCATTGAAAACGCTGCACCTAGATGTCCACCGCCTGCATGATATGCAATTTTGAATATCTCTTTTCTGACCTCTTTAGCCTTATCTTTTATTTCCATTATAAGGATTACCTCTAAATAAAGTTAATGTGGTTCATGTCCATATGAATAAAGGAGTTCAGTAATTCGTTTCTGCTGTCATATACACAATGCTGATTGCATATTTTTTTTGCCTCAAATGCCTTGAACAATCTCTCCGTATTACCTGATGTCCATAAATCCTTGAATGTCTGGTTTTCAATGCTTCCCACACATCCATCTGACAGATAAGCCTTATCATGGCAATAATATACCTTCTGATTCGCAGCTATTACACAAACAAACTCCTTAATCGGACACTCACTATACTGTCGTTCAAAAATAACACTGTCATTAAAATCTCCGGTATATAAATCAATAATACGGAAATGTTCATCCGTAAGCTCATTTTGCAAATCATTTAAATCAGAAGTAACCTGTTTGCGAAATTTTTCATGATATCCGAAAGTATCATTTGTGCACAACGGGGCATATTTAACATGGTTTACTCCCAACTCTTTCATCAAATATGCCATTTCTTTTACTTGCTTATGATTATCCTTTGTAACCACCATGTTGATACCAAATTCGCAATTCTTGTTCTTCATCTTTGCAAATTCTCTGATATTCTCGCAAAGAGCAATGAAGCTTCCTTTTTTTATTCCCCTTACCTCGCAATACTGTTCATCGTTGACGGATTCTATAGATATTCGTACCCATTTACTGCTTGCAAGGAGCTCCGCCTTTCTACCCTTTAGCAAGCTGCCGTTTGTAATAATAGATAAGTCTATTCCCGCATCAAGAACCGCCTGCATTGTATCCTCAATATATGGATACAATAGCGGTTCTCCGCCACCGCTGAACGTGACTGCTTTTACGCCAAGTTCCTTCATGCCAGCAACTGTCTCAAGCATTTTTTCCCTGGGAATCTCATCATTAGGATTGTATTCATCCAAATCCAAATATGCATTTCTGTAATGACAATAATTACAGTTGTGATTACATTTGTTTGTCGGCTTTACACGGATATATACCGGATTGCACCTTTCGCCATTTAATAGATGCTCAAGCACTTCTGGATGATGGAAAATCTTTAACTGGCTATATGGAGTCTCATTCCTGTTCATACTCACCTCAAATAAAATTTACATGTTCTACGGGGTACACTATCTTGTCCAAGTATTTATTAATTTCGTCAAGCCTGCAGTTCTTCCTGCAGTTCTTTTTGATAAATTCGCCCTTAAATATTTCCCTTATTTTCGTTGCCCTGTCAGATTCCCATATAACGTCAAAATCATTGTCGTTGATATTCCCATAATTGAATTCGTCCTTTCCCATGAACACGATGCACGGAAAGACTTCACCTGCCGAATCCATATATGTCATGAAGTGCAGCCCACAGCAATCGTGGTAAGGCTTCTCCATTCCAAGGTTCTCTATGGATTTCGACCTGAAATATATCTTGAAGTCATCTGTCTCATACTTCTTCAGCCGCTCGCCTATTTTCTCGCTCTCGGAATAGTCAACCTGCAGCTTGGCCTTGCTCTGAGGATGCTGTGAAAATGGCTTCACCGTAAAGTAATCAAAACCGATATCTCTTACTATCCTTGCTAATTCCTCGACTTCATTCTTATTCTCCGGCAATAGCAACAACTGCGCTCCAAGCGTGACGCTTAGTCCCTTCTCACGCTTGACATCTGCAGCGCTTCTCATGTTATCTATCGCCTTGTCAAAGTCCCCGATATGGCATTGATGGATCTTGCTGTACGTCTCTGGCGTTGCCCCGGCTATGCTATACCTGACCCATGTAAGCGACTTAAGGCATCCTTCGAGCTTGTCTTTTGTAAACAGTACGCCGTTGGTCGAAACTGCGGCATCTATTCCGTTCTTCTTTGTCTCGTTAATAATCCTGACCACTTCAGGGTGAGCCATCGGATCACCTTCCCCTGCGTAGATGATGCTTTTCAAGCCTTTCTTTCCAAGAATCTCAAGATTGCGGCATAGCACGTCTGCGTCAATCATCCTTGGCTTGTATTCCATGTAGTCTACCGCACAGAATATGCACCTGTGATTACAGGCTCCGCTTATCCCTACTTCCATCTCTATAGGGTATATGAGATTTCCTGCAATAAAATCTGCTACCCTCTGCGGATGATACAATAATTTGTGAGAGTCTATTCTAAAGTCCTCTGCCATTTGGTTTTCCTATTCCCTATACATTCAGAACAGTCTTAATAAACTTAAGAAAATCCTTCTTCTTCACGCTACTCTTGTTGCCGACCACATGAGTCTTCATCGCCCCTGCGGCATTCGACAGCAGGGTCGCTATATCGGCTGGAATGTTCTCTACGGCACACAGCGAGGATATTGCGAAGAAAGCATCCCCAGCGCCGACTGTGTCAGTAACCCTTAATGTCAATGCAGGTGCTTTTACGGTCTCATCATTATTCGTGCAAATCGCCCCCTCCGCGCCAACCGTCAACCAGCCAATCTGTGCCTTAAGTGCCTCCTTGAGTTTTCTAAGCTGTGCGTTGTAATCCTCTGAATATTCACGGAATGCCAGCTTCAGTTCTTTCTCATCCAGCGCAAAAGCATCCGCCCTGCCGTACTTCGTGATAACGTTCATTCCGTAATTGGACGAGTTGGTCTGGCAGTTTACCGATAAATACTTACTGTTCTTCTCTATAATGTCTATCGCTTCCCTGTCTATCAGTCCATGCCCGTAATCACACACGATTACCAAGTCATAATCCGCTATCATCTTTTCAAGCGCATCATGGAATTTCTTGTAGTCAGTCTCCCTGATATTCTCTTCCTCGTTCAGGAAATTAACGGAGAAGAGCTTCTCATTATCCTTTCTCTGCGGATGAATCTTTAGATAACGTCTCTTCACCGGCGTTACGAAGTTCTTGTCCGTAAGGATGTGCAGCTTCATGCCCTTCGGCATTCGTTTCTCTATCCTATCCCGAAGTCCTTCTTCCACACCCATCATAGTAAGGAACTCCGCATTAGGAACAAAATTAGCCACATGCCTGGCAATAGCAAGAGCGCCACCTAAATACTTCTCATCACTCTGAAATCTTGTGGATATCACAGTGTCCTTACTGGTAAGCCCCTGTGGACGACAGAATATGTACTCATCAATAATGATGTCTCCGACAACGAGAACCTTCAGATTCTCAAAATCATCCACCATTTTCTCTATCTGGTTAAATAGGTCATCGCCGTATTTTGCAAGCAGGCTTCTTGAAAACTCCGGCACACCCTCCGGCAGAGATCCGAAATAATTGTTGAGGAGCTTGCTTGAGGAATATACCTCACCCTGAGTATAGCGAACTGTTCCTCCAAACTTCTCGACTTCTGCTATCTCATCGGCAACCTGCCCGGTCACACCATCCGTTCCACTTTCAAATTCCTGACCTTTAACATAAATGTCAGGCTGTATATGGCGAATATTTGTGATTGCTGTTGGCTCATTACTGAGCATGACGTAGTCCACAAACTCGATGCTTGCCAGGAATCTTGTGCGCTGGCGGTCATCAAAGTATGGTCTATCTGGTCCCTTGTTTACATATGGAGCACTTGTTACCGATACGACTACTATGTCACCATAGTTCTTCGCTTCCTGTAAATGCTCTATGTGTCCGTAGTGCAGCAGGTCGTACACACCGTGGCACATCACAATGGTCTTGTCATCAGCTTTAATTTTCTCACGGAGCTTTTCAAACTCTTCTCCGGTTATAATCTTTGATTCCAATGTTTTAGTCTCTTTTCCTGCTCCTATGATCAACAGAAGTATAATCTATAGTTTCAAATCTCTACTCTTCTTCTCTCAACAACCTCTCCGCAAGGTTTGGCAACGTTTCTGCGTGGTCTCCGCAGAAATAATAGCTTTTTCCACCATCCGCCACTGTACGGCTCATAATAGTCTTCCAAGGTCTGAAATAATAATACGGATCTGATTTATCCGGTTCCTTTCTCACATCTGCTGTGATTGGCTTTATATCGAATACAGCTGTCGTGATATCCGTTATATCCTCACCGTGCTGCTTCTTGACATTCCTCGCCATGGCAAGCGCTTTCAGGTACACCTCCGGACCAGTGACAGCAGAGCCAAAGTTCAGGAATACTCCACGCTGAAGTTTTTCAATACTATTTGTATAAATCAGGAAATCTCTGTAACTTGCTTCTCCAGCAGCAGCTGGGTTAAAGTTCGGATGCTCGTGCACAATGTCATTACCAATACCGATATGCACAGTACATGGCACTTGCAGATGATAACCCATTGCCAGAACACTCTGCTCTCTGTTCGTGAAGTTGTTCTCCCATATGTACTTTCCTACAGCTTCACCAAATCCAAGTCCTTCCTTAGCACCCTCATTCACAGCATCATTGAGGTACCCTGTCTCTTTCCAGAGTCCAAACTGACCCTCTGAGATGTATTTCGCCACACTTTCACAGGTCTTCCCAATCATTGCAAATTCAAAATCATGAATCGAACCTGCACCGTTAGTAGCAAAGTGCGTGATCAATCCACGCTTCATTAGCTCTATCATGTACAACGAATTGCCCTTACGGATGACATGAGCGCCATACATCAAGAGAACTGTCGCATCATGTTCTCTTGCCACCTTTATTCTTTCTGCCAGTGATTCGTAATCAGAATTATCAGATAAAGTGGTTAGCGACCCCACAGGGATGTTTGTAGCATTCTCGTCTATATCATGAATTCTATCTGACAGCGGCTTTATCAGGAGCCTACTTCGATCAAACTGTTTGAATGGCATCTTTCGGCACCTCTGTAGTTCTCTTATTTCTCAACACTTCAACCACATCCCTTAAATCATTCATTACATAATCAGGTCTAATATCTTCTTCGAGTCTTGCAGTACCATAGCCTGATTCAAGTAATATTGTTTGTATTCCGGCATTCTGCCCGGTTTTTATATCTGTAGCACGATCTCCTACCATAAGAGATTCAGACATATCTATATCATAATCTTTGCATGCCTGCTGGATCATTCCGATTCCGGGCTTCCGCAAGTTGCTGTCTCGTCTGTACTTCTCAACCACACCATCCTTATAATAAGGACAGTAGTATATGGCATCAACATCAGTTTCTGACTTGATATGGTCATGTATAATGTTCAGTTCCTCTTCTGTCAGATATCCTCTTGCCACACCACTCTGGTTACTAATGATAATCACATAGTAGCCTAGGCCATGAAGCTCTTTAATACAGTCTCGGACATATGGGAAAATATGTAACCCTTCGAGCCTTGTTATGAAGCCAATCTCCTCGTTAATCACACCATCCCTATCCAAGAATACTGCTGGTTTCACAGACTGACTCCATCACATTCCATGATGAGATCTACAATTTCTTGAAGAATCAGATTATGGATGGATTCTACGATTCCGTATTTATGAGATGGTATGTACACCGAGACATCTGATATTCTTCTTGCAGGATTATCATCACTAAAACCTGTGAATGAGATAATGCTCATACCCTTCTCCATCGCTACATCGATAGAATTGATTATGTTCTGACTTTTCCCTGAGCTACTGATAGCCACAAGCAAGTCCCCTTTACCTGCCAAGAAGCTCAAAGGCTTAGAAAAGACATGTTCATATCCATAATCATTTCCCATGCATGTCGTCACAGCATTGTCATACAAACTCACTGTGTTCATCCCACCGTTTTTCATGAAATCAGCAGTCATGTGAGAAGCTATTGCTGCACTGCCGCCGTTACCGATGAAGTAAACTTTAGAGCCTGCTTTCTTCTTTTCGGTGAATATGTCCACAAGGAGTTTAATGCCATCTTCATAATTATATTTAATATCTCCTTTGCTGATTTCTGTCCTCTTCAGAACATCAATCAATTTTTCTGTATATGCATCCAAATTCTCAATCCTCATTCAGTTTATTCTCATAACATCTGGGACACATCTCCGGAACATCTGGCTGATCTTTCTTCCTGTACATGGAACCACAGTTTTCACACTTCTCCATTTCACTACGTTCAAAATGCTCTCCACACGATATGCAAACATATCCATTTGAATCTTCTTCTAAAGTCATTCTTCCACATTCTGGACATTCATTCATGCTATTTACCTCCCCTGGATTTCACAGTTATCCACACGCTCACATTCTACTCTACTCATTCTCCAAAAACTTCTCCCACAAGCTCTTGCTCCCTGTGTCGCACCCAACATTCTCTCCATTCTCCCCGACACCGTATATAAGACACCCTGTAACTTCGATGTCCATGTCAGAACCATTTAGCTCACTATACACTTCTGCACTTGCCAGGCAGTGTCCCTTTCTCACATCAAAAAAATGGTGAAGAGAGCTTTTTGCTAAACATATATCAAATGAATTATCCTCAAAAGTGATGTCTTCTGCAAAACCTCTTCTAAATTGCGAGCCATGTTTTTTTGTTTTGTTCAGAAAAAGTGATATCTGGGTCTATACCCCCACTTGTATTGAAATGTCCTTTATAATAATCAAACATAAACCCGTTCCCACACCCCACGTCTAATATCGACTCTCCATACGCCTCCAATATTTTTACAATCCAATCTCCTAAGTTGGCATCACATAACCAACTATAATTCTCATATTTCTCTGCCCTTTCTTTAGAAAACAAATTCATTTTCTCTCAAATATACCTCCAATTGTAATTACATGTTTAATAAATGACTGTGCGATAAAATATGTATGTACATGAAAAAATGCAATTATTTACAAACATATCCCACTTTACTATTATGACTATGTTTTTTATAATTGAATTACTTTCAGCTTTTCGCCTGTAGTATATTTCCTTTATTGCATCATTTATCGGAACGCAGCTAGAACTTCAACTGCCTTATCCTCTTCAGGGTTTCCTTGTATGGGCGGTTCTTGCCGAATAGGAGGGTCGTGCCAAGGACGAAACCCTTCACTCCCATGGGGGCGTACTCCTTTATCTTGTCAGCCCCACAAGCCCCGTCCCAGTAAATGTCAAAACCCATCTGATCCTTCATCTTCAAAAGGTCGAGGTACTTGTCCTTTATGTACGGTAGGAACATCTGCCCCGCATTGCCCGGGTTCACTGACATCACGAGAACCTTGCTCACAATGCGGAGCAGCATCTTTACATCCTCTGCGCTGGTTCCTGGATTAATCGCTATTCCGGGGGTTACGCCTTCATCTATTATCTTCTGTATAGTAGTTGACGGATGGTATTCCGCCTCAGGGTGGATGTATATCGTGTCACCTTCCTTCAGTTCCCGTGCGAAGAGCCTTACCGTATTATTAGGGTGCTCTATCATGAGATGCACGTCGAGAGGCTTATCAGTCGCCGAGCGGATGTACTTCATATCGTTAAGGGACATTGCGAAGTTGGGAACATACCTACCATCCATTATATCTATGTGGAAAGAGTCTATGCCGCCCTCATCGAGCTCTCTAACTTCTCTTTCAAGGTTCCCGTAATCGGCGCACATCATTGAGGCCATTAGTTCAAAATCCATTATCCCTTCTCCTCTCAACTTGCCTCCTCTATTATCTCCGCATTCTGTATCATTATCGGCTTGCCCGTCTTCTTGTAAAGCTCCACCACCGAGCTGCCGTCGCCGTAGTATGCGTCGCTCAGCACTATCGCCCTGTCAAGCTCTGCACTGTCGTCGTATATGCCCCATCCCTCAGATCTATATCTCTCGACTATCGCCGAGTACCTCTCCCAGAGGTGCGGCCTCATGGACGTGATCGTCGCCTGTATCAGCGGGTGCGGTCTCCAGAGCAGTGCCACGTCGTCCTTATTCTCCCTGAATATCCGCAGCACGTCCTCTATCTTATCGAGCATCTTCCCGTCGTTGTCCAGGAGTGCCTGCACCCCCGTGTTGTAGAATATGATTTTCTTCATGCTGTCATCAGGCTTGCGGATTATTTTCTCCCAGACTTCCGGGACTTCCACGTCTTCCTTCTTAGTGCCGGCTACCTTGTCGAACTTCGGTGAGCCCTCGCCGGATATCTTCTTCTCCCAGTAGCCCCTGGTCTGCTCGCCTGCATAGTCAGTCATGACCTTAACGTAGACCTTTCGCATATTCTCCGACTGGACTATGACCTTATCCGCATTTATGACCGCAGCCACAGTTATGAAATGGCTGATTTCCTCTATGCTCTCCTCATTGTCGGGATCAGGGTCTGCCAGAACGAAATACGGTATGTATATAAGCTCATCAGTATAGTTCTTCAGATTCTTTGAATAAAAGAACGGGTGAACACTGGTGACGAAATTACCCTCGTCGTAAGGATTGTGTATATATATCCTGTCGGGATGCCTACCCTCAAAGTCATATAGACTGTAATGTGTGACAGGAACGTATTCCGGATACTCCGCTCCCTCATAATGCTCTTCCCTGACACTACCATCGGGATTCCTGTCAAAGTAAGGTATCGGGATGACGTATGCATCACAGTCAGGATCTGCCTCCGCCTTCTTCCACACAGACTCCAGGCTGTCCCACATGGATGCCTTGTATGGGAGAAATACAGTCTCTAATGTCTCATGGATGTCTCCTGCTATGCTGCCCCTTATTGCATTGAGGAACTTGAGCAGCAGCTTCGATGTCTTGTCTGCATTTGCAGAGCCTTCGTTTATCGCCTGTGATATCTCATAGAGCCTCTCGCAGTATGCCTCAAGAATCCCAACGGTCTTTGTTCCCTCACCCTCGCTTGCCTCGATGGTCTCTCCCATCGTGACCGCACATTCCTGGCACTGACTTAGCAAGCCTAATACTGTGTCGGTATTTTTATTCCTAAGCCCATTACCTATCTCCTCATGTGCCTCTTCCAGAGTCGCTGCTAGCTCAAGGAGCATTATTTTATAATGTCTTCTCATTTTGAAATATACAGATAAAAATCACCTATGCCACATCCGTCAGCCTGCGTAGGTGCGAGTTTTGGATTGCCATCTCGACCTCAGAACGGCTCATGCCAGCCTTAAGCACGGCGTCGCTCGTATACATCTCCTGTATTATTATTTTTTCAAGCTCGGAGCATATCGTGTTACCTTTAGATTTTGCTTCAGTAAAGTCATTCTTCATCTGCACCCAGTCTCTGCTCTCAAATTTCTTCTCACCATTCTCAAACTCTGTCTTTAGAATCCTGGCATCACCTAATAGTGTCTCCCATGCGTTGTGAATCACGGAAAGATTTTGCTTCATTTCTTCCGATTTCTCACTGAGATCCTTATATGCCTCTGCCTGCTCCTGAAGAACCGCCACCGTGCTGTTAAGATCTCCGACCACCTTCCATGTCTCTGTTATCTTCGAATTAAGTGTCTTAAGCTTTATGGAGTCGAGCGCAAGGCAAGCTGACGAAAGTGCTATCACAGGCCCCGTAAGGAGCCATGAAAAGAGTCCCATCGGAAATGCTAGTACCGTCACAGCCATACCTATGCCGAAGAACACAGTGTCCCCCATACCAGCCTCTATCATCTCCTCTGTAAGGCTCCTGATCTCTTTCTTCACCTCATCAATCAAGCTCTTGAGCCTCTTCACCTCATTCTCGTCCACACCCTTATCCTTTGTCATAAGCTCGGATATTTCGCCTAGAGCCTGTGCCTGCTCTGTTATCTTATCAACATATTTATTGAGAGAATCTTCCATATCAACAGTCCTCTTAAGCACATTCTCTATGACCGGCTCTAGTGTATCAATGAAGCCCTTAGCTGCGTTCCTCGCATTCTCATTGCCGGGATCACCTATAAGGATGTCCGCTTCCTTTATTATCCCGCTGAAGCTGTCGATTATTTCCCCCATCTTGCTCTTCATAATGGATGGATAGGAGCAGAGATTCACATACACCGTATCCTTGAATATGTTTGCAGAAGCCTTTGCCGTAACAAGCTTTTTCTCATAATCAGCATAGTGCTGTGGCTTCACAGCAAAATCCGGTAGATTTCTCGCGGTCACTGATAGCATAAACTCACTGATTTCCTCAACGCTTTTCAGATAGTTCTCATCCGCTTCCCCTACGGTGCGTGTTACCGAGGGACTTGCCACAACCCCCCAGTCGCTGTCTATGAAGTTCCTCATGAATGTCATTTCTCCCATTTGTCCGCTCCTTTCTTTTACGGTGCCGAAAAAGGGCATCTGCATGCCTTCCCTTAACCGAACCACGGTATACGCTGCTTCTTTTCTATGGAAATAAACTCCTGGAATTGACCCTCTTCTTTTTTGCTCTTGTTTACTCTGCACCGTTATGACATAGCTTCGCCGGAATGACCCACTCGGTCACCCTGGTAAAAAAGCTATGTCCGCCGCAACCCATACTGCGTTTAAGAACGTCACATATGTTCCGCGGTTTCTTGAAAGTCTAGATTATATCTTCTGACAGCCTGCTGCCGTCCATGCTTTTGCTGGCTGTTGTCAGATTTTTTTCACGATCCCGACGCCAAGCCTTACATCCATGTCCCGCCCGAAGAGCCTGATGGTTATCAGGGCTTCCCTGTTGTGCCTGTATAGTTTCCTGATCCTGCCCGCAAGACCTTTCATCGGCCCGGTCTCGATCACTATCTCATCACCGTCCATAAAGCCCTCGGAATACTTCACAACATGCTCCTCGCCTCCCAGACGCATCAGGAACTCCTCCTCTTCCGGCTGTATCGGAACGATATCACCATCCACAGTCATGAGCTTCAAAGTTCTGAACCTGCCATGGAGCGACAGATTGAACTCCTCTGCCCTCTCCGTCACGACGAAGAGGTATCCGGGAAACAGGTTCTTCCTCTCAGGCTTCCATACGCCTCCAAGCTTGAACATCTTCTCGTTCTCCATGATGAAGACATCCTCGTCCGGCTCCGCTACGTCCTTCCTGATATCTGCTACTGCCTTCCTCTCCTTCCCCTTCAGGGTCTGTATCACATACCACATCCGTCATCACATCCTGCCGCTAGTCTCTGCCCTGATCCCTGCGCCGTACCGCTTGGATTTTCGCAAAGTGCTGACTTTGCGAATATCCACGGCCAAGCAACCATCACTTATTTTAACCTACTTACAAATGCTTTGCAAGTAATGATATACGTCAACGACGCCTGAATCAACAGCCTGACTAAAGGACATATATCACAAGTTTTCGCCGGCAAGCAGCCCGCTCATACTACAGCGTATCTATTATATCGGCGTATGATTCCGATTTCTTTAGTGTTACAAGCAAATTTATTACAAAAAAGTTCCAGGCCGTATGGGAAATAGCCCTGACGAGGATAGTTTCAAGGGCTATAAGCCGTCAAAAAATGCGTCAGCAAACAACAGAAAGGAGGAATGCTATGTCAAGAAAGGGAGAGAACATCTATCGGAGGAAGGATGGCCGCTGGGAGGCAAGGTATATTGTGGGGCACGCTGGGAACGGAAAGACCATGTTCAGGTCTGTTTATGCCCCGACTTACACAGAAGCCAGGGAAAAGAGGAAAGAAGCCCTTCGGGAGTACGAGGATGCAAAGGAAGAGACCGCAGCGAAGACCGGGACCGTGGCTGCCATAGGGGAAGCCTGGCTGGCGGATGAGTCCTACAAATGGAAGGAATCCACAAGATGCCGCTATCGTGAGAAATTCGGACTCTATATCATCCCGGAGTACGGGGAACGCAGCCTGGCGGGCATCACCACTGAGGAGGCAGAGAGCTATATCGTAAAGCTCCAGAGCGAGGGCCTGCCCGGCAGGAAACCTGTCGGAACAAGTACGGCAAGCCTCGTGCTGACCGTGATCAAGGACATCGTGAAATATGCCCGCAAGCACGGATTTCAGACAGGACTTGTGCCGGAATGCATAAGCGTAAAGCGTGACAGAAGCGAGATCACCGTATTCTCAGAGCAGGAAGAGCGCCGATTGGTGCAAATCCTAAAGACAGATACGGACGAGACCGGTGCCGGTGTGCTGACCTGCCTGTTCACAGGGATCAGGATCGGCGAGCTGTGTGCCTTAAACTGCGACGACATCGACCTGGAGCAGTGCGTACTCCATGTGAGACGGACTATGCAGAGGCTGCCCGTTGAGAACGGTGCCACAAAGACTGCGGTGCGGATAGATACGCCAAAGTCGGACTACTCTGTCAGGGACATTCCCTTTAATAAAGGGCTGGCTGACATCATCCGTCCATTCCATAAGCCCGGGACATTCCTGCTGACAGGGGATAAGGCGAGATTCGTGGAGCCGCGGACCATGGAGGTCCGCTTTGCGAGGCTCCTCGATGAGTGCGGGATCGGGCAGGTCAACTTCCATGTGACGAGGCACACCTATGCGACACGCTGCATCGAGCGCGGAATGGATGCCAAGACGCTGTCAGAGCTTCTGGGACACGCCAGCGTGTCCACCACGCTGGACAGATATGTCCATCTGTCAATGAGGCATAAGGCAGAAAGTGTGCGACTTATCGAGGATCTGTTGTGAATTTTTTAGCCGTCACAAAAAATGGTCAGCTTTCAGAGAGCCTTGTGATAATGGGTGACTTTAATACGACATCGCAAAGTCAGCACTTTGCGAATTTTTATTTCGAGGTCGCTTATCCGTAAGTCCGCATAAATAGCGGCTTTACACTAATATAATGTCATTCAGGGCGTTGCCTTTATGCAGTGCCCTGTTTCATTTTACCCTGTGATTTAAAACGAAAAATGGCACCTACCGCAAATAAATTAACGATAGATGCCAAAAGAAAAAGCAGCAAACCTGATCGATTCACTGCTCTAAGCCATGATTAAATCCCCTTACAGGGCTAATCGAATGTGTAAGAAATATTGTCCCTGAGGAGCTTCTGCCAGTCCCTCTCATGCCGAAGCACTCTTATTATATAAACCCTCTCTTCTTTTTCATCCACAAAATAAAAAATGATTGACGGGCTGAATGGCTTCATCATTATGAGGTGCTCACGATAATATATGCCTGTCCCTGTGTAGAACTTAAAGGACTTCCCAAGTGCCTCTCCCTCACGGTCTATATCCTCATCAAACCTGTCCGCTCTTTCAATACCAAACTCGGATTCTATATACTCGGATATATCCGCAAGATCATATATTGCCTCATGTGACCAGAAGACCTCATAATCATCCATTTGCGGCAGCCCTTGCGCTCATCCTAGTGTTCCTGCGAGCCTCTCTTATACGCCCTACTTCTGCCATGGCTTCCCTGTGAGGTACTACTCTTCCTGCCTGAACGTCGTCTATTCCTCTGTCAAGCATCCTCAGAAGATTAGGGTCTGTCTCTGTAGCTACCTGTATATTCGCATTATTGTCCTTAGCCATAAGTCCCTCCGTATAAACATCCCGAATCCTTTCAAACACTATTTTACCTCTATCAGCCCCATACTGCAAAAGTTTTTATTTACATGGTATCAGCCTAAATTTCCTGTCGTGGCTGCTTTTGCGCCAACGACTGATTCATAGCCCTATCGCTGTTGATCACTGCCGCCTCTGCCGTCTTTGCTTCGAGCCTGTCCTTGAAGCTCATGTTAGCCGGAGCTTCTCTGTCCGATGCCTTAGGTTTGTTGCCGAAAATCTTATCCAGCCCTTCCGGAGCACGCTCCCATTCTCCGTTATACTCTCCTAGGCGTATGACAAGCTGGAAAGCCTTCCTCACAAGGGATACATCCTCCGAGCTCCCGCCTATCTCACCTAATGAAGTAACTAGCTTACCGGTGTTCCCGCTGACTATGCCTTCCGCAGCGTCAATGATGAACCTCTGAGCCTTATAGTCATCAGGCCTCACTCTCATACCTTCCCTTGAGTATCCTACCTCCGCTATCTCATTCGCAAGGCTCCATGCCTCCGGTGCGGATTCCATAAGCTCACGCCCTCTCTGTATCATAGCCATGACCTCACTGTAAGCAGCCTCGCCCGTGACCGCAGCAGGCTCTGCGACAGCCCTGTTATTCATGTTCAGGGCGATCTCCATGTCATGCCCCGTATCGAATATGTCCGGCATCTCATGCCTCATGCTGTAGCACTCGCCCGTCACCCCTGCGACTACTACATGATCCTTTACCGGAATGTTGAGAAGAGCTCCCAGATGAACTGCCACCCTCGTAACCTCCACATCCGCCTTTGAAGGCTCCATGTTCCCTGACGGGTGCGAATGCAGCATTATGATGTTAGACGCATTCGTGAGTATTGCATCCTTAAAAACGTTCCTCATGTCCATAGTGGAATAATCCATGCCGCCCATAGAGACCATCCCGTATGACAGGGGTTTCATTCCCTTGCTCAGATTTATGACGAACACGCACTCCCTGTCAAGCCCCTTCATTACATCCGCAAGGCATCTTACCGCCTTATCCGGCGTGTTCACAGGCTCCTGGCTAAGTATCGGCTCGCCCTCCTTCGCAACAAGCCTCACTGCTACCTGCCTGAGCCCATGCTTTCCGCCTCTGATGTCCTTACTGCTCTCCGTCATGACCCTCTTCCTCCTTCCTGACCGTGACGCTTATCAGCACACCGTCGTCTATACTGTTGATAAAATCACCGAACTCCTCAACCGTCATCTCAATCTCATCATTCATGCCTGCTGTCTCCTTTCAGATATGTCATTCACCACCCTTCCGGGCTTCTCCTGTACCCTGTTCATAGCCGCAGCCCTCCTTTCCATGGCCTCAAGCTTCTCCTTAAAAGATATCGGTCCTCCTCTTGACCCGGACCTTTCCACCGCTTCATTTGTCACGAGCCTGATCTTTGATCCCTCACACGGCTCTTCCTTCTCAGGCTTATCCCTATCCGGTTTCTCCGATTCCTGCTCTGCCTTTTTCTCCGCCTCATCACCCTTTAAGTCCATATCAAGCATCGAATTCAGCTCCGCAAGCCTTGCCTGCTTCGCCTTAAGCTCATTCTCCTGCGGGAAAGGCCTGTCAACCTCCGCCTTCGCAGTCTCAAGCTGAACCTCGACATTCCTCAGCTTCTCCACGTTCTCATCAAGCACCCTCGCCATGTTATCGAGGACGTTGTTTATGCGGGTGATGTTCCCCGATGCGTCATTACCGAGGCTGACATTATGCGTGACGCTCCCGATAAGCTTAAGGACGAACGTCCTCTCGAACGAGTTGAACGATATATCCATCCTCATACCGAGATACTCTCCCACAGGCGTAGGCGTGTCCGACTTGCCCATTCCGGCGCAAGTCCTTATGAGAGCCGCGCCCGCTTCAGCCCTCTCTTGATAAGCAGTGCCATTAACGGTCATCACGAAAGCCTCCTTATCCGCAGGCTTATTAGCCCGGTACTTCGCTACGTCCTGCCTGTAGCCCTCGATCAGCTCACCCAAAGCCTTGATCTGTCTCGGGTAGTTCCTCGCGATGTCATTCTCCATACGGTATCTCTGGCTGTCATGGGTAGCCTTGAGGAGCCTGAGCTTGGACACCTGCATGTCCAGCTCCATCTTCTCCTTTATATAAGGGTTTCCGGTCGCAAGAGCCTTTATCTCCGCATAGTTAAGCACCGCCTCATCTATATCCTCGCAGCTCCTGACAGGCGACTTGCTCGTCATTATCTGGCTTATGAACTTCTGCTTGTTCTCTATGAGCTGCCATGAGTATGCGTCGAAAGTCCCCTCAGTGATGTACCTGAAGATCCTTACCCTCTTATTCCTGTTGCCCTGCCGGAGTATACGGCCCTCCTGCTGCTCTATATCAGACGGGCGCCAGGGCACGTCAAGGTGATGCAGGGCTATGAGCCTGTCCTGAACGTTAGTCCCCGCCCCCATCTTCTGTGTAGAGCCAAGCAGAAACCTCACTTTTCCGCTCCGCACCCTTGAGAAAAGCTCCGTCTTCCTCGCATCAGTGTTCGCCTCGTGTATGAATGCGATCTCCTCTGCCGGAACCCCTTTTGCAATGAGCTTAGCCCTTATGTCATCATACACATTAAAGTTGCCGTCACCCTTCGGGGTAGACAGGTCACAGAATATAAGCTGGGCAGACCTGTTCTTCTTAGTCTCTTCCCATATCCCGTATGCCCGCTCGACGCAGGCGTTCACCTTCGATCCCGCATCATCAGGCAGGAGCGGGTTCATGAGCCTCTGGTCAAGTGCGAGCTTCCTGCCGTCATTCGTTATCCTCAGCATGTTGTCCTCCTTAGGGCTTACATCTCGGTTCCTGACTTTCTCTGCTCTTTTTCCAAGTCCTTCGACCATTCCCTTCTGGGCATCGCTTGGCTTCAGCGTCACGTTCTCATAGTCAGCCTCCGGCACGGGAAGATTCACCATGTCGGGTGTCTGTATGTCAGCAGCCTCCCTGAACAAAGAAATCAGCTCCGGCAGGTTGAAGAACCTCGAGAACCTGGTCTTAAGCCTGTACCCCGTGCCCTCCGGCGAAAGCTCTATGGCGGACTGAGTCTCCCCGAAGCTCGCCGCCCAGGCGTCGAACTGGCTGAGCCCCAGCCTGTCAAGGGTATCCGACTGGAGGTATCTCATGTTGGTGTAAAGCTCCGTCATGCTGTTGCTTATGGGAGTGCCCGTGGCGAAGGTCACGCCCCTGCCTCCAGTCAGCTCGTCCATGTACTGGCACTTCCCCCACATGTCCTGTGACTTCTGTGCCTCGGACTGTGAAATGCCCGCCACATTCCGCATCTTGGTATACAGAAAAAGGTTCTTATAGTTGTGGCTCTCGTCAACGAACAGCCTGTCAACACCAAGCTGCTCGAAAGTGACGACATCATCCTTCTTAGACCTGTCATTAAGTCTCTCAAGCTTAGCCATGAGCTGCTTCTTCGACTTCTCCATCTCCTTGACCGTGTACCTCTCGTTCCTCTCTGCCTTAGCCACGGCTATCGCGGTCTCTATATCATCCACCTGCCTCTCGATCACCGCAGCCTGCCTCTCATGGGAGAGCGGAACCTTCTCGAACTGCGTGTGCCCCATTATTACAGCGTCGTAATCCCCCGTCGCTATACGGGAGCAGAACCGCTTCCTGTTCGCCGGCTCGAAGTCCTTCCTGGTGGTGACGAGTATGTTCGCACCGGGGTAAAGCCGTAAGAACTCAGCGCCCCACTGCTCCGTCAGATGGTTAGGCACTACGAATAGCGGCTTATTGCAAAGACCCAGCCGCCTTCCCTCCATGGCTGCTGCAGCCATCTCAAATGTCTTACCCGCCCCGACGCAGTGTGCCAGGAGCGTGTTGTCCCCGTAAAGTATATGAGCCACCGCATTTAGCTGGTGCGGCTTCAGGTCAATGTCGGGACTCATGCCGGGAAACTTAAGATGGCTCCCGTCATACTCCCTGGGCCTTGTGGAGTTGAAAAGCTCGTTATACTTCCCGACCAGCTTCTCTCTCCTGTCCATGTCCTTGAACACCCAGCCCCTGAAAGCTTCCCTCAAAGCCTCCTGCCTCTGGCTCGCTATCGTGGTCTCCTTCTTGTTCAGAATACGCTTCTCCACCCCGTCCTCATAAACCGTGTCGTAAATCCGCACATCCTTCAGGTTAAGGCTGTCCTCCAGTATCTTGTATGCGTTAGCCCTCTCCGTTCCGTAGGTCATTGAGACGAGCGTATTCCCGCTGTCTGCATTCTTGCCGTTTATCTTCCACATCCCGGTGACCTCAGCAAAATGCACCGAGATAATATCCTTGTCAAAAAGACGCTCCGGCGTCCTGAACGTATCCCGCATGAAGTCCTCTATGACATCCGTACCGACCCATGTTGCACCAAGCCTCACCTCTATCTCCGATGCCTCAAGCTCCTTCGGCATGACCCGCTCAAGATGAGCCACGTTCACAGCCAAGTCGGGATCGTCTTCCATCATCTCCTTCGCCATGCGGAGCTTCTCCCTGACATTTCCGGAAAGATACTCATCCGAAGTTTCCCATGACCCGGTAGCGGGGTTCCTGAATATGACCCCGGTAAGCTCTTCCGCCACCTCGTCCTCCGTATTGCCCGTAAGCCATGCCATAAAGCCAAGGTCAACCCTTGCCTTCTCCGCAAGGCAGACGGCAAGCGCCTCGCTCGCAGTATCAGTGTGCGTGACAGCCACTGCCCGCTTTATCGTTCTCCTGCTGAACATGTCCGCCTTGCCGGAGAATTTTCCCTCATCGTCAGTCTTCTCAAGCGAGCATAGCAGGCAGTAATCTGAGTCCTGGATGAAAGCCCGCCTGTTGCCCTGTGAAATGAGCCTGCCGTGCTTCCTCACGAACGCATCGTAGAGCGAGTTAAGTTCTGCCTGCTTTGCCTTTATCTCATAATCCCCGCTGTCATCCATCTGCATGCTTATAAGCTCCCTCGTGCAGTCACGTATGGCTATCATTCCCTTGATGCGCTCCTCCGTAGTGCCGGAAACGCCCGCAGGCCTCATAACGCTGTTCTCCCTGTAATATACCCTTCCGTCAACTAAGCAGTAGCTGTAGTTCCTCACATCAGGGTCAGCGGGGATCGCTTCCTGTTCGAGATCCTCCGATGGCTCGGTCAGTGCGGCTTCATAAGTGCCCTCTATGCCCGCAAGTGCCGCCTTAAGCTGCTCCTCGAACGGCTCGTCGCCCATAGGCAGGCATGCGCTCTCCATCCCGAAGGGTCCCGATACCATAGCCATCTTCCCTATCACCATCCCGGGATTCTCCGCAAAATACCTGTTCACCCTGATCCCTGAAGCATCTTCGGCAAGCTCCGTCCAGGAAGGCTTCTCATCAGCGAGCCTGTCCCGCTTCTTAAGGAACAGAATGTCGGACGTGACCTCAGTGCCTGCGTTTGCCTTGAACGCCGTATTAGGAAGCCTCACTGCTCCCAGAAGCTCCGCCCTCTGAGCTATGTATTCCCTTGCTTTGGAGTCCTGCTTGTCAAGCGTACCCTTGCTGGTGATGAAGGCTACGATACCGCCCGTCCTCACCTTATCAAGCGTCTTCGCTATGAAGTAGTCATGCACCTGAAATCCGAGCCTGTCATACCTGCGGTCCGGAACCTGATAATTGCCGAAAGGAACATTGCCCACCGCAATGTCGAAGAAGTCATCAGGAAATTCAGCCTTCTCAAAACCGGAGATACGTATGTCCGCCCCCGGATATAAAAGCCGCGCCATCCTGCCCGTTATCCCGTCAAGTTCCACGCCATAAAGCCTTGAGCCTGACATTGCTTTCGGCAGCATCCCGAAGAAGTTCCCTATTCCCATCGAGGGTTCGAGTATGCTCCCTTTATCGAAGCCCATGCGCCCCAGTGTCTCATAGATGGAGCGGACTATTAAAGGACTGGTGTAGTGGGAGCTTAAGGTGCTCTCTCTTGCTGATGCGTACTCGCTATCAGTCAGAAGCTCCTTAAGACTGTCATACTCCGCAGTCCAGCCCTCTTTCTTACCGTCGAAAGCATCTGCGAGTCCGCCCCATCCGACATAACCGGCGAGCTCCTCCTTTTCCACATCCGTCGCAACACGGCTCTCAGTCTCTAACTGCTTCAACGTCCTTATTGCCTCTATATTCCTGCGGAACTTCTCCTTAGGTCCGCCAGTACCGAGATTGTCATCCGTTATACGGAAATTTACGGCAGCCTCAGTGCCTTGCCTGTCCTGTTCATATCCCGGCTCCTCAGATTCTGTATTTTCTACATTCCCCAAAGGCTCTGATCCTTCGGCTTCCTCTGAAGGCTTTGCTCCTTCGGGCATTTCTTCTGTGATCTCCGTATTTCCGCCATCAGGCTTATCATACTCAGCCGTATCTGTATGCTTTTCCTGTTGATCATCGACCTCTGCCTCCCTCCCATCATCCTGTGCGGTTTCTTTAAGCGGCATGTCAAAAAAGCTTAGCTGCTTGTATCTTTCCTCCGTATCGTTTCCTGATTGCTCTGTGACATCCTTGCTTTCATCGACGGTTCCTTCAGTTTCTGCGACATCATAATCAGCCACCTTGCTTTCATCAGGACTGCTTATTTCTTCTTGAGCAGCATCATGACTCTCTTCCATGCTTTCTTCCTGAAAAGGCTTGTCCTCAGATGCAATATCCTCAGATCTATCCTCTGTCCTTGTCTCTTCTGCCATGCTCCTGTCATGAAGTGCTATCGCCTTGCGTATCTCTATAAGGATCGGCTTCGCATACTCCGATACCGCTCTTCCGAGTATCCGGATCGTATCAGGTGTGCTGAAATAAGAAACATCCGACAAGCCTTCGTCCCTAACAGCTTCACCCGGATCAGCACCGCACCTCGAAAGCACCATGTAGGAAAGGCTCCCCGATAATGCTCCGCAAAGCCTTCTTCCAAGCTCCTCATCGTTAAGTCCTTCCAGTCGGCTTCCCGCTGCTGCCGCTGATAGCTGCTCCCTGACTATATCCCCTGCCTGGTCTTCTGCTATCCGCTCTGCGGTCTCAATGATCCTCTCAGCAAAATCCGTACTGCTGTCCGTGCCTCCGTATATCCCATCAAGCCTATCCATCACGGCTTCCTCATGCTCTGATTTCATATCCCAGAGGCTCGGCTTATGTCCTTCCGGTCCAAACTCATTCACATCCGCCACATCGAACACATACCTGAGCTTAGGCCATCTCCCATCGGCGTCATCTATTAACGCTATCCCCTTAGTCCCGCGGTTCACCCTGCAGTGCATCCTGTCATTCCACACTTCTATCGTTGCGCATGCAGTAGCGTCAGGCTTCTGTGCGAAAATAAGCACCTGGTCGTCAAAGGGGTACTTATAGACCTGCCCTGCGAGCCTCAGGAAGCTTTTCCAGTTCTCCCCGCTCTGCGCAATCTTCGCCAAAGTGCCTTCAGACAGCTCTCTTACCTCGTCCACTCTTCTTCCCATAGCTCCTGCCTCCTTTCATAGTTTCCTTTCCGTCTAATGAATCTGAGAAAGCCCATGTGCCTGCGACTGCCGCACAAGGGCTTTCCCTTGATGATCCTTAATACTGTTATTCCTTTAAGCAGGCCTCAGATGCCCATGAATGTTTATTGTGAGAGCACAAATATCCCTATCGTTTTTGATCACCGCCAACGCTGCTGTACGCTCCCACCATCTGCCTGACTTCCGTCTCTATGCACTCCATGAAGACATGCGGCGAGCCCTCGCCCTTTGCTATCTCCGCAAGGCGGTTCTCCCATTCCGCAGTGTATGAAGGACTCTTTATCCTGTCGGGAAGAACGGTGATAAGCCTGTTGCCCTCGTCAGTGGCTTCGAGCCTCTTGCCCACTCGCTTAACATATCCGTCATGTATCAGCTTTTCTATGATATCAGCCCTCGTTGCAGGCGTTCCAAGCCCCCTGCGTTCCGCGTCCTTGCTTGTCTCGTCAGCCCCGGCTTTCTCCATTGAAGCCAGAAGGGTTGACTCGGTAAAATGCTGAGCCGGGCGTGTGGCGTCCTCCTTGACCTCGCCTTTCCATTCATCCGGTGGTATAATGTCACCCATTTTTAGCTTCCTGTCAGGAGAAGGCGTTCCGGTTTTCTTTATCCCATGCTCCAACCTAAACTGCTCCGTATATGCCTTAAAGCCCATCTGTTTCGGCTCATCATAAGTGATCTTGAACACGCTTCCCGAACATTCAAGCTCGGCCTCGGTCCTGATCACCACGGACTCCTTTGCGGTAGCCTCCGCCATCCGCAGCATGATAAGCCCAAGAACTTTCTTCTCAGAATCCGGTATCTCATCCGTGCTCGTCCTTGCGACCTCCGGGGTTATTATCACAGCGTGATGATCCGATACCTTTAAGCTGTTAAGGACACGATTTATCTCCGGCTTCTCGTCGCCCATACCTGTCCTGCCCTTCACTATGCTTAAAAGGTTGCCCATAGAGGATCCCATGTCATCCGTGAGATACCTGCTGTCCGTCCTCGGATACGTGGCAAGCTTCTTCTCGTACAGGCTCTGCAGACAATCAAGCGTCTGCTTTGCCGTGAACCCGAACATCCTGTTGGCTTCCCTCTGTAGCGAAGTGAGGTCGAAAAGCTGAGGCGGGGAAGCCTTTGCTTCCTTCACCATGACGGACTTCACCCTTATCTCATGCCCCTTAAATCCCGCAAGCAGGACTTCCGCCTCCTCTCTGGTGGCATGCCTTTCTGACCTTATCCTTATCCCGGCTGCCTCTATCTCGACCACGTAATACCTGGATTTCCTGAAACCCGCAATCTCGGCATCCCTGTCTACTATCATTGCGAGCGTCGGCGTCTGCACCCGCCCGACCTTCTTCACCTTGCCCTTGTAGAGCACGGAGAACAGCCTCGTGCCGTTCATCCCTATGAGCCAGTCTGCCTTAGCCCTGCACAATGCGGCTTCATAGAGGCTGTCGTAATCGCTTCCGGGCTTAAGGTTATCCATTCCGTGCCTTATGGCGGCTTCCTCCATTGACGATATCCATAGCCGCTTATAGGGCTTCCGGCATCCTGCCTCGTTATATACAAGACGGAATATAAGCTCCCCTTCCCGCCCTGCGTCCGTGCCGCAGATGACCTCAGTGACATCATGGCGGTTCATCAGCCTCTTGACCGTGCTGAACTGCTTCTTCGTCGCCTGCTTTATCTGGTACTTCCATCTATCAGGGATTATGGGAAGATCCCCATATGACCACTTCCTGTACTGCTCCCCATAGCTCTCAGGCGGAGCCATCTCAACCAGATGACCGAGGCACCATGTGGCAATGATCCCGTCACCCTCTATGTAACCGTCATGCTTATGCTCCTCACGCACCCCGATCGCGCTGCATATCGAAGCAGCCACCGATAGCTTTTCAGTAACTATAAGTCTCATAATGTATCTCCCTTCTTTATTCCTGCTTATGGTATATACTCAACTTCCTCTTCTTCGTCCTGGTCATCCTCCTCAGGCATTTCAGCCTCCGCTTCCTCAAGATCAAGGTAGCTCTCTATGATCTCCTTAGTCTCCGGGATTCTGATAGGTGAGGATGAACCATGATCCGGCTCCGGGTTCTTCATGGGCATGGGCGGATCATTGTCCGGGCTCTTCTTTGGTATGGCCTGCCCCTCCGACTCCTGCCTGTATTGCACATCCTCTTCTGTCAGAGAGGACCGGCTGAGCGGTTCATCCTTGACCTGTCCCTGTGCCACGTCATCTGCTGTCTTTTCTTCCATCCGCTTAAAGAAGTCGTCGTTATTCTCTGTGACATCATCCTCCGTATCATCGTCTTCCTGCTCCTCTGCGATAACGGCTCCGTCATCAGCATCCTCGCCTTCCTCGTCCTCCACATAGTCATCATCACCGTCACGTTTCAGGAACTTCATTATCATATAGCCCGCAATAACGAGGATTCCTATGAGTATTGTCAGGAAAAGCGAGCCGTTCTTCCTTAAGACCTGCATAAACGGGGAAAGCTCATCTTCCTTGCTTCCCTCGCCACTGACTTCCATCTCCGTGTCATCCATTAAGAGGCTGTCCTCAGAAACGCTGTCCTTAGCGTTGCTCCCGTCCTCATCCTTTTCTTCGCCGTCCCTGCCCGATCCGGCGGAAACATCTGCAAGCCCAGCATCCTTGACTACCACTGCCGAATTCTGGGGAAGCGTTGGCTTGTTATCCTGGGTGACATTCAGAAGGTCATTCTCAGTTATGTCCGTGAGGAAATGCACCGTCTCCGCTTCCTTCGTCCTGTCTATCACAAGGTAGAAGACCTTTCCGGACTTCGTGGTTATCGTGTAGAACTCCCTCCCCTCGGTGGATATGCGGCTTGCGCTGTCTATCTCGTAATCCTCATCATCCTCGTCATCCTCCTCGACTGCCTTCTGCTTCACGCTGGACGATGAGCTGCTTGAAGAGCCCTTCACGCTTGAGGAGCTGCTCCTGCTGTCCGTCTTCCTGCCGTCTGTGTCCGTCTTCACATGATCCGTCACGTCGGCTTCCGCATCGGAAGGCTTCGTCTCCTCCGCATCAGAGGGGAGCTTCTGCTCAACTTCCACTCCGTTGTCCTCATCAGGGAAGGTGTAATATGGGTTGTTCACCCTGTATACCTCGGAGAGATTGCCTGCCCCGTCCTTCGCCTGCATGGTGAAATACTGATACCCCGTGTCATACTGCTGCATCCGTATGGTTATCGAGCCGTTATCAAGCTCCTTGAACTCGAAGCCATTTATGTAGATTGCTGATATTCCGCTTGCATCATCCTTTGCGTCCACAGTCAGAAGCCCGTTATTGACTACCGCCGTGAGCGTGGGGATGGTCGTGTCCGTGGCTGCGTATGCCGGCTTTAAAATGAAGAATGGCATCAGCGTTATCATTATGACTGCCGCCAATGCCGTCCTTATACTGTTATTCTTTCTCACTCCGTGCCTCCTGTCTGCCTGAATATCGCCAGCGGGTCTGCCTTCTTCATTTCCGTTTCAGTAACAGCGCTATCACCTGCCGCATCCCCTATCTTCTCAGGCTCTATATCAGTTTTTGAATATTCCCTCAATGCTGTCTTTATTTCCATATCTGCATCTTTGGGTACAGTAGCCTGCTCCGTTTTCCTGACTATCCTTGGCTTGGGCTGCTCCCGGGCTGTCGGTGCTGCTCCCATCCCCGGTTTCGGTTCCGCTACCGTGCCTGCATCGGCCTTTACATCCGGCTTCTTGCCAGGCGATGGCTCCACTGTATCCTGTCTTGCCATGAGCTTCTTATTCTCCTGCTCCCGTCTGAAAATAAGCTCCGCAAGCTCCTCCGACTGTATGTGGTATTTCTCAAGGAGCTTCTTGCTGTCCTCTGCGTCAAGGAGCTTCTCCTCCCTCTCGTAACGGACTACCTGCTCCTGCATCTCGCCTATCCTGTCCTTAAGCCGGACTATCTTGTTCCTGTACTGTTTTTTTGTCATGTATTCCTTGTACTCCTTTCCTAAATGGCAGGATAATATCCTGCTCCCGGGCTGCGCCCTTCGCATTGTTTCCTTGTCATGTCTGTCCTTTCCTCATACCGTGAAATTCAGATCCTACCATAGCTGTAGAAATGGCTCTGCCAGTATGATGTGTTGATGTTGGTTACTTTGATCGGGTTTCCCGCATGGATCATCTGACCGTTTCCGAGATAGATCCCCACATGGGACACCGGGCTTCCGCTGTTATAAGTTCCCGTGAAGAAGATGAGGTCTCCGGGCTGAGCGTCAGACTGTGATACCCTATGGGTGAGGTTGCATAGCCCCTGTGCTGTCTGCCGTCCTATGTCCGCATAGCCGCTCGCATTGATGCACCAGCTTACGAAACCGGAGCAGTCAAAGCTAGTGTCAGGGCTTGAGCCTCCCCACTTGTAGGGATAGCCCCTGTACTTCATTGCTTCCTCTATGAGAGCCGCAGCGTCGCCGGAAGCTTCCATAGGTATGTATTCCCCAGTGTCGGGATCCGTCGCATAAAGGCTTCCCTCGCCGTTCTCGAAATAAAAGATAGGGTCGTAATGATCCCCTCCGTACAGGCATTCTATATGAAGCTCAGATCCTGTCGGACTTCCGATGCTGCCTGTCCTGCCTATCGCTTCACCATGCCATACCGGTTGCCCTGCTGCTACCGACAGGCTTTGCAAGTGAGCGTACTTCGATATATAGCCTTTGTCATCTTCTATGACTATGTAGTTACCGTAATGGCTGTCATATGCGGCTTCAGTCACCGTTCCGTCCTGTGCCGCCTTGACTTCCGTTCCCTCCGGCACTGATATGTCAAGCCCCTTGTGAAACTCCAGATCGCCTGTCTGCGGATTCTTGCGGTAGCCGTAATAGCTCTTGATGTAGTCCTGCCAGCTAAGGTCTAAGGGCGAATAAAAATACTGCAATAAGCCTTTAGTAGATTGGTAAGAATCATATAAATCCCTGTCCTCCGTGCTTAGGTCTGCCATAGCTATGTCCTCAAGCTCCGTCTTGGTAAGCTTCACGCTAAGTATGCTTACCGTGTATTCCTCTTCATCCTCGTACTCATAATCCTCATAGCCGATGACAAAGCCGCTCTCGCCGTCATATATAGGTCTTTGGTCTGTCTTAGTGACTGTCCTTGTCCTTGTTTCCTCACGCTCCGAATAGGAGAGGCTGTACATGCGGTCAAAGAGGCTGTCAGTCTCTCCTTCTACCCGTGATGCGGTGAAATCGGTATGCATTGCGGAGAGGTAGGATATAAATGTAAAAGGATCATGCCCTATGGGGTCTATGAGGTATTCGTACTCGTCATACCCCGGATGTGTCTCCTCCGTCCTGTCTATCTCGTCCTGCAATAACATCTCTTTTTCAGTCAGGTAGAGGTCTGCATTGTCTATCTCCTGCGGCTTGCTCTGATAAGAGCCTGCCGCTACGGAAGACAGGGCATCCGTGAAGACAGCCCCGCATGAGGATACGGCGGTCATGGTTATCATGGCAATTATTCCAGTGACCGCCACGCCTGTAAGGGCTGCTTTCTTTGCACCGGCAGATTCCTTAAGCCTGTAAAGCAGCTTTTCTTTCAGCGTTTCAGGCAGCTTTCCATGTTTCTTCTTATACTTCTCCCTGAACTGCCTCGCATACCGCCTCTTGTTTATCTTCTTCTGATGCCGGTGTCTTATCTCCCTTCCTTGTTCTGATTTCTTAAGAGCTTCTTCTGCGGGATTATTTTTGTCTATGTTATTCTCATACATTCGTGCCTCCGTTTTTCCTATCCACCTCCGGTTTCTTAAATGTCATCTCACTGCAACATTATTCAGTCTCACTTAAAATTCTTTCATACAGACTATGCCTTATGTTTCGTGTATCACCTGCTCTTCGGGCTTAGTTGACATAATTCTGTATGTCTCTGTGTCCTGCGGGTATCTGTCGGTGAATGGGATTATCACATCATTAAAGATGATCAGCCCCGACCCCGGCTCAGCGTTCGTGACTTTCTCCATCTGCCTGTCTGATAATCCGAGCTTGTCCTTAAGTATCGCCTGATCCTTTGCGTTCTGATTGAGAAGATACACGAAGTCACTATTGCCTAAGATTCCCTCTATCTCCTCTGACTTAAGGAAGTCGCCCACGTTCTGCGTAAGCCCCGTAGGTATCCCGCCCCACTTCCTGAACCTCTTCCACATCTCCACGGCATATCCGGCGGTCTGTTTATCCCTGAGTAAAAGATGGAACTCGTCACAGTAGTATCTTGTGGCGATACGTCTCTGCCTGTTCATGGAGACACGGTTCCACACTGCGTCCTGCGCTATGAGCATTCCGAGCTGCTTTAGCTGCACTCCGAGGTCTCTTATGTCGAAGCAGATGATACGGTTGGTGCTGTCCACTGTTGTCCTGTGGTTGAAGTAATTCTGCGAGCCGTGAACGTATAGGACGAGGCTGTTCGCTATCCTCGTAGCCTTCTGCCTTGCGTCCATAGCGAGCGTCTCATCCGTGTCCTTCGGTATGTAATGAAGCAGGGCTGTGTAAAGGTCTTCCAATATAGGCATACGCTCCGGTCTTGGGTCTTTGAAGTATTCCCTGTATATCGCCCTTATGCAGTCATCTATTATGCCTTTCTCATCGTTGGCAAGCCCTGTCTCACCGCCCGCTATCGCGTCGCACAGGGTTATGAGGAAGTCTGACTTTAGCTTCAGTGCCTCGCTGTCATCCCTGTGTGAAAGCTGTATGTCCATAGGATTGAGGTAGTCCTTTGAATCGGTGGCAAGGCGTATAACCTCGCCGCCCAATGCCTTTACGAGAGGGAAATACTCGCCCTCCGGATCGACTATTATGATGTCATCCCTTGTCGTTAAGAAGACTGCGAGTATCTCTCTTTTCGCTGCAAAAGACTTGCCTGATCCCGGAGTGCCGAGTATCACGCCGTTGGGCGTTCTTAGCATCTTCCGGTCTGCGAGGATTATGTTGTTCGTGAGGGTGTTCATCCCGTAATATATGGCTTCGCCGCCCATGAACAGTTCCTGCGTGTTGAAGGGTATCAGGACTGCCGCAGCGCTCGTAGTAAGCGTGCGGTTCTCACCCGTCTCGTTTATCCCTATAGGTGCTGCGGCATTTATTCCCGCCTCCTGCTTATACATAAGGCACTTAAGCTCACAGCTTGCAGTCTGCACTATGCCCGACACCCTCTGCAGCAAGTCCTCATGCTCCTTCTTCGTCTTGCCGAAGACGCAGATAATCGCGCTCATGTGGATTATCTTCTCGTTGTTAGAGCCGAGGATCCTGAGCTGGTCCATGAGGTCTTTTTCATCTTTCAATATATCCGGCGGCATTATGTCCATGTCGTAGCCCTGCCTCACCGCCTTCTTCTGCTCGTTTATCTTCGATGACTGCACGTCCGATAGGTTACGCTTTATCAGCTTCATGGCAGCAGATGGCGTAAGCGTCCTCATGTGCATGGATATGGTTATGTTGTCATCGAGGTCAAGGAGCCTCTTTATTATCCCGTCAGTGAGGTTCGGTGCCATGAGGTCAAGGTAATATGCGCTGCCGTACATTCGCCCGCTCTTGAAGCGGCTGGGATAGCGCAGGTCGAAGCCCGGCGGGGCTATGTAGTCCTTGACTGTATTCCCGCTCTCCCTCATCTGGTCGAATGAGAATCGGAACGGCTTGAGCGAATACTGATTGTAGTATTCGTACATTACCCTGACCCTCTCCCTGCCGTCCACAGGCGTCACGGCAGTTCCCATCTCCGTGAGATGCTTGGTGATATCCCTCTCAATCGTTGCGAGCCTTGCCTTAGCCTGTTTGTAGGATTCAGCCTCTATCCCGAAGATGAGGTATCTATCCTTCCTAACGCCGTTTGTGCCCTTATGTGAGAGATCCTTGAGCATACCGGAGAACTCCTCCCTTATATCGTCATGCCCGTCATTCCTCATAGGTATCTCAAAGCGGCTTTTCACCGCGCCTTCGCCCATGTGCCTGTTGAAGAGGAAGAGCTGTATGCTTATCGCCGGATCGAAATAGTTTATGAGCCTCCCGTATGCCTTAAGCACCTCGTCCTGCTCCTTGTCGTCAAGAAGCTCATAATTCATGTCAGCGAAATGTACCATCTTGGTGTAATAGCCGCTCCTTACACGGCAGATGCCGTCACGGAAGACTGTCTCGAAGGTTATCGTCTGCTGTGATGTCTCAGGACGCTTTGCCTTCCCTCCGCTCTGCTGCCTCTTCAAAGACTTAAGCCGCTTCTGCTCCTCCCTCGTGAGCTTCTGCGGCTTAGTCTTCTTCTTGCTATGCTTTTTTTGTTTAGATTTCAAATCCTTTTTACTTCCGGACAGTCTTTCCCTTGCGGGGCTTTTCTTTTCCGGCTTTCCCCGTCCTGCCCTTATTCCTTTTATTCTCAAGCTCCCTTATCTCCTTCCTGATCTTCTCCTTGTTCTCTAATTCCTCGTAGATGTTCTCCGACCTATACCTGCGTATGCCCTTTGACTGGAACTTATGCCTGTAGATGTCATACAGGATCTTCTCCGGCGGCTTCCCGTCCTTCTCGTACATTGCGAGGAAGAAGAACGGGAATATCGCCAGCATCATCACAAGTGCGGAAAGGTCCGTAGGCAGTGCTTTATGAAGGGCGAGGTACAGTGGGAACCCCACGCACCCCGCTATCGCAAAGAAGATGAGCTGCCTTTTAGTAAGCCCCAGTGCCATCTTCGTCTTCACATGGTTCAGGTCTTTTGGTGTCTGTACTTCTTTCATATTGATCCCTTTCTAATGTGCGTTGAATATCGACTGGCTTATGCTCCCCGTCTTGAAGAGCATGAAGCACAGCAGTACCGTGTATCCCGCCACTCCCCATAAAGCCGAGTGAAGGTTTGAGGCTACCGTTATGGTTCCGACAAGGGCTGCGTAGATGCCCAAGCATACCATCATAAAGAAACCCTGAAATGCGAGGGCTGCAACGCCCTTAACGTAATTTGTGCCTATCATGCCCCATTCGTGGTTGCCGAGGGTAGCCATAGGGATAGGTGCGATGGAAACGTAAAGATAGATCTCTATCATCCTGCCGTAGAGTATCACGGTTATCAGGACGGACATTATCTTCATTGCGAAGCTCACTATCATGGTCTCCATACCAAGCCCTATAAGCTCTCCTACCCCCATGCTGTCTATCTGTGACGTGAGCATTGATTCAAGGGCTGCCTCGACGTCTATGTTCGTACTGCCCGATATGCTCCCTCCTGCCTGCTGCACCACATGGCTCCCAACATCGAAGATGCCGAGTACCATGTCTGAGGTGTGGCTTAAGAGCCATACCGCTATGCAGGCTTTGAAGAGGTACTTGAACAGCACAGCCACGTCTTGGTCGTGGATAGCGTTAGAGGCTATCACTGCATGTATAAGCTCGTAGCACAGGACGGCGGTTATTATCATGCCCGCTATCGGGACTATCACGGTGTCGGAAAGCGTCCTAACCATGCTAAAAACATTGCCGTTCCATGTGCTTGGAGTCTGTGATACCTCGCCCGCTATTGTTCCTACCTTGCTGTTCACGTCATCGAACATACCTGAGAGGTTTGATGTTACCCAGCCCGCAAGAATATCCTTTATGAACTCCGCGAGCCTGTCAATTACCGCTCCCATAGCCTATTAGAAGAGCGTCGTGAGCTGCGGTATCACCGTCTGGGCGATTATTATGATTCCCGCTCCCGCCCCGAACTGCTTTATCCCCTGGCTCTTTGCTAATGTGCGATAAAGAAGTAATAGAAGTGTAAAAAATTTTGCCGTTCCTATCCGGCACTTAGGGCTGTGTCGGATAGGTCAGGCGTTAGGCTTCCGGCAAGTCTATCTTGCCGACAAAGCTGTAATAAATCTCAA
>JAFTAP010000012.1 GCA_017455525.1 Lachnospiraceae bacterium
ATTCGAACTAATTGCTTGTATGATTTCCATATGCTGCGTTGGCCTCAATCGCCAATGCCCGCATTGGCTCATTCAGCCGCCTAGCATATGAAAACCATACTGCACAATTAGTTCAGAAACGAATGTGTCAGTACACTAGTTGAAATACACAAAATCCACATTCTGAACAAAATTAAAAACTCCATTGACAAAGAATATTAGCAGGGTGTAAGGTGGATTTACTTCAAAAAACAGTCTAGAGTTTTCTGAAGCCGCTTATCAGTGGCAGGCTCACTGCAGACAGCGTGTGCCTGATATCAGATATAAGTTGTATTAGTCTTTGATGGGATATTTCGGGGATGCCTGTCGGAGAATTACAGATTCGTACAATGAAAAATAAAGAATGAAAGATTATGTATTTTTATTCACGCTTTTTATCTGTGCTATGACAGACATCGTGACATATACAATTAAAAACTGGGTTCTTGTGATCTCATTATCGGCATTAGTGATCTTTGATTTTTTCATATATTCGGATGGGAAAGTGGTGGAAGATTTTATTGCCGGGGGAGCAGTGCTTCTGATTCTTATACCTTTTTATCTTTTAGGATTTTTAGCGGCGGGAGATGTGAAGCTGCTTGCGGTTGCGGCGATGTATGTGGGATTACATGGTTTCTGTCAGATAGCAGCTATGACAGTTATGGCTTCAATACTGATAGTGCTTATTATCGGAAGCGCAAGACACGAATCTTTACTAAAAATAAAATATCCGTTTGCGTTCGCATTACTTCTTGGAGCTATGCCACTATGGTTTTAGAAGGAAATTATCGGGGAGATTAACGAAAATATATTAAGGATTATGGCGGATATAAGATTAGGAGGAGATGATATGCTTCCTGTAAGAAAAACAAATATGGCGATATACTTTGCCGACAGCGAATATCTTGAAGGCTTTATGAATTATATAGCGGAGAGGGACACCGGCTTTGTGTGCTCCGGCTTCACTAAAGGCGACAGTCTCGTATCGTATGCCAGGGAAAATGATATAGCCGTACTTTTAACAGATGCGGAGTGCTTTGAAAACGGCGCGAAGCATGTAAACTCCGAGATGACGGTCGTGCTTACGGAAAGGCCGGATGTGGAGACGGCGCCTGATGTGTATACGGTGAATATATTGCAGCCAGTAGATGAGATAGTGAGGGAGATACTGAAGGCTGCGGCTAAAATGGACATATCCGTGGCACAGGGTACGCATCCTCTGTCGGGAAGTATTTATTCCTTCTTCTCTCCGGTCGGGCGGTCTCTTAAGACGACGCTTGCGGTCGCAGCGGCACAGCAGCTATCGGACAGGGAGAAGACCATGTACTTAAATCTCGAAGCGGATTCAGGTTTTTCTGTGCTTTATGACAGGGAGTATGATACGGATCTTTCCGACCTGATGTTTTATATGAGAGACGGAATAAGGGACAGGGCAGCGCTCATGCTGCAGAGCGCCACATGCGATATGCAGGGTGTCAGCTATATACCGCCTGTCATGAATCCGGGCGACCTGTACCAGATATCCTGTGACGAGATAATAAGCTTATTTGATGTGCTGCAGGGGGCAGGTTACAGGAATATAGTCCTTGACATGGGTTCCTTGCTTCCGGGATTTGAGAAGATACTTATGGCGAGCAGCTGCATCTATATGCCTGTAAGGCATGATGCTATGTCATCCGCTAAAGTCGCCCAGCTTTTTTCTTATTTCAGATCGTCAGGAGATACAGAGGCTTCGGAGCGGATAATAAGAGTGGAGCCACCGTATTTCAGGGATATTCCGAGGATAACGACAGACCTTAGGGGGACTGAGGTAGGAAGGTATGCGGCGAAACTTATAGGGGGTATGGATGAGTGATGTGAAAGATGGGGAAAGAGCCACTCTGCTGAAGGAAGAGATCATATCAAGGATAGATATGTCAAGGGATGTCTCTGATGATGAAATACGGGATATCATAAGGGATACCATCTACGGGATGAAGCAGAGAGATAATATAAGCCTTGCAGAAAGGGAGGAGCTTTTCCAGCTTTTATTCTTCGAGGTGAGAAGGCTCGGCATACTCGAAGAGCTCGTGGCGGACAGCTCCGTGACTGAAATAATGGTGAACGGCACGGATGATATCTTCATAGAGCGTAACGGAATGATCTCGAAATGGGATAAGCGCTTTGATTCAGAGGAGAAGCTTCGCTCCGTGATACAGCAGATAGTGGCAAAGAGCAACAGGGTAGTTAACGAGGCATCACCGATAGTAGACGCAAGGCTTGAAAACGGAGCAAGGGTTAACGTAGTCATGAATCCCGTCGCTATAAACGGACCGATACTTACGATAAGGCGGTTCCCTGACGACCCGATATCTATGAAGGATCTGATAGGATTTTCCTCTATCACGCCGGAGGCTGCGGAATATCTTAAAAGACTTGTCATATCGGGATACAACATCTTCGTGTCAGGCGGCACGGGTTCAGGAAAGACAACCTTCCTAAATGCCCTGTCAGAGTTCATCCCGAGTACGGAAAGGCTCGTGACTATCGAAGATTCGGCAGAGCTTCAGATAAGGGGGATAGATAATCTTGTGAGCCTTGAGACAAGGAATGCGAACGTGGAAGGACTGAAGGAAATATCCATAAGGGATCTGATAAAGACTTCCCTAAGGATGCGCCCCGATCGCATCATAGTAGGGGAAATAAGGGACGGAGCGGCACTGGATTTCTTATCTGCGGCTAACACGGGGCACGACGGTTCGCTCTGCACGGGTCATGCGAATAGCGCAAAAGATATGCTGTCCCGCATAGAGACTATGGTGCTTATGGGAATGGACTTACCGCTTCCCGCTATCAGACGGCAGATGGCGTCGGCTATAGACATCATAGTGCATCTGGGGAGGCTTCGGGACAAGAGCCGCAAGGTTCTTGAGATAACGGAGATGATCGGACTTAATAATGGCGAATTCGTGCTTAATCCGCTTTTCAGCTTCGCAGAGGAAGGAGAGACGAAACGTGGGCTTATCAAAGGGAATCTTAAAAAGACAGGAAAGCTTTCATTTACCGAGAAGCTCCAAAGATGTGGTCTTTACGATAAGGGTCTTGTTTGAATGGACAGCTGTTGCCTTGCTTGTGTCATACGTTTTTTACAGGAGCTTCGTAATCTTCTTCGTTCTGCTTGCGGGGATAGTGCCGTACATGAAGTTCAGGCATAGTCAGGAAAACAGGAGAAAAAGGTCAGTCCTTTCATTGCAGTTCAGGGAGAGCATACTTGCGGTCAGCACGGCTATGAATGCGGGATACTCGGTTGAGAATGCTTTTATTGAAGCTTATCACGACATGAAGGAGATGTACGGCGACGAAGCGCCTATCACCGAGGAGTATCACAGGATAGTCATGAAGCTGAGGGACAACGAGCAGATAGAATACATAATAAGAGACTTCGGACGAAGAAGCGGGATTGAGGATATAGGCGACTTCGCTGCGGTATTTGAATCAGCGAAGCGGATAGGCGGCGACATGACGAAGATAATAAAAAGAGCGGCGTCTAATATCAGCGAGAAGATAGAAGTTAAGAGGGAAATAGAGACTTCTATGAGCGCAAGGCGGCTTGAGTTAAGAGTGATGGAGGCGGTGCCCTTCGGCATACTGCTGTATCTTCAGACGGGCTCGTCGGATTTTATTTCGATACTTTATCACAATCTGGCGGGTCAGGCGCTTATGACGGCGGCGCTCATCATATATGCAGCCGGCGTGCTGATAGCGGAAAGGATCATAGATATAGAGGTCTGAGCATGAAAATATTTTACATACTGGCGGAGAAGCTTCTTAAGTATTTTACGCCGAAAGAAACAGAATACGTGCGGGAGAAGCAGATGCTCATGCATCCCGGAGAGTCAGGTGCGAAGCTTACGCAGGACTACTTTATAAAGAAGCTTGGCTGGGCGATAGCTATAGTGGTTTTAGGAATAGTCCTGTCGGCAGTCGTCCTTATCGTGGATATAAGGCAGAAGGAGACGATAGAAAACGGTGCGATAGAGAGGAATGATTACGGCGACGGAGAGAAGAAGGTGACGCTCGACTTATATAAGGACGGCGAGCTTTTCCAGAGGGAGAAGACGATAACGGTAGACGAGAGGCAGTATACGGAGGATGAGGTAAGGCGGATATTCGGAGAAGTGGCTGATTCGCTCGAAGCAGCGGTATTAGGAGAGAATAAGACCGTGGATCATGTCGACCATGATCTTACATTGCCAAAGGAATCGGAGCGTTACCCCGTGCTTATAGAGTGGCTTATAAGTGACTATGACGTGCTTGACAGCGCGGGTCATATACAGGATGAATTCCATGACGAGGCAGGAAGGGAAGTGAAGCTTACGGCGGAGCTTTCATATGGAGAGATGGAAGAGGATCACGTATTCTATGTAAAGGTCTTTCCGAAGTACAGGGAGGCAGAGGATAAGCTTTCACATGATATAGATATATCAATAAGCGAGCATGCGATGGCTTCCGCAAGCGGCAATGCGCAGACGCTTCCCGATAATGTGGACGGATACAGGCTTTCTTATGAAAGCTCTTTGCCTCACACATGGATATATATATTGCTGATATCATGCTTTGCCGCATTTGCGCTATATACGGGAAGGGACAGGGACTTAAAGGCAGAGGTCGCAAAAAGAGAGCGGGAAATGCTGCTTGATTATCCGGAGATCGTGAGCAAGCTCACGCTGCTTATAGGGGCGGGACTTACGCTTCGGGCGGCATTTGAGAAGGTCGCTATAGACTACAAAAACCGCACTTATGGAAGGAAATCTTTTGCCATGGAGGAAATGCTTATAACCGTATACCGCATGAGAAGCGGGGTCAGCGAATACGAGGCGTATCTTGACTTCGGAAAGAGATGCGCGGTCAGGAGATATACGAAGCTTGGGGCGTTGTTTTCACAGAACATAAAGAAGGGAAGCGCAGGGCTTCTTGCCGAGATGGAAAAAGAGGTACATGACGCTTTCGAGGAGAGGAAGGCGAATGCCAGAAAGCGGGGCGAGGAAGCCGGGACCAAGCTGCTGCTTCCTATGGCGATGATGCTCTCCGTAGTGATGATCGTGATAATAGTCCCTGCGTTCATGTCATTCTCTGTATAGGTGTTCGAGTGATGTGTGTTTATACACACATCACTTGAAAGTCGGACGGGAAAATAAGATATGTCCGGCATGGCATAAGGGCTGTGCCTGTGCATAAATATGGCATAATAGTATGCAGAAAGGAGGAAAAGGCCATGCTGGTATCATTGAAAAGATTTATCAGTGAAGAAGACGGCATAGGGACTGTCGAAATGATCTTGATCCTGGTGGTTCTCATCGGGCTGGTCCTGATCTTTAAGTCGCAGCTGACCGATCTGGTAAACAGTATTTTCAAGACCATAAACAACAAAGCAAAGCAGGTTTAGTCTCATAAGGCTCACACTTGCGAAGGAGGGAAGATGAGATACAGGTATGACGGTACGATAACGGTCTTTTTAAGTCTTATACTGACTATCATGCTCTCGGTGATAATGGGTATGACGGAAAGCGCTGCTTATGCGGCATCAAGAATGAAATGTGAGCTGGCGACGGACATGTCGCTTGAATCCGTATTTGCCGAGTATAACAGGGAGCTTCTTGACCGGTACGACCTGTATTTCATCGACACCTCTTATGGCGGAGGTTCGCCGTCGCTTGGTGAATTAAAGGAGCATATGGAGGACTATATAAGCTATAACATTGACCCGTCGAAGGGTACGCTGTCACTTATAAGCCCTGCGGATTTTACAGCGCTGCGGCTTGATTCTCTGGATATAGTGGAAGCCTCGTATGCGTCTGACGCAGCGGGGAGAGTCTTTAAGAGACAGGCTATACAGGCCTTTGAGGATATGCACGGAGTTAGCATGGCGAAAGCGCTTGCGGAAAAGACAAGGAACCTTATATCTGACTATGACGGAAGCGGCATAGAGGATGAGCGTCCTGATGAATACCGGGCAGAGCTAGAGGAGAAGCTTAACGGTCTTGACTATAAAGTGTCGGAGAATCCTGCAAGAAACGCATTTGACGACAGGGAAGGCATACTGCGTCATGTAATGAACACAAAGGGCGTATCGGGAAAGACTATAGATGCAGCGACTCTTATCTCGCACAGGAGCATAAATAAGGGTACGGGGCTGCACGGCGGCACGTTGGATACGGAAAGCACTTTATCAGAGCTTATGTTTGATGAGTACCTGATGGATAAATGCGATTCTTATACGGACGAGAATACGGACGGCGGAGCGGACTATGAGCTGGAATACATACTGTATGGAAGGAATACCGATAAAGCGAACCTTCGGGAAGCCGTTGAGAAGTTAATGCTGCTTAGATATGGTGCGGATGCGCTCTATATATTTACCGATTCGGAAAAGAGGGAGAGTGTTAAGGTTATAGCTCTTATAATATGTGCCCTGCTTTTTATGCCTGATATGACGGATGCTCTGACTGACCTTATCCTTCTTGCGTGGGCTTATGGTGAAAGCGTATCTGATGTAGTGAGGCTGCTTGCGGGAGAGCGGGTGCCCCTTATGAAAAATAGGGAGGACTGGAAGATGCCACTATGGGGGCTTATCGCTATAAAGGCGAATGCAAGACCTACAGGGCAGAAGGGCAGCGGGTTTTCGTATGAGGATTATCTAAGGGTTTTTCTCTTTGCGGAGAATAAGACGACGAAATGTATGAGGGCGATGGACATCATAGAAATGAACTTAAGACAGACCGATGGAAATAAAAGCTTCCGTATGGATGGCTGCGTGGAATACGTGAGCATGACTGCGACTATGACGAGCAGGGGAAGATACGGGCTTACCATTGACAGGAAGATGAGCTATCAAAGCGATTTCTAGTAGTGTTTTCGGAAAGGGGTCTCCTTTGTCCTAAGGGGTACCAGGCGAAGCCTGGTGGATGCCTTAGGACCAGCATAACAAAAGTTTGGCTGTAACCCTAATTTTATGTAGGAAAGTCAGATAATGAAAAAAATAAACACATTGCGAAAAAAAGAGATATCAAAAAAATGTCCATTCAACCTCCTTTCAAAATCAGGGAGACCCCTTTCCGGGAACATTACTGTAGAGACGGCTCTGGTTCTGCCCATATTCCTCTTTGCCATGCTGTCTGTCATGTATCTGACCGATGCGGTGCGCACCTCATCAGCGAATACGGAAAAGCTGGCAGAGCAGGCGTATAAATATGCGAAGTATGCCTACATAGGGGAGTCCGTCACAGACGGGTCGGCGCTGGGAGATGCCATAGATATCATAAACGGCGGGGATGACATCATAGACCTTGTGAAGAGATACAATATCGACGTGCCCTTTGATTTCCTCGGAGCATACGATCCATACGCGGTTGACAGGGTCAGGGTCAGGGCGTTTACAGGCTATGACAATACGAAGCATGGAGTAAGCGATGATGCTGACTCGGAAGAGATGGTATATGTTACGGAGCATGGCTCGGTATATCACAGGTCGCTTGGATGCTCGCATCTTAACTTTAATATCAGGTCAGTGAACTTTAATGATGTGTCAAAGGAGAGAGCAAACGACGGCTCGAAGTATTATGCCTGTGAATACTGCTGTCACTCGCATGGAGGAAATCCCGCTACGGTATATGTAACGGATGATGGCAACAGATATCACTCGACGTTGTCCTGCGGTGCATTGAAAAGGACGATACGTGAGGTTCCCTTGTCTCGGGTAGGACTTCCGCCGTGCAGTGAATGTGGGAAGTAGAGTGGGTTGTTAGGAAAGCAGTGATCGGCATCTGAACGGGTTGGAACGGATATAAACGGACTTTTATTTAAGAAAGGACATATATGAAGGAAGCGGCATTATTTATATTCCTTATTATAAGCACGGTTTTTGACATAAAAAGCAGGACTGTGCCTGCGGTGATCTTCGCCATATCCGGTGCGGTAGGAATAATGGCGTATATTGCTACCGGTACATATTTATCGGGCGGCATAGTTGATGAATTATTCGGCGTGATCTTAGGCGCAGTTTTTATTGGCGTAGCTCTCATATCGGGCGGAAAGCTTGGGATGGGGGATGCGCTTGCCATACTTGTTATCGGGATTTATCTGGGAGGAAGCGGATCGGCGCTTGTCGTGCTTTACGCTATGATGATCACTGCGGCTTTTTCCATAGTGCTGCTTATCATCCGTCGGGGGAACAGGGATACTGCGCTGCCTTTTATGCCGTTTCTGCTTGCGGGATGCGTGCTGCAGCAGATAGGAGCCATAGCGTGAACTTTGCTGCCTTATGGCAGAATGGAGGTTTATATGAGAACAAGGCTTAAGGCATCATATACGATAGAGGCTTCACTTATTTTTCCTTTTATTATGGGCGTCATTGTTTTTATCATCTATATTTCGTTTTTCTTGCACGACAGGGCTGTTATGAAAAGCTGCGCATATCAGGCGGCGCTTAAGGGGAGCCTGGTAAGAACCAGTATATCCGATATGGCTGCAGAAGCAAGGAAAGCGGCGGAATACAATATAGAAGGGCTTTTGCTTATGACGGAGGGATTGCAGACGGATGTAAGCGTATCGGGGAAGGAGGTAACGGTATCTTACAGCGGGACTCTCAGGATACCGCAGGGGATATTATTCATGAACATAGCAGGAACGGAATACATAGCCGTAAAGGGCGAGGGCAGAGCGTCACAGAAGGATGCGATCGAATTCATACGCCGGTGCAGAAGCGCAGGCAATGTTATAAAGAGGGTCACGAAGTAAAAATGTTTGTCAGATACCCAATGCGATGGGAAGTTTGACTGACGGACAGGAGGGGATATGCAGATAACGTACAAAAGGAACGGTCTTAAGAATTACATGGTCGTGAAGAATGAGAGGAATGATGCGGCGGGACTTCATGAAAAGATGATAGTAAGAAATGACATCGCTCATCTTGCAAGGATGACGCCGCAGAGCATAGACGGATATTCCTATTATTACTATGACATACAGGGCAAGGTAAGTCTTGGGGCGCTTTTTTCGAACAGAAGCATGAAGAAGGATGAAATAAGCACGATACTTCGGGGGCTTTCGGGATTTCTTACGGAGCTTGAAAGGTATCTGCTCTCGCCGGATGAGGTTATATTCGCGCCGTCTGATGTATGGCTGTCGCCTGATACACTTGAGCCCTCATTCATATACGTGCCGGGGCTGATACCAGATGAGGAACATGGAATTAAATCGCTTGCGGAATTCCTTACTGAGCATGTGGATAGTGACGACAGAGATGCGGCTGCTATGGCCTATGAATATCTTGAAATGACGGAAAACGGCTACATCCTTCCGAATATAGGAGAGCATATGAATAAACGTCATGACGCAAAGCAGGAAAGAATAAATATAGAGGACAGCTACAGGATACCGCCGATAGGTCCGGATGATTACTGGGACTTAAAAGAGGGCATAGCGGATGAGATGAAGCCCTTTTTTGAGAATGACGATAAAGATAAGAAGCATATAAGTAAGATAAAGCTTGCGTATATATGCATGGGTCTTATTATCGCCGTGACAGCGGTTTATATCGCATTCGTGCTCGATCCGTCGCTGCTTCCGATAACGCTAACTGATGAAGAATATATAATAGCCGGAGTAAGCATAGCCGTGGTATTCGCATTAGTCCTTATCGGTGCGATGTGTGTCTTCGGCGGGAAGACGGTTAAGGAAGAAGACAAGCCTCGGACAATAGTAGAAGATGAGACCGTTTCGGCTTATAAGAGCGAGCCGGAGGATGAGATAGAATATATGGAATATGAAAACTATAAGAATGATGATACGGAGAGCGAGAAAACCGTGCTCTTAAAAAAGCCCAAGCTTTTCGGTGGTACATCTTCTATGCCTGTATTACGGTATGACGATGGCAGACATATAGTGATACGGCAGTTTCCCTTCCTTATGGGGAAGATGAAAACGAGGGTAGATGAGGTTATAGAAGGTGAAGGCATAAGCCGTATCCATGCTATGATAAAGGAGCAGGATGGAAAATATTATCTGTCAGATCTTAATTCCTTAAATGGAACGGCGGTCAACGGTAAATTGATGGATGCGAATGAGACCATGGAAATAGCTGACGGTGACGTGATAATGCTGGCTGACACGGCTCTGTCCTTCCAGACAGGGCGAAAAAAGGCGGGTTAAAAAATTTTTTTATCCCCTAACCTTTGATATTTCGATGTTTGCGAAATGTCTTTAATTGTATACATTTTAAACCCTTTACAAGATGGAGAATGAGGGGTAATATATATCTACATGTTGTGGTAAACAAGTTTTGGCTTACTAAATATGGCGGTTAAGTGCCGTTCACTAAGGCCATACGAAACCCGTATGGTCTTTAATTCGCACTAATAGCGGGATTATATGTAAACCAAGCCCACACTGAGAGATATCTATGATATACTAGACGAGGGAGAGTTTGTAAGGGGGGAGTCCTGTAATGAACATCATCAAGAGGAATGGCAAGGAAGTCACTTATGATGCGGACAAGATCATCGAGGCGGTAAAGAAAGCTAATAACGAAGTCAGGGAGAGAGACCGCCTGCTTGATTCACAGGTAACGGTGATTGAGGAGAAGGTACGTCTGAAGCTGAAGGATCTAGACCACGAAGCGGGCGTCGAGGAGATCCAGGACTATGTCATCGAGGCGATACAGCAGGAGGGAGCTTTTAAGGTAGCGACAGTTTATACTATATATAGATACAGCCGTGAGCTTGCAAGGAAGAGCAACACGACGGATGATAAGATATTAACCCTCGTGGAGTATGACAACGAGGAGGTCAAGGAGGAGAATTCAAATAAGAACCCTATGGTAGTATCCGTGCAGAGAGACTACATGGCCGGCGAGGTGTCCCGTGACCTTACGAGCCGTGTGCTTCTGCCGAAGGATGTCGTAGAGGCTCACAGGGCGGGCATCATACATTTCCATGACAGTGACTACTTCGTGCAGCATATGTATAATTGCTGCCTGGTTAATCTTGATGACATGCTCCAGCATGGTACGGTAATATCAGATACGATGATAGAGAAGCCGAAGAGCTTTTCTACGGCTTGCAATATAGCTACCCAGTGCATAGCGCAGATAGCGTCCTCGCAGTATGGCGGACAGTCGATAACCTTGTCTCACCTTGCGCCTTTTGTAGATGTGTCAAGGCAGAAGTTCCGAAAAGAAGTCCGCGAGGAGATGCTGGAGAATGATATTCTCGTGGATGAGGAGCGTATCAATGCCATAGCCGAGAGGCGTACCCGGATAGAGATAAAGCATGGCGTTCAGACCATGCAGTATCAGGTCACGACCCTCATGACGACTAACGGACAGGCACCCTTCATCACGGTATTTATGTGTCTGGACGAGGTTCCTGAGGGACAGTTAAGGGATGACCTTGCTATGGTCATAGAGGAGATGCTTAAGCAGCGCATAGAGGGAGTCAAGAATGAGAAGGGCGTATATATCACGCCTGCCTTCCCGAAGCTTATTTATGTGCTTGACGAGGACAATGTAAGAGAGGGCACGAAATACTGGCATCTGACGCAGCTTGCGGCGGAGTGTACGGCGAGACGTATGGTTCCCGACTATATTTCCGCCAAGAAGATGCGTGAATATAAGCAGGGGGACGTGTATCCCTGCATGGGCTGCCGATCCTTCCTGACTGTTGACAGATTTACGCCGGAGGGCGAGAAGCATAAGTATTACGGCAGGTTCAACCAGGGCGTGGTAACGATAAATCTCGTAGATGTAGCCTGTTCCAGTAACAGGGATATGGACAGGTTCTGGAGACTTCTCGATGACAGGCTTGAGCTTTGCCACAGGGCGTTAAGGTGCAGGCACGAGAGGCTTCTCGGCACGACCTCTGATGTCGCTCCGATCCTCTGGCAGCATGGTGCTATCGCAAGGCTTCAGAAGGGTGAGAAGATAGACAAGCTTCTTTATAATGGTTATTCCACGATCTCTTTGGGCTATGCAGGGCTTTATGAGATGTGCAAATACATGACAGGCAAGAGTCATACCGACGAGGAGGCAAGACCATTTGCCCTTCAGGTAATGCAGAGGCTCAACGACAAGTGCGCAGAGTGGAAAGCTGCGGAGAATATAGACTATTCCGTATACGGCACTCCATTGGAGAGCACCACTTATAAGTTTGCGAAGTGCCTGCAGAAGCGCTTCGGCAAGATAAAGGATGTTACCGATCATAATTACATCACTAATTCTTATCATGTGAACGTACGAGAGAAGATAGACGCTTTCAAGAAGCTTGCGTTTGAGTCTGATTTCCAGGCGCTGTCACCGGGCGGAGCCATCTCTTACGTAGAGGTTCCGAAGATGACGGATAATATAGACGCAGTGCTTTCCGTCATGCAGTTCATATATGATCATATCATGTATGCGGAGCTTAATACCAAGAGCGATTACTGTCAGGTCTGCGGATATGACGGAGAGATACAAATAGTGACCGATCCTCACGGTAAGCTAGTGTGGAGATGCCCTTCATGCGGCAACGAGGATCAGAACCGTATGAATGTCGCAAGGAGGACCTGTGGCTACATTGGCACTAATTTCTGGAATCAGGGACGCACGCAGGAGATACAGGAGAGAGTCCTGCACATGTCAACCGCTGTGATAGAGGGCGAGTTTGCAGCAGGCCAAAGACCTGTATGATCTAAGCCTTAAACCGGACATATGAATTTCGGACAGATTTTTGAGTGCGACATAGCAAACGGGGAAGGCTGCAGGACTTCCCTTTTTGTTTCGGGATGCACGCATCACTGCAGAGAATGCTTCAATCCCGAGACATGGGATTTCACTTTCGGCAAGCCGTATACTAAAGAGACGGAGGACTTCATCATAGATACGCTTCGCCCCGACTACATACGAGGGCTTACGATACTTGGCGGTGAGCCTATGGAGCCGGCAAATCAGGCAGAGGTCAGACGGCTCGTAGAGCGGGTTAAGAAAGAGACGCCGAAGCGGAGCGTATGGATTTATTCGGGATATAAGATAGAGGAGCTTTTAAATCCGGATAATAAACGCTGTCATGCGGAGGATACGATGCCTATCCTGCGATGCACGGATGTGCTCGTGGACGGGGAGTTTCATATAGAAGAGAAGAATATAATGCTGAAATTCCGGGGATCGTCGAATCAGAGAATAATAGACGTTCAGGCGACGCTTGGAAAGCTTGACGCAGGGAAGACGGAAATAGTTCTTGTCGAGAGATTGATGTGATACACGTTCAGACGTGTATGTAAAATACTTAAAAATTTAGGAGGAGTTATTCAAATGAAGGTACTGGTAATCAACTGTGGCTCATCATCATTAAAGTACAGGCTTATAGAGACCGACGATAAGTCTGTCATCTGTAAGGGTCTGTGCGAGAGGATAGGTATAGGCGGAGGACATTTCAAGTATGATGTCATAGGTTCCGATAAGGGTTATGAGAAGGATATCGAGTTCCCTGATCATAATGTGGCGGTTGATGCTCTTATTAAAGCCATAACGGATCCGGATAGCGGAGTGGTTAAGGATGTATCGGAGATTAAAGCCGTGGGACACAGGATAGTACATGGCGGAGATAAGTTCACGGAGGCGACATATATCACTGAGGAGGTGATGAAGGTCATAGAGGAATGCAGCGACCTTGCGCCCTTGCACAATCCCGCTAATATTCAGGGAATAAAGTCCTGCCGTAAGGTCATGCCCGATACTGCGATGGTAGGAGTATTCGATACCGCTTTCCACCAGACCTTGCCTGAGGAAGCGTATCTCTACGGCATACCGTATGAATACTATGAGAAATACGGCATAAGGAAGTTCGGCTTCCATGGCATGAGCCATGAGTACGTGTCTAAAGAGACCGCCGCTATCATGGGCAAGGATATAAAGGATGTGAAGACGATAGTCTGCCACCTTGGAAACGGGGCGTCGATCACGGCAGTGGACGGAGGCAAGTCGATAGATACCTCTATGGGATATACGCCGCTTGACGGCATCATAATGGGAACCAGGTGCGGGTCGCTCGATCCGGAGATAGTCCATGCCCTCGTGGAAAAGACGGGCAAAAGTCTTGATGATGTCATGCACGCCCTTAACTTCGAGTCTGGCGTATATGGTTTGTCAGGCTATATGTCATCTGATATGAGGGATATAAGAGATGCATATAAGAAGGGTGATAAGGCGGCGATAAGGGCTTACGATACCTATATCTATGTAATAGTTAAGTATATAGGCGCTTATATGGCGGCGCTTGGCGGAGCCGACGCTATCACGTTCACGGCAGGCATAGGCGAGAATTCAGCTTCCTTAAGGAAGCATGTCTGCGACAGGCTTAAGGGGCTTGGCGTAGAGATTGATGATGCAGCGAATGAGAATGGCAAGGGAGCAAGGCTTATCTCAAAGGCGGATTCAAGAGTAAAGGTTTACACGATACCTACGGATGAGGAGATGTCCATAGCGCTGTCTACCGTTGAAGTATTAAAGAAGCAGGGAAAAGCATAAGGCAGGATGAATACGGGAAGGGCACAGTTAACCAAGTCAGACGTAGAGAAGATCGAAGCGGAGATAGAGGAGAGAAAGCTTGTGATCCGGCCGAAGCTCATAGGCGAGGTTCAGGAAGCAAGGGCACAGGGCGACCTCTCCGAGAATTTCGAATATTACGCCGCAAAGAAGGCGAAGAACGAAAACGAGGGCAGGATCAGGTATCTGGAGCGGATGCTTAAGACCGCAAGGGTAATATCCGACAGCTCTGCCGATGACGAGGTCGGTATAAATAATACCGTGACCTTGTATTTTGAGGAAGACGACGAGGAGCAGACATATAAGGTCGTTACCTCTATAAGAGGCAATTCGCTTGAAAACCGCATAAGCAACGAATCGCCTATAGGAAAAGCCATAATGGGACATAAGGTAGGCGACAGGGTTTCTGTAAGGGTGAACGAAAGCTACTCCTACTATGTGGAGATAAGGGATATTGATAAGTCCTCTACGGACGACGACGAGATAAAGAGGTTTTAACTATTCATCAGACTTTCAAGAGAGGATACGATGCTGTCCTTTAGCAGCGAGTCCATTTCATGGGCCTGCTCTATGAGCTCAGATATCTTCTCCGGCTGTCCTTCTTCTTTATAGATGGAGGCGAGCATGAGGTAATTCCTCTTGGAGTCGGTGCCTATGGATATGCCGTATTCCAAGAGCTTCTTTGCTTCAAGGATATGCTGGTTATCCATATAGTCGCCCGCAAGATAGGATATGGCTTGCACGAGCTTCGTATAGTTGGCGTCGGCGGCAGAAAGGATATTTATATTAGGCGCTCCGTATTCAAGCTTGAGCTCAGTATTTGTCCGACCGGTAAGGTTCAGCACCTGCTTATCCGCCATAGAGCGTATGGTTTCCTGACGCTCCTTAATTTCCTCGCGGTTTGTGGGTACGTCAAGAGGAAGCTCTGAAACAGGGACATGAATATAAGGAAGACCGGAGATGTCCTTACGGGGAGTGAGGTTCGCCCGTCTTTCCCGTTCAAGAAACTCGGCATCGGGATTGCTTTTTGGTTTTCTGTTCACAATTAACTTGAAAACCACACAAAATACGATTAAGATTATAGGAACTGTAAAATGCATTATAATTTTTTATTATACGAGGTATAAATATGTTTTTTCAAATGTTTCAAGGTAACCGTAACAAAAAAAAGGTCGGTATAACAATCATAGTAGTCGTAGCGACTATGGTGCTCGTGCCTCTTATAATCAGCCTGATTGCCTATGCATAGGTTTTGAAATTGCATCGGCAATTTCTTTCCTAGCACTGTAGGTGCGTACCCGCTGAAAGCGGGTTATGAGACGCTTTCCCTGAGCGACTCATAAGGTATAAGTATAGAGCAGAGAAGGGCAAACCGCAAGGGGAGCACAGGACAGAGGATAGACGAAGATTTAGGAACGGACAGGTAATATGATAGGCGAGAAAGTGAAGAAAAGGATTTATTCTTTTGTATTGGCGGGGATGCTTGCTGTGACGACATCGTCGCCTGTGTATGCTATGTCGGTGCTTGATACGGCGATACATGCAGGATCGGGCGGAGTGAGCGAGTCATCTTCTGTTACCGAACAGACGGACAGGACCAAGGATTCGTCAGAAAGCGTGTCTGCTGACGCTTCGGATGGAATCGGATGCAGCGTGCCTGACAAATCTGCCGGAAAATCTGGAGGCACTATAAATGAAGGAGTCTATGCAGGTTCTGTAGATTTATCGGGACTTAGCGAGACAGAAGCGATGACGGCGGTGAATAACTATGTCACATCGTTAGGGGATGCTCAGATAACCTTGAACTGCGTGTCGGGTAATCAGGTCACGGTTCCGGTCTCATCTTTCGGATTGCACTGGGAGAATACAGGCATAATAACCGATGCCCTGTCTCTTGGCCAGACAGGGAATGTCATAAAGCGCTTCAAGGAGCTGTCAGACCTGAAAAGGACGAGTAAGATATATCCTGTTGAGCTTAGCGTGGATGAGAAGAAGGTAAGGAGCGTGATAGCTTCTGACTGTAAGAAATATGATGTAGAAGCACAGGATGCTCTGATGTCGAGGAACAACGGGAACTTCGATATCACTCCGGGACATGACGGACAAGCGGTAAATATAGATAGTTCAGTAAATAAGATAGTATCTTATTTTTCGGATGATTACACAGGTGAGTCCGCTACGATAGACCTGGCAGTAGAGGTGACAAAGCCTAAGGGTGATACGGAGACGCTAAGAAGCCTTACTGATATTTTAGGGCAGTTCACGACGAGATTTTACAGCTCCGGCAAGGACAGGGTGACTAACGTTACGAACGGATGCAGGCTTATAAACGGGACATTGTTATATCCCGGAGAGCAGATATCTGTATCAGATACTATAAGCCCGATGACGGAGGAGAATGGCTATGCGCTTGCGGGAAGCTATTTGAACGGGCAGGTCGTGGAGTCCTTCGGTGGTGGCATATGTCAGGTCTCGACTACGCTTTATCAGGCAGTGCTTCGGGCGGAGCTTCAGGTCGATGAAAGATATAATCACTCGATGGTCGTGAACTATGTCGATCATTCGGGTGATGCGGCGATAGCCGAGGGAATAAAGGACTTCAAGTTCACCAATAATATGGATACGCCCATATACATTGACGGTTATACGACTCCCGATAAGACAATAACCTTTACGATATACGGCGTGGAGACAAGGCCTTCCAACAGGACATTAGAGTTTGAAAGCGTGGATTTAGAGGAGATAGAACCTACCGGGGGCAAGGTAGTTGCGGATAGCTCGCTAGCGGCAGGCTCAACGAGGAAACAGGCGGCTCATATAGGTTACAGGTCGGAGTTATATAAGATAGTGAAGATAGATGGCGTAGAGACGGAGAGGACAAAGGTGAACTCCAGCACCTATCAAGCGGTTCCTGCGACCTTAACTGTTGGCACTGCTACAGACGATCCGAATGTAAAGGCAATATTAGAATCAGCGATAGCTACTCAGGATATAGATTACTGCCAGGCGATAGCATCAGGACAGATAGCGCCTGCTCCCACTACAGATACGACGCTTACGCCCGAGGTACTTGCAGCTTTGGCAGAGGCGGCGGAGAGTCCGGAAACAGAGCAGACGACGGTTGAGAATCCGCCGGACTGATATATGCGGAAGCATATAGATCCTGAGGATTATAGGGGCACATATTATGATGAGGTCTGCCGTGAAGACCTTATCATAATGGGAGATAAGCCTGATAAAATAAAGGCTCTTATGTCTCTTAAGGAAGGAATAAACGAAAGCCTGTGGAGGCTGTCGCTTGAGACAGGACTGGGAATGGCCATAGATATCAGGCGGATACCCTTAAAGCAAGGTTTTATTGATCTTTGTAACAGAGAGGATATAAACCCTTATGAACAGCCTATGGACGGAGAGATATATATCGTGCGTCCGAGATCGGAGTATCATCTTAGGGAAGATATATCAGTAGTAGGATATATGACAAGAGATAAGGTATGCAGGGTAATTAACGGAGACAGAGAGAGCTATCTAAGGAGCTAGCCTAAGGTTTCGTGATTCAGGAGGAAGATGCTATGAGCGAGAAGGACATAAAGGAAATGAGGATGAGCATATTAAAAGCCATTGAGCATGACGGCAGGGTTGATCTTAATGAGCTTGGCGTAAGGCTTGGGATTGATGCCACCGACATAGCGAATGCGATGTCCGATATGGAAAAGGAAGGCATAATATGTGGCTACCAGACCCTTATTGACTGGGATAAGACGGACGACGAGAGGGTGACAGCGCTCATAGAGGTCAGGGTCACGCCACAGCGGGGACAGGGCTTTGATTCCATAGCAGAGCGCATATACAAGTATCCTGAGGTTGACAGCGTGTATCTGATATCTGGTGGCTTTGACCTTATGGTCATAATGGACGGCAAGTCTCTAAAAGAGGTGTCACAGTTCGTAACGAATAAGCTGTCGGCTCTCGAATCTGTGCTGTCATGCGCTACCCATTTCATTATGAGGAAATATAAACAGGGCGGAACCGTGCTTGCGAAGAAGCATGAGGATGAAAGGATGCTGGTGACGCCATGAGGGATCCCATAGCAAAGAGAGTCTCAGGTATGAAGTCTTCCGGCATAAGGAAGTTCTTCGATATCGTAAGCGAGATGCCTGACGCCATATCGTTAGGCGTCGGCGAGCCGGACTTTGATACGCCCTGGCATATAAGGGACGAGGGAATTTATTCTCTTGAAAGAGGCCAGACTTTTTACACTTCTAATTCGGGACTTATGGAGCTTCGGTCTGAGATATGCCGCTTTACGAGAAGTCATTACAATGCAGATTATGATCCCGCTACTGAGACCCTTATCACCGTGGGAGGCTCCGAGGCGATAGATATAGGACTTCGGGCGATGCTTGAGCCGGGGGATGAGGTCATAATACCTGAGCCTTCATACGTGTCATATGTCCCATGTACGATAATGGCGGGCGGTGAGCCGGTGATACTAAGCCTTAAGGAAGAAAATGAGTTCAGGCTTACGGCCAGTGAGCTTGAAGAAGCGATCACTCCCAGGACTAAGATACTTATCCTTCCTTTTCCGAATAACCCCACGGGAGCAATCATGGAAAGGAGCGATCTTGAGGGGATAGCGAGGCTTTGCATAGAGCATGATATTTTCGTGATGTCTGATGAGATATATGCGGCGCTTACCTATAAGGGAGAGCATGTGACGATAGCATCCCTGCCCGGCATGAAGGAGAGGACGATACTTATAAACGGCTTCTCTAAGGCTTACGCAATGACGGGCTGGAGGCTGGGTTACGCCTGTGGTCCGAAGGAGATCATAGGGCAGATGACGAAGCTTCACCAGTACTGCATCATGTGCGCTCCTACTATCAGCCAGTATGCGGCCGTCGAAGCTTTGAAGCATGGTGACAGGGATGTGGAGGAGATGCGTGAAGCATATAACGAGAGGCGGAGATTCTTATTACATGAGTTCGAGCGTATGGAGCTTAATTGCTTCGAGCCTTACGGAGCCTTTTATGTTTTCCCTTCGATAAAGGAATTCGGGATGCCCTCGGATGATTTCTGTACGGAACTTCTTCGTGCCAAGAAGGTTGCGGTAGTTCCGGGGACGGCATTCGGTGACTGCGGCGAGGGCTTCGTCAGGATTTCTTATGCATACAGCATAGAGAGCCTTAAGGAAGCACTCGGCAGGATAGAGGAATACATCACGGAGCTTAGGAATAAATGACCATAGAATATCATGCAGACGACTATGGCATGTCTATGGAACAGTGCGAGAGGATACTCTCCTGCCACAGAGAAGGTCTGCTGAATGGCTTCAGCATCATGCCTAACAGCGACATACTTGAAGAAGCCATGAAGCTTGCGGCTCCTTATGAGGATGAAATATCCTACACCGTACATCTGAATCTAAGAGACGGCAGGTCTAATGCGGATAAGGAGAAGATATCGCATCTTGTTGATGAAAACGGAATTTATAATATTTCCTTCGGAAAGCTTGTCATAGGTTCGTATCTGCCCTGGCTTCGTAAGACCTTAAGTAAAGAGCTTCGTATAGAATTCAAGGCACAGATCGAGAGGCTTATGCCTTATTTCAAGGATGGCAGGCTAAGGCTTGACAGTCATGGTCACTATCATATGATTCCGGTGGTTTTCGATGCTATAGTTGATGTGATAAAAGAGAATGGCATGGATGTAACCTTTATCCGTATACCAAGAGAGAACGTAGGGCTTTATCTAAGGCATAAAAAGGAAATAAAAGATTTCAAGGCTATAAATTTCGTAAAGGTGGCTATACTTAATACCTTTGCCAGACGGAATCTTAAGAAATATCCTGATATATTCAGTAAAGCGAAGCCTTATGATTTCATGGGCGTCATGCTTTCGGGACACATGAGCTATGAAAACGTGTTTCCGGTATATAAAGAGGCTGTAAGGATTGCAAGTAAAGCGGGACGGGATATCGAGATATTATTCCATCCGGGATCGGTCAGGGAGAGGGAAGCTCTCGCGAAGCTTAATCCGGAGGGCAGATGGTTCTTTGTCGATGAATGGAGAGAGAAGGAAGCAGATGCGATGAAGAGGCTTCCTGCTTTGCAGATATAGGAAACGATATGTATCCGCCGGATTTTTGCGTATAATTTCCAATTTCATCCGCAAAAAGTCATATAGGTTTCGGAGAACAAAATCTATTGCAGAAAACGTTAAAAGCGTTTTGACGTTTAATATATTAATCGTGATATGGCAGATATAACAGAGATTTATGAAAAGGTCATAGCGGGAAGGGCGGAAGCCTCGTATCTTATGAATCAGGAGCTTACCCTGCTTCTGAAGCTTTCTACACGAATACGTAAATATAGAAAAAACAACCCGGGAGATACTCCAAGGATCGCAGTGCTTGGATCATACAGCATACAGCATTTCACGATGATGCTGGATGCCTTTCTTATGGGTATGGGGCTGAATGCTGATATTTATGAGGGAGAGTATGACGGCATAAGCATGGATGTGCTGGATGATGACTCGCCCTTTTATAAGTTCATGCCGGATATAGTCCTTCTGCTGATGGATCACAGGGACATACAGATTAAGCCGGCATGCATGGAGTCTAAAGAGAGCTTTGATTCATTAACGGATGAGGCGTTTGGGGGTATTAAGGCTATATGGGATAAGATAAGGGCTAAGCTTCCCGGTTGTCAGATATTCCAGACCAATATCGTGCTTCCGGCAGAGCGTTCATTGGGAAATCTTGAGGGCGGGGTCTACTACAGTCATGCGGAGTTTTACAGGAGCATAAATCACAAGCTCATGGAGAAGCATCCAAGCGGGATCACGATAGTTGATATGGAGCATATTGCATCATATATAGGCAGGCGCGCATGGTTTGATCAGGCTTCTTACTTTATGTCAAAGACCGGCTTTACCGCTGACGCCTTGCCCATGGTCTGCGGGATGTTCGCAAGGCTTATAGCAGTAGCTAAAGGGCATGTGTATAAGTGTCTTGTATTAGATCTTGATAATACTATCTGGGACGGCGTCGTAGGTGATGATGGTTATGACGGGATAAACCTTAATCCGCATGATGCGGTCGGTGAGGCATACAGATATTTCCAGAGCTATGTGCTTGAACTAAAGAAGCGGGGTGTCATACTTGCCGTCTGCAGTAAGAATGACGAGGATACGGCGAAGGAGCCTTTTGAGAAGAATCCTGATATGGTACTTAAGCTCCCGGACATAGCGTGCTTCATAGCGAACTGGGAAGATAAGGTGCAGAACATAAAGCGCATAGCGGAGATCTTGAATATAGGAACTGATTCCTTAGTCTTCGTAGATGATAATCCTGCGGAAAGAGAGATAGTGAGGAGATATCTTCCTGAGGTGCTGGTAGTCGATCTGCCTGACGACCCTTCATATTATGCGAGGGCGGTGGATGAGAGCTATGCTTTCTCATGGATAGAGATAACGAAGGAAGACCTCGACCGGGCGGGAACCTACGCTGCGAATGCGGAGCGCAGGGAGTTGATGGAGAGCTTCGTAGATTATGATGAATATCTGAGGGCTCTTGAAATGAGGGCTGATATCGGAGAGCCTTATGGCACTCAGATGAAGCGGTTCGCTCAGCTTATAAATAAATCAAATCAGTTCAATCTCCGCACGAAGCGGTATTCGGAGGAAGAGCTGACTGCGATGAGAGAAGATCCTGATGTGAAGCTGATATACGTTGAGCTTAAAGATAAATTCTCCGAATATGGCATAATATCCTGCATCATACTAAAGAGAGAGGGTGAAGACTGCTTCATAGACACATGGCTTATGAGCTGTCGCGTGCTTAAAAGAGGCGTCGAAAGCCTTGCGTATGATGCGATATATGAATCCGCAAAATCTTGGGGCTGTACAAGGCTTGTCGGCGAATACATACCTACGAAAAAGAATAAAATGGTAGAGAACTTCTATCCGGATCTCGACTTCAGAGAATATGAAGATGGCAGATTCGAGCTTCGCTTAAGTGATTACGAGAAGAGGAAGTGCTACATTTCCCGCAATTCTTAGCGATGTGGTTTCGAGCTTAGAATTGTGGTATCATAAACTGTTGTAGTTTAAGGGAGAGTATTGCTTTATGAAGACTTTGACTAATACAGAATTGGCATACTTCTGCGGGCAGATGTCGCTGATACTTAAGGCGGGCATATCGTCCATAGAAGGGCTTTACATGATGCAGGATGACAGCGAGGCTACCGAGGAAGAGAAGAAGCTTTATTCTGATATAAAGGCTCATCTTGACGATGGCGGGTATCTCTACGAGGCCTTTGAAAAGACGGGCGTGTTTCCGGCGTATATGGTCAAGATGACCCGTATAGGCGAGGAGACGGGTACGCTTGATAATGTCATGGATGCATTAAGGAGGCATTATAACAGGGAAGAGGAGATAAGGCTTTCCATCAGACAGGCGGTCACTTATCCCGTCGTGATGGCGGGCATGATCCTTGTGGTCATTCTGGTGCTTCTGCTTCAGGTCATGCCGGTGTTCCGTCAGGTATTCAGACAGCTGGGGTCAGAGATGACAGGCTTTGCGGGGGTCTTATTCAATATAGGCGACGGGATAAGGAGTTATTCCATAGTTTTCGTGATCATTCTGGTGGCGCTTCTTGTGTTCATAATTATCTGTACGAGAACTGATAAAGGAAGGAAGGCAGGGCTTGCTTTCTTGTCGAGGTTCAAGTTTTTCAGGAGGCTCAGGAACGACATAGCGACGAGCAGATTTGCTGATGGGCTGGCGCTAGCTTTGAGGTCGGGCTTCTCGCCTGATTTCGGCATTGATATGGTGCATGATATCATAGAGGACAAGGTTTTTTCTGATAAGATCGATGACTGCAAGCAGAAGCTTGTCGACGGGGCGCCCTTTGACGAGGCATTGAAGCAGTCGGGGATACTGTCGGGCGTTAATGCGAGGATGATGACTATCGGGCACCGTACAGGCTCGTCGGATGTCGTGATGGAGCAGATATCGGATCTTAGCCAGAAGAAGATAGACACGAGCATAAGCAATGCCCTCGGCACGATAGAGCCTGTGCTTATTGTGGTACTTTCGCTTGTGATAGGTGCGATACTGATGTCCGTTATGTTCCCGCTTTTGGGTATAGTTTCTTCGATATGAGAAGACGCAGCAAATGGCCCGGTAAAACAGCTTTCACGCTCATAGGCTTTGCGTTGATCCTCGTGATCTTTTTATTCGCAGTGAACAATGCTTCGAAGGGAAATATAGACCGCCAGCAGGAGAGTCTTGAGAAGGCGATACAGCGGGATGTGGTTTATTGTTATGCGACTACGGGCAGATACCCTAAGACCTTTGATTATATCGAGAGAGTCTACGGGCTTACGTATGATAAGGATTTATTCTCCGTGGAGTATGAGGTGCAGGGGAGCAAGATACCGCCGGTAGTAAAGATTACGAGAGTGGAGGATGAGTGATGCGAAGGAAGAACCGTATCGTGGATGTCTTTCCGATATTGCTTTTTCTGATCTTCACGCTCTCGGCGCTTGGGATAGTGACTTTTTCCGTGCAGATATACAGGAGCATCGTGGAGAGGGCTGAGGGCAGGTTTGATACGGAGACTGCTGCGGCTTATGTGTCGGAGAAGTTCAGGAACCATGATGCGAGAGGCAGCATAAAGGTCTCTGATTTCATGGGAAATGATGCTATAGCCATAGAGGAGACGATAAAGGAGGTTCCTTATATTACATATATATATGTATATGACGGATACCTGAGGGAGCTTTTCGTAGAGACGGCAGAGCTGGGCGCATGCACGGCGGAAGACGGGAGCGGGATACTTCCTATGCAGTCGCTTGAAGTAGAATCCGTGTCTGACAGGCTTGTAAGAATGAAGTTTACGGATACCGATGGAAAGAATGAGGACACATATCTTTCTATAAAGAGCAAAGGACTTACGGAAAGAGCGGCAGAGACATCTGATGGAGCAGACGAAGACATGGCTCTCGCAGATGCCTCGGACTCTCTTGCAGCGGGAGGCTCAAAATGAAGGAGAGGGCGAGACTTTCATCAGGGAATATGCTGCTCCTTGAGCTTTTATTCGCTCTTATTTTCTTCAGCCTTACGCTTGCCGTGACGCTTTCGGTCTTCGGGAATGCCTATGTGCTGTCAAGAGAGGCGGAAGGGAGAGACCTTGCGGTTGCCGAGGCGAATGACGTGGCAGAGATAATAAGATCCGCTAAGACGGTGCAGGAAATAAACGAACTTCTTGAGATGAAGGGGTTATCTGCGGATTCAGGCGGAAAGTATCTTATGGATTATGGCGACGGGCGTTACAGCATGGTTTTGACTGAAACCGTGCAGGGGAGGCTTTTTACCGGCGAGATTTCCTGCTATAAGAAGGCGGATGCCGACTCGTCAGAGGAGACGCCTGTTTATGAACTGACAGTAGAGCATGCTATAAGAGGGGCTGAGTGATATGGGGGATAATACGGCAAGGACAATAGGGCTTCCTATGCTTATAGTCGTCTTCGTGAGCATCTGTCTGTTCTCTTTCAGCGGCATAGCTTATTCGACTGCGAAGAACAGCCTTGAGCAGAGCGATGGAATAATAGAGCGGGCGCAGAATTACCATGGCGCATGCAATGAAGCAGAGAGGGTGCTTGCTTCTCTTCAGGAGATACCACAGGCTGAGACTACGTATACATTTCCTTTCGGCACGGCGATGGAGGAGTTGCAGGTAACTATTGCGCCTAATGCTGCGGGAGATGACTACGATATAATAAGCTGGGTCATATCTGATACAGCAAGCTGGGAGGCTCCGACGGATGGAGGCAGCACATCGGGACCACAAGGGCCGCAGGGGCCGGAGGGACCCGCAGGACCAAGTTAGGCATAAGTACAATAATAGATATGTAGTTTTTGGAGGACAGCATGGTAGAGGAAATCTTAAAGCAGGCAGTAGAGCAGAATGTTTCGGATATATTCATTGTAGCGGGACGTCCGGTTTCATTTTATAAGAACGGCGTCATCACGAAGGAGGGTTATATCAAGCTCTCCCCTGATGAAGCCGAGCAGAATGTCCGTGAGATATACGAGCTTGCGCACAGGGATATGGCAAAGCTGACAGAGGGCGGTGACGATGACTTCTCCTTATCCGTGCCGGGACTTTCAAGATTCAGGGTCAGCGGATACAAGCAGAGGGGTACGGTATCAGCGGTGCTAAGGGTCATTTCGTTTGAGCTTCCCGATCCGACTGCTTTTGGTATTCCTTCTAATATAGTTAATCTCGGGGAGCAGCCTAATGGCATGGTTCTCGTCACGGGACCTGCGGGCTCAGGTAAGTCATCTACACTTGCCTGTATGATAGATCATATAAATAAGACCAGGGAGGCGCATGTCATAACGCTGGAGGATCCTATCGAGTATCTGCACAGGCATGAGCAGAGTATAGTGAGTCAGAGAGAGATAAGCGTTGACACGGACAGCTACGTGACAGGACTGAGGGCGGCGCTCCGTCAGTGTCCGCATGTCATCCTGCTTGGAGAGATGAGAGACTTCGAGACGATATCTGTCGCAATGACAGCAGCGGAGACAGGACATCTGCTGTTATCGACGCTTCATACTATGGGTGCTTCGAACACGATCAACCGTATCATCGATGTATTCCCTGCTAATCAGCAGAGACAGATAACGGTGCAGCTTTCGTCGGTGCTTCACGCTGTTATTTCACAGCAGCTTCTTCCTACTATTAAGGGAGGGGTGGTACCGGCTTTTGAGATCATGACCATGACTCCGGCTATAAGGAATATGATCCGCGATGGTAAGGTACACCAGATTGACGGTATCATATATTCAAGTCCGGATGAGAGCATGGTATCTATGGACGAGAGTATATTGAAGCTTCTCGAAAAAGGCGTTATATCCGAGGAGACCGCACAGCGCTATGCTGTCCATCCGGAGAGGCTTAGGAAGCACTGAGAATGCGTTTCTGAAAATTTCTGAAAATTCAATAAAAAAACTTAAAAAATCGCTTGACTTCGCAAAGCATGGGTGTTAAGATAGCGGATGCACTTGCGAAAAAGCCGGTTTCAAAAAACATATAAAATGGCTGCCTGCAGGCATTTTTGGATATTTTATTGAAACGCAAAAGACACGAGCAAGTAACGCGATAGCGTGGATTGCGAGCGTCTTTAGCACATCGTGAGCGAAGCGGAGATGTGCGTAAGGCTTTTGTCGGTAATGAATAGCACCTTGAAAACTGAACAGCAATGCAGCTTTGAAAGAAGAGACCAAACAAACCAAAAAAGCCTGATTAATTCAAACGGACAGAAGACGGAAAAGCCAAGAAAAAGAAACGGCAGCGTCACTGTGCAGAGGAAGGACTTTTAAGATGGACGATGTCCATAAAGCCCTAAGAAGCGCTCAAGGAAAGCGCTTCTTAGCTCATCTCCG